>DASUCI010000333.1:0-3636 GCA_035762825.1 Gaiellaceae bacterium | reverse complement strand
CGCTCCTCCGAACGAATCCCGAAGACCCCGCACATCAGTCGCTTTCCTCCCACGCGCTACGAAGGCGCTGGAGCTCCACTCCCAGCAGGGTACCGCCGCCCGCCTCGCCGACGCGCCTGAGCGGGACGCCCAACCCGGACGCAACCGACTCGAGCTCGGAGGCGTCGCCCGGCGCGCACGCGACGATCGCCCGCCCGCCCACCTCGCCGAACAGCTCGACCGGGTCGTCACGCAAGTCGAGCGCGGCTCCGAGCCCCGAGAAGATCGCCGACTCGGCGAGACACACGGCGAGACCGCCTTCCGAGGCGTCGTGCGTCAGCGTCGCGAGCGGCGCCGCGTGCCAGAGGAACGCGACCAGGCGGGCCTCGGCAGCGAGATCGAGCGGCGCCGGCGTGCCACCAACCTCGCCGAAGCGGGCCTGGTACTCCGAGCCCGCGAGCGACGCCGGCGACGCGAAAGCGGCGTACAGCACGTCGCCCTCGTTCCAGGCCTTCGGCACGCGACACACGTCCTCGACGAGACCGACGGCCCCGACGACCGGCGTCGGGTGGATCGCGCGTCCGTTCGTCTCGTTGTACAGCGACACGTTCCCGGAGACAACGGGCGCGCCGACGGCGTCTGCGGCGGCCGCGATGCCGTCGATCGCCTGTGCGAGCTCCCAGCCGATCTCGGGCTTCTCCGGGTTCCCGAAGTTGAGGCAATCCGTGAAGCCGATCGGCTCGCCACCGACGCAGGCGACGTTGCGCGCCGCCTCGAGCACCGCGAGCGCGCCCCCGGCGAACGGATCCAGGCGAGCGATGCGCCCCTGCCCGTCGAGCGAGACGGCGAGGCCGCGCATGGACGGACGCAACCGGATCACGGCCGCATCCAGACCCGGTCGGCGCACGGTTCGCGAGCCGACGAGCTGGTCGTAACGGCGAAATACGAAGCGACGACTCCGGATCGCGGGTGAGGCGAGGAGCTCGACGAGCGCGTCGTGTGCAGACGGCGCAGCGACGATCGCGCGCTCGGGGGTCGCCGCGCGCCGCGTCTGCCCCACCTCGTAGCGCGGACACTCGTCGGTGAGGAGTCGAGCCGGGATCTCGCCGACGACGTCTTCGTGCCACAACGCGCGGAGCTTCCCGGTCGCGGTCACCTCGCCGACGACGGCGTGCTCGAGCTCCCACCGCTCGAGGACGGCCTCGACCGCCTCGAGCGTCTGCGGGCGGACGATCGCGATCATCCGCTCCTGACTCTCGGAGATCATCACCTCCCAGGGCTCCATCCCCTCCTCGCGGAGCGGGACGCGGTCGAGCTGGACGTCGATCCCGAACTCGGCCGCCATCTCGGACAGCGACGAGGCGATGCCCGCGGCACCGCAGTCCTGCAGCGACTCGACGAGCCCGAACGACGTGAGCTCGACCGACGCCTCGATGAGCTTCTTCCCGGTGAACGGGTCGCCGATCTGCACCGACGGACGCTTGTCCGCCGCAGCGTCGTCGAGCTCCTGGCTTGCGAGCACGGACGCGCCGCCGATCCCGTCGCGGCCGGTCGTCGCACCATAGAGGACGACGAGCTGCCCGGCTGCGGTCGCCTTCGCGCGCAGGAGCCGCTCGGCGGGGCGCAGCCCGACGCACATCGCGTTGACGAGGCAGTTGTCGCGATACGCCTCGTCGAAGACCGACTCGCCGCCGACCGTCGGAACGCCCACGCAGTTGCCGTAGTGGCCGATCCCGCCGACAGCTCGGGAGAAGTGCCAGTCGGGCTCGGCGAAGCGCAAGCCGTCGAGCAGGGCCACCGGGCGCGCGCCCATCGCGACGATGTCGCGGAGGATGCCGCCGACCCCGGTCGCGGCGCCCTGGAAGGGCTCGACGGCCGAGGGGTGGTTGTGGCTCTCCACCTTGAACGCCACGGCCTGCCCGTCCCCGAGGTCGAGCACGCCGGCGTTCTCGCCAGGACCCTGCAGCACGCGCGGCCCGGTCGACGGCAGCCGCTTCAGGAGGAGCGCCGAGTGCTTGTAGCCGCAGTGCTCCGACCAGAGGAGCGAGAACACCGCGAGCTCGAAGTCGTTCGGGTCACGGCCCAGAAGCGTGCGGATTCGCTCGAACTCTCCGTCGGTCAGACCGAGTGCGCGATGGAGCGCCGGATCCGTCACGCTGGTCAGGACGTCAGCGTAGCGTCGCTGCCTGACCGCAGCCGACGGATAGCCTCAGCGCGTGCGCGGGTACTGGCCGCTGATCCTCCTCCTCGCGGCCATGTGGGGCGCGTCGTACCTCTTCATCAAGCTCGCGGTCGAGGACATCCCGCCGGCGGCGATGACGGAGCTGCGCGTGCTCCTGGCCGGAGCTCTGCTGTTTGCGTACCTCGCCTGGCGCATGGGAGCGACCCGCGCGGTTGCCGAGCTTCGCGCCGCCTGGCTGCCTTGCCTCGTGCTGGGCGTGATCAACGCCGCGGTGCCGATGGCGCTCGTCGCGTGGGGCGAGACGCACATCGACTCGAGCGTCGCGGGCATCGCGCAGTCGACGGTGCCGATCTTCACGTTCCTGCTCGCGGCCCGCTTTCTCCCGCACGAGCACGTGGGAGCGGTTCGCATCGCGGGTGTCGCTCTCGGCTTCCTCGGGGTGGCGGCGCTCACCGGTCTCGACGCAGGGGGCGGATGGTGGGTGATCGCAGGCACGCTCGCGGTCGTCCTCTCGTCCCTGTCGTACGCGGCGGGCGGCGTCTACGGTCAGCTGCAGATCCGCGACGTCGCCGGGCCGGTCCTGGCTACGGGCAACATGCTCGCCGCGGCGCTCGTGCTCCTGCCGCTCGCCGTTCTCGACCCCCCGCGCGAGCTGCCCGGGTCGGACGCGGTCGCGGGCCTCGTCGGCCTCATCCTGATCCCGACCTTCGCCGGCCAGCTGCTCCTCTTCCGCGTGCTGCGCCTGCACGGCAGCCGGAAGCTCTCGATCGTCACCTACCTCATGCCGGCCTTCGCGGTCGTGTACGGGGCGCTCCTTCTCGACGAGCCGGTCACGACGGCGATGCTCCTCGGGTTCGCGCTCATCGTCGTCGGAGCCGCGCTCGCCTCCGGCCAGCGCTTCTTCGGCGTCCGCGTGCAGGAGACACCGGCGTGAAGGTCGGGATCCGACGGGCGCGCGCTGACGACGCCGACTTCATCGCCGAGCTCGTCACACACGAGGACGTCGAGCCGTTCCTCGCCGCCGTGCGGGCGAAGGGTCGCGAGGACATCCTCGGCGAGATCGACCGCTCGGAGGCCGAGCCCGACGCATTCGGCGTGTTCCTGATCGAGGTCGACGGCGAGCGCGCAGGGACGATGCGGTTCGAGCGCGTGAACGTCCGGAGCAGGATCGCCAACCTCGGCGGTCTCGCCGTGCACCCGGACTTTCGTGGCGCCAAGGTTGCGGACACCGCGGCGACGCTCTTCCAGCGACACCTGCTCGACGAGCTCGGGTTCCATCGTCTCCAGATGGAGATCTACGGCTTCAACGAGCGAGCCATGCGGCACGCGGAGCGCTCGGGCTTCGTGCACGAGGGCGTGCGCCGCAAGGCCTACTGGCGGAACGACGAGTGGGTCGACGGCGTCCTCTACGGCCTCGTTGCCGAGGACATAGGCCCGGAGCGCTAGTGCGTACCGTTGGACGTCGTCTGGGCGAC
>DASUCI010000332.1:0-12620 GCA_035762825.1 Gaiellaceae bacterium | reverse complement strand
GGACGTGATGTCGTAGGCCACGCGGTTGATGCCGACGACTTCGTTGATGATGCGCTGCGACATCCGCTCCAGCAGCTCGTAGGGCAGGCGCGCCCAGTCGGCGGTCATCGCGTCCTCCGACGTCACGGCGCGGATGACGACCGGATAGGCATACGTCCGCTCGTCGCCCTGCACACCGACCGAGCGGATCGCCGGGAGCACGGCGAAGCTCTGCCAGAGGTCGCGGTAGAGATCCGCCCGGCGGATCTCCTCGAGCAGGACCGCGTCCGCGCGCCGCAGGATCGCGAGCCGCTCCTCCGTGACATCGCCGATGATCCGGATCGCGAGCCCCGGGCCGGGGAAGGGCTGGCGCCACACCATCCGCTCGGGAAGCCCGAGCTCCTCGCCGACACGCCGCACCTCGTCCTTGAAGAGCAGCCGGAGCGGCTCGACGAGCTCCATCTCCATGTCCTCGGGGAGCCCGCCGACGTTGTGGTGCGACTTGATCTTGGCGGCCACGCCGTCGTCCGCGCCGCCCGACTCGATGACGTCCGAGTAGAGCGTCCCCTGGACGAGGAAGCGCACGTCTCCGAGCTTCTCGGCCTCCTCCTCGAAGACGCGGATGAACTCCTCGCCGACGATCTTGCGCTTCTCCTCCGGGTCGGAGACCCCGGCGAGCCGGTCGAGGAAACGGCGCTGCGCCTGCACGTGGACGAGGGGGACGCGGAAGTGGCCGGAGAACGTCTCGACCACCTGCTCGGCCTCGTTCTCGCGCAGCAGGCCGTGGTCGACGAACACGCACGTCAGCTGGTCCCCGACGGCCTTGTGCACGAGGAGCGCGGCGACCGCGGAGTCGACGCCGCCCGAGAGCGCGCAGAGGACGCGCTCGCCGCCGATCGCGGCGCGGATCCGCTCCACCTGCTCCTCTATCACCGCCGCAGGTGTCCACGTCGGCGGCGCATCCGCCACCTCGTACAGGAAGTTCTTCAGGATCTCCTGCCCGTGCGGCGTGTGGACGACCTCGGGGTGGAACTGGACCCCGTACAGGCGGCGCGCACGATCCTCGAAGGCGGCGATCGGCGTGGACGGCGAGCTCGCGGTCACCTCCGCCCCCACCGGCGCTGCGGTCACGGAGTCGCGGTGGCTCATCCAGACGGTCTGCTCGGGCGGCAGGTCCTGGAAGAGCTCGGACTCGGAGGCCTCCAGCTCGGCCTTCCCGAACTCGGACGCGCCGGTCCGCTCGACCTCGCCGCCCAGGTCGCGCGCCATGAGCTGCATGCCGTAGCAGATGCCGAGCGTCGGGATGCCGAGCTCGAAGATTCCCGTGTCCAGGTCGGGTGCCCCATCTGCGTAGACCGACGCCGGCCCGCCGGAGAGGATCAGCGCCGCCGGTCTCCGCGCCGTCACGTCGGCCGCGGACAGCCGGTGCCCGACGAGCTCCGAGTAGACGCGCGCCTCGCGGACGCGCCGTGCGATGAGCTGGCTGTACTGGCCGCCGAGGTCGACGACCAGGACCGGACGTTCCTCGGGCGGGGCCTCGGTGGTCGGGAGCGCGACGACCTCGGCCATCAGCGGCGGTAGTTCGGCGCGTCCTTGGTGATGGTCACGCCGTGCGGATGGCTCTCGAGGAGCCCCGCCGGTGTGATCCGTGTGAAGCGCGTGCGAGTCTTCATGTCCTCGATCGTCGCGGCGCCGCAGTAGCCCATCGACTGCCGCAGCCCGCCCACCACCTGGTGCACGATCGGCGCGAGCGGGCCCTTGTACGGGACGCGGCCCTCGATGCCCTCCGGGATGAGCTTCTCGACGTCCTCGACGTCGCCCTGGAAGTAGCGGTCCTTCGAGAAGGATCGCGCCTTCATCGCGCCGAGCGAGCCCATCCCGCGGTACTCCTTGAACCGCTCGCCCTGCGCGACGATCACCTCGCCGGGCGCCTCGTCCGTTCCCGCGAACATCGAGCCGAGCATCACGACGTCGGCGCCCGAGGCGATGGCCTTCGCGATGTCGCCGGAGTTGCGGATGCCACCGTCGGCGATCAGCGGGATGCCCTGCCCCTCGAGCGCCTGTACGGCGTCGTACACGGCAGTGACCTGGGGGACGCCCACGCCGGCGACCACTCGGGTCGTGCAGATCGACCCCGGACCTTGCCCGACCTTCACCGCGTCCGCACCCGCGTCGGCCAGTGCGAGCGCGCCGTCGCCGGTCGAGATGTTGCCCGCGATCAGCTCGATGTCGTGCTCGCCCTTCAGCTTGCGGACGACGTCGAGCACGCCGTGCGAGTGGCCGTGCGCCGTGTCGACGACGAGGACGTCGACCTCGGCGTCGACGAGCGCGGCCGCCCGTTCGAGCGCGTCCGAGCCCACGCCGACTGCCGCGCCGACGCGAAGCCGGCCCTGCGAGTCCTTGGTCGCGTCCGGGTACCTGATTCGCTTCGAGATGTCCTTGACGGTGATGAGCCCCTTCAGGCGGCCGTCCGCGTCGACGACCGGGAGCTTCTCGATCTTGTTGCGGTGGAGGATCGCCTCGGCCTCCGCCAGCGTCGTCCCGACCGGAGCGGTGACCAGGTTGCGCGCCGTCATCAGCGCCGACACCGGCTGCGAGGAGTCCGTCTCGAAGCGGAGATCGCGATTCGTGAGGATGCCGACGAGGACGCCCGCTTCGTCCGTGATCGGGACGCCCGAGATCCGATAGCGCTCCATCAGCTCGAGCGCCTCTGCCACGGTGTGGTCGGGCATGAGCGTGACCGGCTCCACGATCATCCCGGACTCCGAGCGCTTCACCTTGTCGACCTCCGCCACCTGGTCCTCGATCGAGAAGTTGCGATGGACGATCCCGAGACCGCCCTCGCGCGCCAGCGCGATCGCGAGCCGCGCTTCCGTCACCGTGTCCATCGCGGCCGAAATGAGCGGGATGTTCAGCGAGATCGACGGCGTCAGGCGCGTGACCGTCGAGACGTCGTTCGGGAGGACGTGGGACTCCGCCGGAAGCAGGAGCACGTCGTCGAACGTGAGCCCGTCCTTGCCGAACTTCCGCTCGAACGCGACGAGGCGCTCGATCTCGTCCTGGCGGAACTCGGTCTCCATGGAAGGACGTTACCAGGGCCTCTCGACAGCAGTCATCCGCTCGAGACGCCCCGCTCTCGCAACCAGCGCTCGAGGACGGCCGCTCCCGCCACGTCGCCCTTCGCCGTGCGGATGGCGACGGCCCGATCGGCGGCGCGACCTGCCTCGGACGCCTCGCCGACGACGTGGAGCGTCTCGGCGAGCGCGCTCCAAACGTGGCTGCGAACGTCGAAATTGTCGGTCGTCTCGGCGTTCTCGGCTGCGCGGCGAGCCAGGTCGACGGCCTCGTCCGCGCTGCCCTCGTGTGCGAGGCGCCGTGCCTCGATGCTGTCGAGGTACAGAAAGTTGACCAGGTCGCCCGGCAACGTGCGCTCACGGGCGGCGGCGGTGATCGCGGCGACTTCCGGGTCGTCTGCCCGTCGCCGGAGCAGCAGGCAATCGGCGAGCCTGAGCGAGACCGTCGAGTAGAAGAACTGATCCTGGAGCCGATCGAGGATCTCGACGGCTTCCCGCAATACACGCTCCTGTGCCTCCAGGTCTCCCGCGCGCCACTCGATCTCGCTCTGCGCCATCGCCCAGCCGGCAGCAGTGACCTGGAGCCCCGCCTCGTGAAACGTTTCGCGGCCGCGCTCGTGGAGCTCACGCGCCTCGTCGACGAAGCCCTCGCATCCGCGAAGCATCCCCACGGCACGCAGCGCCGACGCTTCCGCAAGCGACGAGGGCGTGGCGCGCTCGAGCGCTGCACGCGCGATCGGGAGTGCTTCTGCCACGGGCGTTGGTCCGAGGTGGACGGCGCTCAGGATGTAGTTCTGAAGCTCGACCTGGAGCCGGTGAGCGCCCGCCGCCACCGCGTGCGCGAGCGCTCGCTCCCAGGCCTCGCGCGCCTTTGCAGCCTGGAGGCGCGCCCAGTAGCTGTATCCACGCAAGCGCCAGTACTGCGCGAGACCGAGCTCGTCGCCGGCCATCTCCAGCGTCGCGCGCGCCTCTTCGGCCCGGGCCATGAGCTCGTGCTCGAACTCACCCGCACCGAATCCCAGCGCATCGGCGATTGCGATCACGCCACGTGCGCGGATGACGGGGTCTTCTGCGCGCGCCGCCTCTTCGGCAACCGCGACCGCTTCCGCGTTCTCGCCCACCTCCTGCAGGGTCAGCGCCAGATCCGGCCCGAGCGACGCACGCTCGTCCGACCCCTCGGGAACGAGATTCCGAGCGCGTCGTAGGAGCCCGCGGGCGGCGCCCCAGTCGCCGCGGTCCATCGCCGCCTGGCCGGCCGGCGCGAGATGACGGGCGGCACGGCGTCCGAGCTCCGAGAGCTCGGGATCCGCCGGGTCGAGCTCCGATCGGTAGCGGTGCGCCTGCTCGAGGTGGTAGCCGACGATCTCGTCGATCTCCACGAGGTCATGGGTCGCGAGCCACCTGGCGAAGGACTCGTGCAATTCGGCGCGTGTCGCCTTCGGCAGCGACTCGTAGGCAGCATCGCGGATCAGGAGGTGGCGGAACCGGAAGCCCTCGTCCTCGGGGTAGATAGGCGACGTGGAGCGGATGAGCTCCTTGCGCACGAGCGTCGCGAGGTGCGACTCGACCTCGGTGCGGACAGGATCCGGAGAGAGGACTGCGACCGAGCCGCGGTGGAAGACCTCTCCCTCGACGGATCCGCGTTCCATCACCACGCGGACGTCGCCGTCGAGCGAATCGATGCGCGCCTGCAGGAGAGCGTGGATCGTCGGCGGGACGAGGATCTCGCCCTCTCCGCCATGCTCACGAACCATCGCGAGCATCTCCTCGACGTAGAGCGGGTTGCCCGCCGAAGCCACGGTGATCCGCTCACGCAGCCCGGCGTCGAGTGCATCCGTGCCGAGGCGCTCGATCAACTCCGCGCAGTCGCCGGCCCCCAGCGGCTCGAGCAGGAGCGACGTCGCGTTGAGCTTGCCGCCGCCCCAGTCCGGCCTCGAATCGAGCAGCTCCGTCCTGGCGATGCAGAGCAGGAAGATCGGCGCGTCACGCGAGAGGTCCGCCACGTGCTCGACGAGGTCGACGAACACCGGCTCGGCCCACTGCAGGTCGTCGATCACCACGACCTGCGGCCGCCCGTCGGCCCGCGCTTCCAGCAGCCGTCGGAACGCGAGTTGAGTCTCCGGCGGTGACGTTCCGATGATCGACTCTGGCTCGACCCCGATCGAGATCAGGATCTCGACGAGCGGCCAGTACGTGATCCCCTCGCCGTATGACAGGCACCTTCCACGCAGAATGTCGGCCGAGTCGCCGATACGGTCGAGAAAGTCCGCGACGAGTCGCGACTTCCCGATTCCGGCCGGACCGAGCAGCGTGAAGAGTCGACACGTACGGTCGGCGACGGCATCCTCGTAGTCGCGCCACAGCCGCTGCCGCTCGCGCTCGCGGCCGACGAGCGGGGTGTCGAGGTGGCGCGCGAGCGCCGCGGCGTCGCTGATCACCTGGAGTAGGCGAAACGCCTCGACCGGCTCGGACTTGCCCTTGAGGGCGAGCGGCTCGACCGCCGCGACGTGCACAGCGTCGCGCACGAGCAGCCGCGTTGCGGCTCCGATCAAGATCTCACCGTTCGGCGCAGCCTGCTCGAGACGCGCGGCCACGTTGACCGCATCGCCCGTGACGAGCGTCTCGCCCTCCCCGCCGACGACGACCTCGCCGGTGTTGATCCCGATCCGCGCCTCGAGGCCGTGCTCGGCGATCGCGGCGCGCATCTCGGCAGCGGCCCTTACCGCGCGCAGCGCGTCGTCCTCGTGCGAGACGGGGATGCCGAACACGGCCATGACGGCATCGCCGACGAACTTCTCGACGCTGCCGCCGTGCCTCTCCAGGATTACGCGCAGATCCTCGAAGTACCGCCGCATACGTGCCCGCAGCGCTTCGGGATCGGTGGACTCACCGAGCGCGGTCGAGCCCACGAGGTCGCAGAAGAGGACGGTGACGACCTTGCGCTGCTCACGTGCCGGATCGGCGGTCGCGAGCGCGGTCCCGCAGGCGCTGCAGAAGCGCGCGTCGGCCGCGTTCTCATGCCCGCAGCTCGGACAATCAGGCACGCGCGGAGTCTACGAGCGGTTTCCGGCCCGGAGGTCGTCAAGCACCGAGCGCGAGCGCGCGGCCGAGACGACGTTGCCCTTCTTCTCGTGAATCGCGACTGCCTGCTCCACGGCCCGCACGGCGTCCTCGATGCGATCGACCCGCGCGAGCGCCTCGGCGAGCGCGTCGTGGACGAACCCCTTCACCTCCAGGAAGTCGATCGGCTCGACGAGCGCGACCGCTTCGTCGAGCAGCGCCAGCGCCTCGTCGTGCTCACCGCGGGCCGACAGCACTCGCGCCCGCGCCGCCCTCCATCTCGGCTGCGAGTCGAGGTCGTCCGGCCCCGCGATCGTACGACTGGTGTCGGCGAACTCGAGGGCCTCGTCGCCACGGCCCTGGAGATGAAGCACGTTGGCGAGGATCGCGTCCACGGTCGAGCGCACACCTGTGTCGCCCATCGCGACGAGGTGATCGTGGCCGCTCCGGAGCACCTGTTCCGCACGGGGTAGGTCGCCCGTCAGCATCTCGGCGAGACCGACGTCGCACGCGTACAGCCCCTTGGCCAGCGCCAGGTCGTACTCGTCGAGAAGCCTCGATGCGTCGGCCGCCGCACGCCGCGACGCCTCGATGTCACCGAGCATCGCCTGGGACAGCGCGAGAATCTCGAGCGCGGCTGCTTCGAGTGAGGCATTCGCATAGTCGGCGGCGAGAAGATCGTTGCAGAGGGACACGGCCTCCGGGGCCGGCGTCGGGCCCCACCCGGCCGGCCTGAGCCGTGCGGCCATGGCGTCGCGCATGAGCCCGCGGTCACCGGTACGGAGGGCGATCTCGAACGCATGCTCGAAGTCGCGCTCGCCCTCACCCGCCCGCCCTAGTTGAAACCTGGACGAGCCGATCTCCGCATACGCGGTCGCAAGGGCGGCGAGCTCGTCGGAGCCCTCGAGCTCTGCAGCGATCTCGAGAGCCTCCGCGAGCTCGTCCTCGACCTTCGCCTCGGGGTCGACGCGGGTGCGCAGCGAGTTGTTCGCCATGCGCGCGCGAGCGAGGACGCCCGCATCGCCCGCTCTTTCGGCGGCATCCATCACGAGAGGCAGGAGGGCACCCGCGCGCTCGAGCTCACCGCGCCGCACGAGGACCTGGAAGTGCGCCATCATTGCCCGGGCGCGGATCGCGTCGTCGCCGCCGGCCGCGTCCGCCGCCCGTTGGAGGAGCGCGGCCGCAGCAGGGTGATCGGCACGGCCGAAGGCGCCGAGGCCTGCCGCCAGCAGGCGCGAGGCCGCTCGCCGCGCGAGTTCGTCGTCCTGAACGCCAAGCTCGCTTCGAAGGACGAGCGCCTGCTCGAGGTGGTAGCCGACGATCTCGTCGAGCTCGAACGCGGACTCGTCCGCCGTGCGCTCGAGCCACTCCGCGTAGCTCTCGTGGAGCTGCGCCCTCAGCTCTTTCGGCATCGCGGCGTATGCGGCCTCGCGGATGAGAAGGTGTCGGAAGCGATAGGCGTCCTCGCCGGCGATGAGCGAGCGCTCGGGCCGCACGAGATCCTTGCGGACGAGCCCCGCCAGGTGCACGTCGACCGCGGCGCGAGCCGAGTCCGGAGCCAGTTCGGCGACGGCGCCGACATGGAACACCTCGCCCTCGATGGCCGCGCGTTCGAGGACGAGCCGGAGCTCAGGGTCGAGCGCGTCGATCCGCGCCTGCAGGAGCGCGTTGATCGTCGGAGGCACGTCGAGGTGGTCTCCGTCGCCGCTTTCGCGCACCATCGCGACCATCTCCTCGACGAAGAGGGCGTTCCCGCCCGACGCCGTGGTGATCCGCTCGCGCGCGTCGGCGCCGAGGTCGCGCCCGCCGAGCAGATTGTCGATCAGCGCGTCGCACTCGTCTGCGCCGAGCGGCTCGAGCAGAAGGGACGTCGCGTTGAGCTTCCCACCGCTCCAGTCCGGACGGGCGTCGAGGAGCTCGTTCCGCGCGACGCAGAGCAGGAAGATCGGCGCGTCGCGCGAGAGGTCGGCGACGTGCTCGACGAGGTCGACGAACTCCGGCTCGGCCCACTGCAGGTCGTCGATCACGGCGACCTGCGGGCGCTCGATCGCGCGCAGCTCGAGCAGCTTGCGAAACGCGACCCTCGTCTCCGCAGGGGTCGAGGCGACGACGCTCTCCGGCTCGATCGCGAGCGGCACGAGCATCTCCACGAGCGGCCAGTACGTGATGCCGTCGCCGTAGGACAGGCAGCGGCCGCGCAGGACGTCGGCCTCGTCGCCGACGCGCTCGAGGAAGTCGGCGACGAGGCGCGACTTCCCCATGCCCGCAGGCCCGAGGAGCGTGAAGAGCTGGCACGTACGGTCGGCGACCGCGTCCTCGAACGCCCGCCAGAGCCGCTGGCGCTCGCGCGCGCGACCCACGAGGGTTGCGGTGAGGTTCCGCGCGATCGGCGCCGCGTCGTCGACCACCTCGATCAGGCGATGGGCTTCGACCGGACGGGACTTCCCCTTGAGCTCGAGCGGAGCGAGCTCCTCCACCCGCACCGCGTCTCGGACGAGAGCGCGCGTTCTCGCGCCGATGAGGATCTCACCGCTCGCTGCCGCCTGCTCGAGCCGGGCAGCGACGTTGACGGCGTCGCCGGTCACCAGTGTTTCCCCCTCGCCACCGACGACGACCTCGCCGGTGTTGATCCCGATGCGGGCCTCGAGGCCGTGCGCGGCGATCGCTTCGCGCATCTCCGCCGCCGCGCGCACGGCGCGCAGGGCGTCGTCCTCGTGCGACACGGGGATGCCGAAAACGGCCATGACCGCGTCCCCGACGAACTTCTCCACCGAGCCCCCGTGGCGCTCGACGATCGTCCGGAGATCCGCGAAGTAGCGCTGCATGCGAGCACGCAGGGCCTCGGGATCGGTCGACTCACCGAGCGCGGTCGAGCCGACGAGGTCGCAGAAGAGAACAGTGACGACCTTGCGCTGCTCGCGCATGCGCGCAGTCTAGGAGCGCACTGGGTGCAGCTCTGCGAGCTCGATGTCCGACGCCAGCGTCGCCGCGAGCGCGGGGTCGAACCGGCCCGCGCCCACTTCGCGCACCGACGCCGCGCCGGCGGCGACCGCAGCGCGGATCGAGTCCTCGGGCGAGCGCTCGTCGCCGACGGCCGCGAGGAACTGCGCGAGGAGCACGTCGCCCGACCCGACTCCGGACACGGGCTCGACATGAGGAGCGAATGCACGGATGCGCCGTGTCTTCCGACCGACGCGCAGGAGTGCGAAGCAGCCGTTCCCGAGGGTGATGAGGACGTTGCGCGCGCCCATCTCGGCGATGGCGTCGAGCGCCATCAGGAAGTCGTCGTCGTCCTCGAGCTCCTGCCCGACGAGCTGCTCGGCCTCCCGCTGGTTCGGCGACACGAGGAACGGGCCGGCTTCCACGGCGAGCTGTAGGGGCTCGCCCTCGGAGTCGAGGACGACCCGGACGTCGCGGCGCGAGAGGTCACGCACGGCGTCGGCATAGAACGTGGTCGCAACCTTCCGCGGCAGCGACCCGGAGAGGACGACGAAGTCGGCCCCGCGCGAGAGGTAGTGCAGCTTCTCGACGAGCGTCTCGAGCTCGCCGGCCGCCACCTCCGGCCCCCACTCGTTGATCTCCGTGTGCGTTCCTGCCGTGGGATCGACGACGGCGGTCGAGGTGCGGGACTCGGCGGCGATCCGCACGAAGTCGTTGAGGATCGCCTCGGCAGTGAGCTCCTCGATGATTCGCGTCCCCGTGCGCCCGCCCGCGAGCCCGGTCGCGACCACGGGCACATCGAGGATCTTCAGGGCCCGCGCGACGTTGATGCCCTTGCCGCCCGCGAGTGTGAGCACGTCGCTCGAGCGGTGGCGGAACCCGATCTGGAACACGGGCACCGTCAGCGTTCGGTCGAGGGCGGCGTTCGTCGTGACGGTGACGATCACGACACGATCTCCCAGAGGTTGCCGATCGTCTGCGTTGCGTACCACTGGGCCTTTGCGAAGAACCCGGCGTCCTCGACGGATTCGGCGGCGGCGAGATTCGACGAGGCAACGAGCCGGTTCCCGTCGTACACCTCGACGCGACCGACGATTTGACCCTTCGCCACCGGGAGCGCGAGCGTCGTCGGCGCGACGACGCGCTCGACGAGCGACTTCCCGTTCCGGACGGTGCGCACGATCGAGCGGGGCGCGACGAGGTCGACGTTCGGCTGGCCATAGCCTGTTTCCGCAGTGACATACGCGCGGCCGGCGTCGATCACCTGCACGCGTCGGTACTGGTCGAGCCCGTACTCGAGCAGCTCGCGCAGCGCATCGTTTCGCGTCCCGCGCGTGTCGCTGCCGAGGACGGTGCCGTACACCGTGATGCCTGCCCGCTCGGCAGCAGCCGCCTGCGACCAGCCGGCGTCGCGCGTGTGCCCGGTCTTCCCGCCGACCAGCGGCCCCCAGCTGACGAGCAGGTCGTCGGTGGTCGGGAACGTGGTGCCGTCCGGCAACGACAGCGTCGAGCGCGAGAGCGTATCCCGGATGAACGGCACACCGAGCGCGTAGCGCACGAGCGCCGTGGCGTCGCGCGCGCTCGAGACGTGCCCGCTTTCGTCGAGCCCGTGGGCGTTCTCGAAGTTCGTGTCGGAGAGCCCGAGCTCCTCGGCTTTCGCGTTCATGAGACCGACGAAACGATCGGCCGATCCGTCCCCGACGTGAAGCGCAAGGGCCTGGGCCGCGTCGTTGGCGCTCGGGATGAGCGTCGCCCGGATCAGGTCTGCGACGGTGAGCTCCTCCCCGGCGCGCAGATAGACGGTCGACTCGCCGAGACCGGCGGCGCTCGCAGTGACACGCACGACGTCCCTGAGCTGCGCCTGCTCCAGCGCGACGACTGCCGTCATCAGCTTCGTGATGCTCGCCATCGCCCGCGGACGGCTCGCAGCTCCGCGGGCAAGGACCGACCCGTCCTCGCCGACCAGGTACCACGACGCGGCCGCGATCTGCGGCTCGGCAGCTTGTGCGGACGCGCTCGGTGCCCCCACGGGCGCCACGAGAGCGAGGAGCGCGACGACGGCAACGAGTGCGCGCATCACCGGCGGCGAATCATAGGGCGGGTCACCAGCCGGCCGCTGACCAGACCTGCCCGGCGAGCTGCTGCGCCTCTGCGGCCGCGGCGCTCCGCCAGTCCGCCTCCGACTCGCGATAGGCGTAGATCACCGAGCGAGACGCCGTCACGAGCGCGCTCGCCGGGCCGGCCGTGAAGGCACGCGCGACATCGGCGGGCGTCGCTCCCTGCGCCCCGACGCCCGGCAGGAGCATCGGCGTCGTCGGCAGGAGGCGCCGTGCGTCCGACACGGCCCGCGGGAGCGTCGCGCCGACGACGGCGCCGACACTCGACATGCCCTGCGCGCCGACGAGCGGCTCCCCCCACTCCCGAACGAGCTCGGCGACGTGGTGCCAGAGCGGCCGGCCGTCGGAGAGCGCGAGGTCCTGCACGTCGGCCGCGCCGGCGTTGGACGTTCGGACGAGGAAGAACACCCCTGCCCCGTGGCGCCGGCAGGCGGCGAGGAACGGCTCGACCGAGTCGAGGCCGAGGTACGGGCTCGCCGTGGTCGCGTCCGCGAGTGCCGGGCCGTCCTCGCGCGGCTCGAGCAGGGCCTCGGCGTAGGCGCGCGAGGTGGAGCCGATGTCGCCGCGCTTGGCGTCCACGAGCACGAGGAGACCGGCTCCGCGCGCGTATTCGCACACCTCTTCGAGCGCCCGGTAGCCGTCGGAGCCGAGCGCCTCGAAGAACGCGGACTGCGGCTTGACGGCCACCACGTACGGGCCGACGGCGTCCACGATCCCCTTGCAGAAGCGCGCGACGGACGACGCCGCGGCTGCGCGGCCGAGCACGGCCTCACCCCGCAGCTCCATCGGCAGGAGGTCGAGGCGCGGATCCAATCCGACGACGAGCTGGCTGCTCTTGCGCGCGACTGCCGCGGCGAGCCGGTCGGCGAAGTTCTCCGGATCGGGCACGTCCCACAGGCTACGTTCCTGACGTCACAGGGGCGGCGCTCGCGGGTCGCGGAGGCCGGCTCCGCCGGCCGGGAGCGACCGGCGGCCTGTGGCGTCAGGCAGCCTGGATCTCGGCAAGCCGCAGTGGAACGATCCGGAGCTCCGGAGGAGGCTTCCGCACGAAGCCGGAGACGACCAGCAGGTCCGCCGCATCCTCGGGTGCGAGCGACATCTCTGGAGCCGCGGTCGCCGCGAGACACGCCTGGATCTCGAGCCGCCCCGCCGCACCACGCGGGATCGTCCGGGCCGTCACGCGGCCACCTGAGACGACGAAAGCGCGCCAGAAGGCGGGCTCGCGCGCGGGCGCGAGCACGCAGAGCTCCTCCGAACGAAGCCGGTCGAGCTCCTCCACGCGTGCGACAACGGCCTCCAGCGCGGCCAGTCGGTCGCGCAACCGCGCTGCGTCCTCGAAGCGGAGGTCGCGGGCGAGCCGGCGCAGCTTCGCGCGAAGTGGCGGCAGCACGGCTGCGAGGTCCTCGCCCGCGTAGTCGTCGAGCGCCCGTGCTGCGAGCTGCGCCCGCCG
>DASUCI010000331.1:0-7349 GCA_035762825.1 Gaiellaceae bacterium | reverse complement strand
CCGAGGTCGACCAGCGTGAGCTGTACGAGGGCGACGCGAAGCTCGACGTGCTCGCGAAGGAGCTCGATCCGGACGCGCCGTGGGCCCATCCCCGCGCACGCGAGCTCGACACGATCACGTTCGACGAGTGGCTGCGCGCGGAGGTCGCCACGGAGGCCGCAAGGGAGAACCTCCGCTCGTATCTCGCGGACGGCTTCCTGACGAAGCCGGCGCACTCGTTCTCGCTTCTCCAGGGACTGTGGGTGATCGCCGGCGCCGGCGGGACGCACGAGCTGTTTGCCGCAGAACAGTGCCTTGCGTACCGCGTCGTAGGTGGCTCGCAGCTGATCCCGATCCGCATGGCCGGGGAGCTCGGCGAGCGCGTAGTGCTCGGCGCGCCGGCGCGCACGATCCGGTGGCGGGACGGCGTTGTCGAGGTCGACGCCGGCCACGTTCGCGTCGAGGCATCGGCCGCGGTCGTCGCTGTCGCGCCGAATCTCGCCGCGACGATCCGCTTCGAGCCCGCCCTGCCGGCCTGGCGCATGCGGCTGCAGCAGGCGAGCTCGCAGGGAAGCGTCACCAAGTACCTCGCGGTCTACGACCATCCGTTCTGGCGCGAGGACGGCCTCTCGGGCGAGGGGTTCGCCCCCTACGGCCTCGTCCGCGAGCTCTACGACAACACGCCGCCGTCGGCCTCCGTCGGCGTTCTCTGCACGTTCCTCCCCGGCGAGCAGGCCGACCTCGTCGCGCGGATGAGCCCCGCTGCGCGGCGTACTGCGATCCTCGAGGGCATGGCGGCGTTCGTCGGCCCCGAAGGGCTCCGTGCGACGGATCTGATCGAGACCGACTGGTCCGCCGAGGAGTGGACCCGCGGCGCGTATGCGTCGACGTTCGGCACCGGCGGCCTGACGCGCTTCGGGCCGGACCTGCGCCGCGCGGTCGGGCCGATCCACTGGGCGTGCTCCGACATCGCCGGCTTCGGGAACATGCACATGGAAGGCGCCGCCCGCTCCGGCGAAGCAGCCGCCGCCGAGATTCTGGCCCTCTAGCGAATCGTCTCGGCGTCGAGCGCGGCGAACTCGCCGACCGCCGACCCGCCGTGACCGCGCGTGCCTCGCGCGGCGCGCCAGAGCAGGAACCCGACGAGCGCGATGACGACGGTCAGCGCCAACGTGAGCGTCGCCAGAGCGTTCAGCGCCGGAGTCGGCGCCGTTCGGCCGGTTGCGTAGATCCGCACGGGAACCGTGTCCGTTCCCGTGCCCGAAGACAGGAATGCGCTGATCACGAAGTCGTCCATCGAGATCGCGAAGACGATGATTCCGCTCGCGACGATGGCGGGCACGAGCATCGGCAGGAGTGCGAGCCGGACGGCCTGGAGCTGGGAGGCTCCGAGATCGCGCGCCGCCTCCTCGTACTGTGGGCCGATCGCCAGCAGGCGCCCGCGCACGATGATCAGGACGAAGACGAGCGAGAACGTGATGTGGCCGACCGCCTGCGCCATCGTGCCGAGCTCGACGAACGTCAGTAGGTGGATGAACACGAGGAGCAGCGCGGTTCCCATCACGATCTCGGGCGTTACGAGGGTGGCCAGCGAGACACCGCGCGACGTTCCCGCTCCGCGGCCGCGCCAGCGCGTGAGCCCGATCGCGAGCGCGACCCCGAGCGGGACGGTGACGAGCACCGCGATGGCGGCGAGGCGCAGGCTCTGCAGGAGGGCGGAGCTGAGCGCGGGATCGTGGAGCACCGAAAGGTCGGGGTCCCCCGTGTACCACCGCAGCGACCACCCCTGTGCCGTCGAGCGCGAGCGGCCCTCGTTGAACGAGAAGCGGATCGCGATGAGGATCGGGACGATCGACCAGACGAGGTAGAGCGACGTGAAGAGAACGAGGAAGCGCGGCTTGCCCCACGGATTCGCCCACCAGTCCCGCAACCGCCTCATGAGCCGAGCCTCCGCTGTGCGCGCGCCGTCGCCCACAGGTAGTAGCCCATGAGGACGGCGAGGAAGAGCATCAGCACGACGACGAGCGCCGCCCCCACCGGAATCTGCTGTCCGCCCTGGATGTAGAGGACGATCTGGTTTCCGATCATGCTCGTCGAGGGCGACTGCGAGAGCAGGTCCGGCGTGTAGTAGTCGCCGAACATCGGGAGCGCGATGATCACGATCCCCGCCAGGATCGCCGGCATCGAGAGCGGGAGCGTGACCATGCGGAACGCCTGGAACGGGCTCGCGCCGAGGTCACGAGCCGCTTCGAGGAGGCTCTTGTCGATCCGGTCGAGGAAGGCGTACAGCGGCAGGATCATGAACGGCACGTAGCCGTAAACGAGGCCGAGGATCACCGACGACGCGCGCCCGTCCAGCCAGTTGCGCGGCGCGTCGAGGATCCCGACCCAGACGAGCACGTCGTTCACCCAGCCGTCGTCCTGGAGGAGGTTGATCCAGGCGAGCATCCGCATCAGGTAGCTGATGAAGAACGGCGCGATCAAGCCGACGAGCAGGAGCCCCTTCCAGCGGCCGCCGTAGCGGGCGACGTAGTACGCGACCGGGTAGGCGATGAGGAGCGAGAGTGCAGTCGCGATCATGACGTACGTGAGCGTGCGCAGGAACACGGTCTGGAACGCCGCGCCGCTCGTGAAGAGCCCGTCGAGCACGAACTCGAACGCCGCCGTGTTCCACTGCAGCGGGTTCCACTCCGGCGCCGGCGTCTGGAAGATCGGGTCGACCGTTCCGAACGCGACGCAGAGGATGACGTAGAACGGCAGGAGGAAGAAGAGCGCGAGCCACGCGACCCCGGGCAGCGCGAGACCAGCCCAGAAGCCGTCGCCCCGTGTGTCCTCGCCTACGCGGCGGTCGGTCTCAGACACCCGCCTTGAACTCGGCCCAGGCGTTCTGCCACTCCGTCTGACCGGCCGGCGTGAGCTCCGTCAGGAAGTACCCCTTGTCGAAGTCCGACTCGCGCACGATCGCGGTCTTCAGGTTGGCCGGAACGACTCCGTCCGTGACGAGCCGGTCGGGGTCGAGCTTCGTGAACGGAGGCTGGTACCCGACGTAGTTCGCGAAGTTGTCGTAGCCGTGCTTCTCGTCGAGGAGGTAGTTCAGGAAGTGGTGCGCGAGGACCGGGTTCTTCGCGTTGCGCGGGATCGCGACGTTGTCGTTCCCGATCGTGCCCTTCCCGTCCTCCGGGAACCAGAAGCCGAGCGCGTCCGCCGAGGTTCCTTCGGGGAGGTACCACTGCGCCGAGATTGCGCTCCCGGACCACATCTGGTGCACCCACGCCCTGCCCTCCGGGAGGTTCGTGTAGTCGTCGGTCGACACCTTGACGTTGAGGTCGTAGAGCGACTTGAGCTCGTCCTTCGCAAGCGTGATCTGCTCGATGTCCTCCGTGTTGATGTTCTCGATGCCGTTCTTCAGGAGCATGTGCGCGGGCGCATCGCGGCCGTCGTCGAGGAGGTAGAGCTTCCCCTTGACGGCCTCGTCCCAGTAGATCTCGTACGGGTTCGAGAGGCTGTCGGGCGTCGTCGAGATCTTGTCCGTGCGGTAGCCGATGCCCGTCGTCCAGGTCACGTACGGAACGGTGTACCGAGACTGCTTGTCGTACCAGGGGTCCTGCACGGACGGCCAGACGTTCTTCAGGTTCGGGAGGTAGTCGTGGTTCAGGGGCTGCAGCGTCTTGCCGACGACGAGGCGTCCGAGCCGGTCGGGTGTCGGGAAGAAGACGTCGAACTCGACGGCGCCGGTCGACATCTTCGAGATCGCCTCGTCCAGGGTCGTGAAGAACGTCTCCTCGACCTTGACGCCGTACTCCTTCGCGAAGTCCTTCTTGATCTTCGGCCACAGGTAGCCGTTCCAGTTGTAGATGCGAAGGGTTCCGCTCTCCGGCTCGAGGCCGGAGGCGATCATCGGGTTGTCGTCGAGCAGCGGCCACGTGACCGGGCTGTCAGGCTTCGCGAGCTGCAGCTCGGGCGGCTTGAAGTTCCCGTTGTCGGACCCGCCGCAGGCGGCGAGGATCGTGTTCAGGCTCGACAGCCCGACGACACCGGCAGCGGATCGCCCCAGAAACTCGCGCCGGCCGTACCTCGACTCACGTGGATGCTGCATTCCCAACCTCCCGGGCACTCGTGCCCCCCGTCCGAGCTAACCAGAGTGAGGGGCCGCGGTCAATCTCCTACGACGACGAGGGCGTCGACTGCCACGGTGTCAGTCGGTCCGACGATGAGCGGATTGATCTCGACTGACTCGATGTCAGGGTTCGAGAGCGCCAGATCGCTGAGTGCGACGAGGGTTGCGACGACGACGTCGTGCGGGTCCTCGACGCCCGCGTCGGCGACGAGGTGGCCGGCGCTCGCCGCGTCGAGTGGTGCGCTCGAGTACGCGACCCGGTCGAGCTCTTCGACGGCGGCGCCGCCGCGTCCCACGGCGAGGATGGGGCCGAAGTCGGGGTCACGTGTCATTCCGACGAGCACTTCGGTGCCGGCCTGCGCCTGCCGGGCGACCAGCACGGGGCTTCCGAGCCGGCGCGTCGCCTCCGCGGCCTCGTCCGGCGACCCGATCCCGAGCACCACGCCCCCCTCTTGCTCCTTGTGCGCCGGGCCGTCGAGCTTGACGACCACGGGTGGACCGAGCTCCTCGACCGCTGCAGCGGCCTGCTCGGGCGTGGCGGCGCGGATGCGCGCCGCGAACGGGACGCCGAAGCGCTCGAGCATCAGCGCCGACTCGTGCTCCGGAAGTGCGCCGGCCTCGCCGATGAGGTCGGAGACGTCAGGCGTGTCGCCGGTGGCCGGCGACGGCATATACGCGCGCCGTCCGGCGACGCCCGCGAGAGCGTTCATTGCGTCGCGAGGGCCTCGCAGGAGCGCGATGTCGAGCTCGCGCGAGAGCTGCTGGAAGTAGCCGGGCGGGTCGGCGCTGTGCACCGTCGTCATCGCGCAGAAGATGCCGTCGTGCTCGTCGGCGAGGCGCGCGAGTGTGCGCAGCGTGAGCTCGCACCACTCGTCGTTCGTCCGGTCGCGGTACTGCGAGAGGTCGGCCTGCGCGACGAGGACGTCGAACTCGCCCGACGCCGCAAGAAGCTCGAGCGAGCGCGGGTAGACCTCGGTCTCGTCGGCGATGCCCCACGCGTCGAGGGGATTGCCCGGAGCGAGGTAGTTCGGGAACGCGTCGGTGAGCGCGGCGGCGAGCTTCTTCGAGAGTGGGCCGAAGGGCATGCCGGCCGCATCGGCGTGGTCGGCAAACAGCGCGCACTCGCCTCCGGACTCGGAGATCCCGGCGATGCGATTCCCTCCCGGCAGTCGTCGCCGTCCGAGGATCTCCAGCGTCTCGACGAGCTCGTGGAAGTCGTCGACCTCGATCGCGGAGTTGCGGCGGAGCACTGCCGAGAAGGCACGGTCCGAGCCGACGAGCGCGCCCGTGTGCGACAGCGCCGCACGGGCTGCCGCCTCCGAGCGGCCGACCTTCAGGCAGGCGACGGGCTTCCCCGCCTCGGCACAGGCGCGCAGCGCGTCGACGAACGCCTCGGGCCGTCGCACCGTCTCGAGGAAGAGCCCGACCGCGCGCGTGTCCTCGTCGTCGGCGAAGAAGGCGAGGAAATCGGCGGCGTCCGTGACGGCTTCCGCACCCGACGAGACGACGCAGCGCAGCCCGATGCGGCCGCCGAGCGAGAGGAATGCGTCGGCGATCGAGCCGGACTGGCAGAGGACGGCGACGTGGCCGGGCGCGGTGGTGTCCTGTGGCAGTCCGTTCCAGGCGGCCGGGCCTCCGGGTACGAAGTACCCCATGCAGTTCGGCCCGAGCAACGCGGCCTCGAGCTCGCGGGCACGGGCTGCGAGCCGTTCGGTCGTCGGCTTCGCGGCCGCGCCCGCCTCCGCGCCGATTCCCGGGACGACGAACGCGCGGACTCCGGCGGCCGCCGCTTCCTCGAACGCCGCCTCGATGCGCTCGTGGTTGACCATGAGAAAGGCGCACTCCGGAACCTCGGGGAGGTCGGCGACGCTCGGGAAGCAGCGAAGGCCCGCGACCTCGTCCCGATTCGGGTTGACTCCCCAGGCGCGGATGCCGCTCGTGACGACTGTCTCCACTGCGGCGACGTTGCGCGGCGACGCGCCGACGACGGCGAGCGAGCGCGGTGCAAGAAGCGAGCGGACGTTCACCGCGCGCATTCTCTCGACCTCGCTCTAGGATCGCGCGACCATGGCGCACGAGAAGCGCGTCGAGATCCGCTGGAGCGACGTCGACGCGTACATGCATGTCAACAACGCCGTGTACGCGACGTACCTCGAGGAGTGCCGCGACGAGTGGGTCGACGCCACCCTTGGCGACGCGGGCGACTCGTGGGACTTCGTCCTCGCGCGGGTCGCGATCGACTTCCGGCGGGAGCTCCGGCTCGAGGACGAGGAGGTTCTGGTGTCGTGCGCGCTCGCGCGTATCGGCAACTCGAGCATCACGCTGGACGAGCAGATCCGCACGCGCGACGGCGAGCTGGCGGCCGAGGCGGAGGCGGTGCTCGTCGCACGCGACCGCGAGGCGGGACGGTCGCGGCCACTCACCGACGCAGAGCGCGAGGCGTTCGAGCGGTCGCTGTAGGCTGCCCGGCCATGATCGTCCCGGAGCTGCCCGCCGACATCGTCGCGCTCAAGGACGCGGTCGGCCGCTTCGTCGAGTCGGAGGTCTACCCGCTCGAGCAGCGCATCGCGGAGCGCGGCTCGATCGATCCCGCTGAGCTGGACTCACTGCGGACGAAGGCGCGCGCCGCCGGTTTCTCGATGCTCAACATGCCGCCCGAGCTCGGTGGACGGGACCTCTCGATGCTCGGTCAGGTCGCGCTCGAGGAGGAGTCGGGCAAGGCGACGAACGGCCTCGGCTTCGCGGTCGTCGATCGCGGCCCGAGAGAGCTCCACGAGATTGCGACTCCCGAGCAGATCGAGCGCTACGTTCGGCCGATCGCGAGCGGCGAGTACCGCGAGGCGTGGGCGCTCACCGAACCGGGCGCAGGCTCCGACCTGAGCGGGCTCGCCGCGACGGCCACGCGGGACGGCGACGACTGGACCCTGAACGGCGAGAAGTGGTTCGTCACGAGCGAGGGCGAGCCGGGCGTCTACATCGTCCTCGTGGTGGCGGAGGGCGAACAGACGCTCTTCCTCGTCGATCCCGGCACGCCGGGCATGGAGGTCCGCCGCACGCCGTCGTTCCTCCACGACCCGTACATCGACCACCACCCGGAGCTCGTCTTCACGGACTGCCGGGTGCCGGACGCGAACCGTGTGCCCGCGAGCGGCGACGCCGGCGCGAAGGAGTGGATCCTGGTCGAGCGGCTCTTCATCGCCGCGCGCTGCTGTGGCGCGGCTCTCCGGCTCGTGGACCTGACGGCGGAGTGGGC
>DASUCI010000330.1:0-8085 GCA_035762825.1 Gaiellaceae bacterium | reverse complement strand
CGATCGCCGATTGGGCACGCGAGAGGCCCGATGTCCGCGCGGCCGTGGTCGTCGGGTCCCAGGCGCGCCGAGAGGCTCCCGCGGATCGCTGGTCGGACCTGGACGTGATCCTGATCGTGGACGACCCTGAGCCGTACGCCGCGGATGCGGCATGGGTCGAGGAGTTCGGCCGCCCGGCCCTGACCTTCCTCGAGGAGACGCCCGCGGGCGGTCAGCGCGAACGCAGAGTCCTGTACGAGGCAGGAGAGGACGTCGATCTTCCGCTCTTCCCTCTGAGCGCACTCGAGCTGCTCGAGGCGAGCGAGAATGCGGCCCAGCTCCTCGCCCGGGGCTTCCGCGTCCTGGTCGACGAGATCGGCCTCGAGGCGCGTCTGACTGGGCTCGCGGACGCCGCTCCGTCCTGGCAGCCGCCGACTCGTGCCGACCTCGCCCAGCTCGCGAGCGACTTCTGGTACCACGCGCTCTGGGCCGCGAAGAAGCTCCGGCGGGGCGAGGTCTTCACCGCAAAGGGCTGCCTCGACGGCTACATGAAGGGGCGGCTCGTGACGCTCCTGGAGTGGCACGCGCACGCGATCGATCCCTCTGTCGACACGTGGCATGAGGGGCGATTCGTCGAACGGTGGGCCGATCCGGGAGCGATCGCGGCGCTCGAGCGCGCGTATGCCCACTACGACCTGCGTGATGTCGCTCGCGCACTCTGGGAGACGATCGACCTCTTCCAGGGGCTCGAGGAGGAGACCGCAGTACGACTCGGGCTCGCGAGCGAGCTCGACCACGCCGATCTCAGGCGCCGCCTCGCCGAGATCGTTCGCGACCCGCGGCCAGGCCGTACGCTTTCGCCCTGATGCGCGTCGCCCTCGCACTCGCGGCCCTCGTCGCGGGCCTCGCTCTGGCCGGATGCGGCGACGACGGCGGCGAGACCACGGAAACCGAGACGACGACGACCTCCGTCGAGTCGGCGCGGCTCCGTGTCTATTTCCTACGGGACGGACAGGTGTGGCCAGTCGCGCGGGAGGTCGGCGACGTCCTCTTCGACGACATCGCAGCCGACCAGCTGCTCGCCGGCCCGAATGCCGACGAGCTGCAGCTCGGACTGGAGACGGCGCTGCCCGACGGACTGGAGATCGATGTCACGGTCGAGGATGGAGTCGCGACGGTCGAGCTCGAGAGCGCGACCGAGCTGACCCGCGAAGCGCTTGCGCAGATCGTGTACACGGAGACCGCGCTTCCGCTCGTCGAGTCGGTGGCGATCGGAGGGGAGACCTACACGCGCTCCGACTTCGAAGAGCAGACGCCGTCCGTCCTCGTCGAGTCGCCCCTGCCCTTCGAGGAGGTCACGAGCCCGATCACGGCTGTGGGAACGGCGAACACGTTCGAGGCGAACTTCCAGTACGAGCTCCTGGACGCCGACGGCGACATCGTCGACGAGAACTTCGTGACCGCGACCTCCGGGACGGGCACCCGTGGGACCTTCGAGTTCACGACTGCCGAGTTCGACGACGTCGCCACGCTCGTCGTCTTCGAGAGCTCCGCCGAGGACGGCTCGCGCATCCACGAGGTCGAGATCCCGCTCGACCCGGCGTCGTAAGGCCCGCGACGTACTCTCTGGGCGATGGCTGACGCACCCTGGCGCTGCTCGCAGTGCGGCACGGTCAACGAGCCCGTCGCCAACGCGTGTCGCACGTGCGGCCGCTGGCCCAGCCTGTTCGAGCTCGAGGGCTCGACGATCGAGTCCGAGATCCAGGAACAGGCGCCGCCCGAGCTGTACGAGCCCGATGTCGTCGAGACGGAGTACGCGGAGCCCGAGATCTTCGACGTCGGCGAGCCGGTGGACGTCGAGGAGGTGGACGAGGACGACGTCGAGTACGAGGAGCCCGGGGCGCCGAAACCGCTCTGGCAGCGGCTCTCCAGGCTGATCATCCCGATCGGCGTCGTGCTCTACATCGTCGTCAGCGCGCTCGTGAACAACGACGGCGGGTAGGAGACCTCGCGCCTAGGGCTCCGGCGGGGCCTGGTGTCCTTCGTCGTCGGCGTCGGGCTGCTCGGCATCCGGAACCTCTGCGACCTCTGGCGCGTCGTCGGGCGGCACCTGCTCCGGTGTCTTCGATCCGGGAATGCCCGGATCCTGCGGGATGTCGGGATCGGGCCACTCGCGCTCAGCGGGCATAGGACACCTCCCCGCTCTCGACGGTGACGACCTCGCCGTGCCCGACGGCAATTCCCAGCCGGCCGTCGCGGTCGATCATCGTCACGACTCCGCTCGTCCCGTTCACCGTGACCTGCCGGCCGCGGAGGAAGTCGCGCGGACCGAGCCCGTCGTAGACGGCGTCGAGGCCGCCGTCACGCCACGCCGCATAGCCCCGGCCGAGATCGTCGAGCAGCATCGACAGGAGCTCCTCGCGATCGGCCGGCCGCCCAGTGAGCGTGCGGATGGATCCGGCGCCGTCGGGCAGCTCGTCTGCCGTCTGCCCGACATTCACGCCGATGCCCAGGACGACCGCTCCGTCGCGCGCCTCGGCGAGACAGCCGGCGATCTTCTTCCGCCGGAGCATCACGTCGTTCGGCCACTTGATCTGGACGGAGAGGCCGAGCGTGCGCTCGAGCGTGTCGGCGACGGCGATTCCTGCCACGAGGGAAAGCTCCGGCGCATGGCGTTCGGCCGGCGGCTTCAGGAGCAGTGAGAAGAGCAGGGCAGTCCCGGTGGGCGCGTCCCAGCTCCGGCCGAGCCTGCCCCGTCCCGCCGTCTGGTGATCGGCGACGACGAGAGCTCCCTCGGGCAGCGACGCGTCGACGAGGAGCTGCGTCGACTCGCAGGACTCGACGTCGAGCCGCGGCTGGCCGAGGATCACGGCTTCTCCCACACCGAGACGTGCTTGTCGCTGTCGCTCGTGAACGGGCGGCGCCGCCAGTCCTCCCAGCGCTCGCGCAGCGCCATCCCGGCGAGCTGCGCCATGAGGTCGAGCTCCGACGGCCAGACGTAGCGGAACGACGGGGAGAGGACCTCGACCTTGCCGTCTTCGATCCAGTAGTGGTGAGAGACGAGGCCCTGCCTGGCGACGTCGTACTCGTCGAATCCGAGATGGTGCGGGCTCACGTCGAACGGCTGGAAGGTCTCCCCCGGAGGAAGCCGCCGCAGGCGCGGGACCATCACCTCGATGACGAAGCAGCCTCCGGGGCCGAGATGGGCGGCGGCGTTCCGAAAGCAGGCGACCTGCTCCTCCTGCGTCGTCAGGTTCATGATGGTGTTGACGAGCAGGTAGGCGAGCGAGAACGTGCCTTCGACCCTCGTCGTCGCGAAGTCGCCCATGGTGACGCCGATCTCCTCGGCGCCCGGCTTCGCCTGCAGCTTCGCGACCATCGCCTCCGACAGGTCGATGCCGTGCACACGCACGCCTCGCTGCGAGAGTGGCAGCGCGATCCGCCCTGTGCCGATGCCGAGCTCGAGCGCGCTGCCGTGTCCGGCGAGATCCGCGAGGAAGTCGACGACCGGCTCGACGACGGCCGGGTCTGCCTGGTACGCATACCGCTTGTCGAAGCGCTCCGCCACGCGCGGTCCGAAGTGATCCTCCGGCACGCCGCGCTACCTGCGCTCGACGCGCACGGCGCTGACCTTGTACTCCGGCGTCCCGATCAGCGGGTCGCCGACATCGTGCGTGAGCCAGTTGACCTTCTGGTCCGCGAAGTGCAGCGCCATCCAGACGAGGCCCGGATACACGCGCTCCGAGTAGTGGGCCTCCGCTTCGAGCTCCCCGCGGCGTGAGACGAGACGTGCCACCTCGCGATCGGCGATGCCGAGCGCGCCGGCGTCGTGCGCGTGGATCTCGAAGAAGGGCGCCTGCTGCTTGTCCGTCACACCGGGCTCGCGCATGGTCATGTTCGCCGAGTTGTAGTGGTAGAGCGTGCGGCCGGTCGTGAGCACGAACGGGTACTCGGAATCCGGCTCCTCGATAGGCGGCTGGAACTCGACCGGGAAGAAGCGCCCCCGGCCGCTCGGCAACGCCGGCTTCGGCGCGTGGAGATACGGCGTGCCAGGGTGGTCGAGGTCGGTGCACGGCCACTGCATGCCGTTCTCCTCGATCCGGTCGTAGCGGATCCCGTACCAGTTCGGAGAGAGGTCGGCGAGCTCGTTCCAGACGGACTCCGCGTCGGGGTACTCCGGCCAGTTCGCGCCGAGCGCCTTCGCCATCGCGATGACGATCTCGCGGTCGACCCTGGCCTCGCCGGGGAGCGGCGCGCCGGCGCGAACGCGGCTGATCCGCCGCTCGGTGTTGGTGAACGTGCCGTCCTTCTCGGCGAAGCTGGAGGCCGGAAGGACGACGTCGGCGTACTTCCGCGACGAGTCGTTGAGGAAGATGTCCTGCGATACCAGGAAGTCGAGGCCGTCGAGGCCCTCCTCGACGTGATGCGCGTTCGGCTCCGTCTGCGCCGGGTTCTCGCCGATGAGGTACAGCGCCTTGATGCGGCCGTCCTGGAGGCCGGAGATCATCTGGTCGAGGCGGTAGCCCGGCCGCTCCGGAAGGTCGACGCCCCACGCCTCGGAGAACTTTCGCCGGATCTCGGGGTCGTCGACGGGCTGGTAGCCCGGGAGGTACGACGGGTTCGCGCCGGAGTCGTTCAGTCCCTGGACGTTGTTCTGGCCGCGGAGCGCGTTGAGCCCCGTCGACTCGTAGCCGAGATGGCCGGTCATGAGGACGAGGTTCGAAAGCGACCAGATGTTGTCGACGCCGCAGGCGTGCTCGGTGATGCCGAGGGTGTAGAAGATCCCCGCATGCTTCTCTGATGCGTACTCGCGAGCGGTCGCGCGAATGTCCTCCGCCGGGACGCCCGTGACCTTCTCGGCCTCCTCGGGCGGATAGCGCATCACGATCTCGCGGACGGCCTCGAAGTCGTCGGTCGTCTCGCGGATGTACGCCTCGTTCTGGAGCCCCTCCTCGAGGATGGTGTGCATCATCGCATTGAGGAGCCAGACGTCCGTGCCCGGGCGCAGCTGCAGGTGCCGCTTCGCGAGCTTCGTCAGCCAGATCTTCCGCGGATCGGCGACGACGAGGGTCGCGCCGTTCCGCACGGCCTTCTTGATCCGCAGCGCCAGCACCGGGTGCGCCTCGGTCGTATTCGAGCCGATCACGAACAGGAAGCGGTCGTTCTCGATCTCCGGGATCGAGTTGGTGCTTGCTCCTCTGCCGAACGACCTGACCAGGCCGTAGAGAGTGGGGGCGTGTCAGGTCGACTCGCACGAGTGGACGGAGTTCGTCCCGACACCCGTGCGCGCGAGCTTCTGGATGAGGTAGTTCTCCTCGTTCGTCAGGCGGGCGGAGGCGAGGAAGCCGACCGACTGGGGACCGTGCTCGGCGATGACGTTCTTCAAGCCGGTTGCGGCAGTCTCCAGCGCTTGCTCCCAGGTCGTCGGGTGCAGCTCGCCGTCCTCGCCGCGGACGAGCGGTCGTGTGAGCCGGTCGGGATGGTGCACGAAGTTGAACGCGAAGCGGCCCTTGACACAGAGGTTGCCCTCGTTCGGGAGGTACTCGTCCTTCGACGTGACCTTCACGATGTGCTTCGTCTGCGGGTCGAGGTTGAGGTCGACCTGGCAGCCGACGCCGCAGAACGTGCAGGTCGTTCGCACCTGTTCGAGCCGGCGCTCGGGACGTGACGTGCCTTCCTCGAACTTCTCGTAGATCGCCCCCGTCGGGCAGACGGAGAGGCAGCCGCCGCACAGCTCGCACTCGGTGTCGAGCCAGGAGAGCTCCCAGGTCGGGACGATCCGCGCGTGCCCGCCGCGGCCCTCGAGCGAGAGGGCCGAGCACTGCATGACCTCCTGCGTGTAGCGCACGCAGCGCGCACAGAGGATGCAGGCGTCCGGGTCGTAGCCCATGAGCTTGTTGCGGTCGTCGTACTCCCTCCGTTTCGCGTCGGGAAGCATCAGCGGCGCGTCGGCGCCGAGCTCGCTCGCGAGGTCGATCAGCTCGTTCGGGCGCCCTCCCGGTGACGCGTTCAGGTGCTCCGAGAGGAGCATCTCGGTGAGCGTGCGTTGGAACTCGGTGATCGGACCGTTCGTGGACACGACCATGCCCTCGGCGACGCGGGTCGCGCAGGCCGGCAGCGGTCGCGGGGCACCCTCGACGTCGACGACGCACATCCGACAGCCGCCGTACGGGTCGAGCTTGTCGTCGTGGCACAGCGTCGGGATGAAGGTGCCGTGCCGCGCGGCCGCGTGGACGAGCAGCTCGCCCTCGGGCGCGCTCACCGACCGGCCGTCGAGCGTGAAGTCGACCATTGTCTTCAAGCTACACCCTGCTCCAGTGGCGCAAACAGCTCGGGCCAATGCTGCATTGCGCCGCGGACCGGGAACGGCGAAGCCTGGCCGAGGCCGCAGATCGACGTCTTCTCCATCGCGAGCAGCCACTCGTCCACCTTCTCGCGCGTCATCACACCGCGCCCGTGCTCGAGCTCCTCGGCAACGTGGTGCAGCGCGCGGTTGCCGATCCGGCACGGTGTGCACTTCTGGCACGACTCCTCGGCGAAGAAGCGCATCGTCTCCGCGAGGAGCCTCACCGGGGAGTACGAGGCAGGGAAGATCTGCACTGCGGCCGAGCCCGGGCCGGCGCCGTACTCCTGCAGACCGTCGCGCGTCAGCGGTGCGTCGAGGGCGCTGGGCGGCAGGATCCCGCTTGCGGCCCCGCCCGGCACGACGGCCCCGACCTCGTCCGTGAAGCCGCCTGCGTGCTCCTCGACGAGCTCGCGGGTCGTGACGCCGTTCGGCGCCTCGTAGCAGCCGGGCTTCGCGACGGCGCCCGTGACCGACCACAGCCGCGTCCCGCTCGCCCCGCGCGCTCCCAGCCCTTTCCACCACTCGCCCCCGTTCCCGAGGATCGCAGGGATGTGCGCGAGCGTCTCGACGTTCTGGATGAGCGTCGGCCGGCCGAGATACCCGAACTGGCTCGGGAACGGCGGCTTGAGCCTCGGCATCGCGCGCCGCCCCTCCATCGACTCGAGCATCGCGGTCTCCTCGCCCGCGATGTACGCGCCGGCTCCCACGACCAGCTCGAGCCTGAGCCCGTCGAGCTGGCCGGCGGCGCGAAACTCTTCCAGCGCCTGCTGCAGCCGGGCACGCGCCGTCGCGTACTCCTCGCGGAGATAGATGTAGCCCTCGCTCGCGTCGAGCGTCCTCATGGCGAGCACCGTCGCCTCGACCAGCAGGTGCGGCCGGAGCTCCATGACGTAGCGATCCTTGATCGTCCCCGGCTCGCCCTCGTCGGCGTTCACGACCACGTAGCGCGGGCCCGGCTCGCGTGAGACCGCCTCCCACTTCATCCCGGTGGGGAAGCCCGCGCCGCCGTACCCGGTGAGCCCGGAGACCTTCAGCTCCTCGACGATGCGCTCGAGCGTCGGCAGCTCGCGTAGGAGGGCGAGACCGCCGCGCGCCGCGTAGTCGGCGAGCGTGCCGTCACCCTTCCCCAAGCCGACGGCCGGCCCGTCATTCGTCGCGTACGTGACCGGCGGGACGATCGCGTCGCCGCGGGTCATGGCCGGCGCGAGGTCGCAGTGGCCGAGGCACGCGACCTCGATCGCGCCAGGGGTGCGCTCGAGGAGCTCGCGCGCACCGAAGCAGTCGCAGACCGGGCCGGTGCATACGCGCAGCGCGTCCGTCGGCAGCTGTAGGAACGAGTAGAACGAGACGACCTCGTGCACCTCGCCCCGCCGGATGTTCATGTGGTCGGCGAGCGCGTCCGAGAGCTCCATCGTGATCGGGCCGACCTCGCGGCGGACGCGGCCGAGGTTGTCGAGGAGGCGCGTCCTCTCGCGCGGGAGCTCCGCAAGGAGCGTCGCGAGGCGCAGCACGTCCACGCGCCGAGTCTATTCCGGGCCTGGCGGCTTCCGGAGCGCCTTCGTCCGTGCGCGGCGGCGCTTCTCCTCGAGCCGCCGCTTGCGGGCGGCGGCGGTCGGCTGCGTGGCCTTGCGCCGGCGTGGCACCGCGAGCGCCGCGCGCAGCTTCTCGACGAGACGCTCCACCGCGAGCTCGCGATTGCGTGACTGGCTGCGCTCGTCCTGTGCGACCGCCCGGAGGACGGGGCCAGCGCGCGCGACGAC
>DASUCI010000329.1:0-7546 GCA_035762825.1 Gaiellaceae bacterium | reverse complement strand
GTCACCGACACGCGGACCCGTCCGAGCGCGCCTTTCTGCGTCACCCGGAGGAAGTACGAGCGCTGACCGCACACCGTGCCGTCGAGCCGCTTCACGCGCTGGCCGGACCACCCCGCCCGCTTCAAGACCGTGCTCCGATTGGCGGCCAGGAGCGCCACCTCGTGGATCCCTCCGCTCGGCATCGTCGCGCTGATCCGGAAGTCACCGTCGAGCGGCGTCGCAACCCGGATCCACCACACTTTCGGCGTTCTCTTGCCGAACACTCGCGTCGACACCGTCGTGCGGGGAGTGGCCCACGGCTGGCTCACGTCGAGCTCGGCAGCCTGGAGCGCAGCCTCGTTCGGAAAGAAGCTCGAGGCGACGATCTGCCACGTCGCCGTCGTGATCCCGACCTTGCGCTCGTCCATGAGCCTGTACGCCTCGGCCCAGGCCTCTCCGGGGTTCAGCGCGTAGTTCGACCCCTGGTCGCCGGGATACACCTCACGCCGGCCGACCCTGGCGCACACGCTCGCCGCGCTCGACCACCGCTTCGGGCCCCAGTCGACCGCGGCCCACGGGGCGTTCGACCGGTGGCTTGCGATGTGGTGCCCGTACTCGTGCCGCACGACCTCCTCGGGCGCGATGTCGGCCGCGAGCTCGCCGGGCGCGACCATCTGGTCGTCGCCGTAGCAGCCGAGCGCCCGCGCGCCGCAGATCTGCTGCACCTCGTCGAACGTGGCGATGTACGCCGTCAGCTGCGCGATCTCCGGGCCGTGCGTCAGCTTCGCGAGGAACTCCGCCCAGCCCTCGGGTGTCGCGGTCTCGACTGGAAGCGCGTCCGAGACACGGACGTCAACCGTCTCGCCGGTCGACGTCGTGATCGGGCCACCCCGATATGCGATCGGCACCTGCGCGAGCCGGTTCGCGCGGAGCGGCGCGTCGGCATGCGCCGAGAGCCGGTACGCATACGAGGAACGCGGGCGCTGCTCGACCGATACCGCGGCTGCGAGGGCGCCGAGCAGGGCTGCGGCGGACAGGAGGACCGCGAAGCGCCTCGTCAGTGGGCTCGCCACCCGGCCGTTTATAGCCGCGCGAAGATGAAGCCTGCGTAAGAAGGCGGCGCCGATTGACTAGGCCGTCGGGCCGGCAGCCGCGACGTCCGGAGCCACGTCGTCGAAGCGCGTGAAGTTCTCGCGGAACATGCGAGCGAGCTCGGCGGCCTTCGCGTCGTACGCCGCGGGGTCGGGCCACGTCGAGCGCGGGTCGAGGAGCGCTGAGTCGACTCCCGGCACCGCGACGGGCACGTCGAGGCCGAACGTCGGATCGACGCGGTACTCCATGCCGTCCAGGTCCCCCGACAGCGCCGCGTCGAGGAGCGTCCTCGTCGCGTCGATCGGCATCCGTCGCCCCTGGCCGAACGGCCCGCCCGTCCAGCCCGTGTTGACGAGCCAGACGTTCGCCTTCGGATGCGCGTCGAGCTTCTCGCCGAGCATGCGGGCGTACACGGACGGCGGCTGCGGGAGGAACGGCGCGCCGAAGCAGGGCGAGAAGGTCGGCTGGGGCTCGGTGACGCCGATCTCCGTTCCGGCGAGCTTCGCCGTGAAGCCGGAGAGGAACCAGTACAGCGCCTGGTTGCGCGTGAGCCGCGCGATCGGCGGGAGGATCCCGAATGCATCCGCGGTGAGGAACACGACCGAGCTCGGATGCCCCGCGCGCTTGGTCGGCAGCGCGTTCGCGATCTGCTCGAGCTTGTAGGCGGCCCGCGTGTTCTCGGTCTTCGTGTCGTCGTCGAGGTCGAGCACGCCCCGCTCGTCGAGGACGACGTTCTCGAGCACCGTTCCGAAGGCGCGCGTCGTCGCGTAGATCTGCGGCTCGGCCTCCGCGGACAGGCGGATCACCTTCGCGTAGCAGCCGCCCTCGACGTTGAAGACGCCGTCGTCCGACCAGCCGTGCTCGTCGTCGCCGATGAGGTGCCGCTCGGGATCCGCGGAGAGCGTCGTCTTGCCCGTGCCCGAGAGGCCGAAGAAGACCGCGACCCGCCCGGCGTCGTCGAGGTTCGCCGAGCAGTGCATCGGGAAGACGCCGTCGAGCGGCAGCCGGTCGTTCATGACCGTGAAGATCGACTTCTTGATCTCGCCCGCGTAGAACGTGCCGCCGATGACCACCTCGATGCGCGAGGGATGCAGGCAGACGAACGTCTCCGTGCGTGTCGAATCCTCGTCCGGGACGGCCGAGACGGACGGCGCGTGGAGGACGAGCGCCTGCGGCTCCATCTCGTCGAGCTCCTCGTCGGTGGGATCGATGAACAGCGTCTTCGCGAAGAGGGCGTGCCACGGGCTCTCCGTGATCACGCGGACGGCGAGGCGATGCTCCGGGTCGGCGCCGGCGAACGCGTCGATCACGTAGACGTCGCCCTCGCTCAGGCGCGACGCGACCTTCTCGCGGAGCCCGTCGTAGTGCTCCTCGGAGATTCCGGCGTTGACGTCCCCCCACCAGATCCGTGACTCGGACTCAGGCTCACGGACGACGAACTTGTCCTTCGGCGAGCGGCCCGTGTGCTCCCCCGTATCGACGACGAGCGGACCGCCCTCGGCGAGGCGGGCGTCACCTCGCGCGAGTGCATGCTCGTAGAGCTGCGAGGTCGTCGGATGCCAGAAGACGTGCCCGCGCACGGAGATGCCGTGCTGGACGAGCTCGTCCCGATCGGGGACGATCGCGATCACAAGCGAGCATCGTACTGGCTCCTTTAGTGTCTCCTTGCCGTTGCCAACACCGAGAGCGAGGCCGGGCACTTGAGCGTCCCCACCCGGGAGACCGTCGCACACCTGGGGCCGCAGCTGAGGGAGGACCTCGCGCGGCTCGTGGCGATCCCGTCGTTGTCGGAGTGGGGCTTCCCCGAGCACACACGGCGACCGCTCCTCGAATGCCACCAGGCGGTCGTCGAGTTGTTCCGCGATGCGGGAGTGGAGAGCTTCACGTCGCTCGAGCTGCGGGGCACGGCGCCCATCATCACGGGCGAGATCCCGGCGCCGGCAGGGGCACCGACCATCCTGCTCTACGGCCACTACGACGTCGTTCCGGCCGGAGACGAGGCGCTGTGGGACTCGCCGCCCTTCGAGGCGACCGAGCGGGAGGGCGCCATCTTCGGACGGGGCGCAGCCGACTCGAAGTCGAACATCCTCGTGCACGTGGGCGCGCTGCGCGCCTGGGGCGGAAGGCCGCCGGTCGGGATCAAGATCCTCGTCGAGGGCCAGGAGGAGGTCGGGAGCCCACTCGAGGACGGCTACCCGTCCGCCGACCCGGAGCCCTTCCGCGCGGACGCGATCCTCGTCGCGGACGGCGGGTCGATCCGCGCGGGCCAGCCGTCGCTCACCGTCTCGCTGCGCGGCGACGCGCGCATCACGGTCGAGGTGCGGACGCTCGCGAGCAACAAGCACTCCGGCCAGTACGGCGGAGCGGCGCCCGATGCCCTCGTGGTCCTTCTGCGCGCGCTCGCGAGCATGTGGGACGAGCAGGGAGACGTCGCGGTGGAGGGGCTCCGTCGCGAGGAGTGGACCGGCGAGTCGTACACCGACGACGAGTTCCGGAGGCTCGCCGAGATCGAGTCGGGCATACCCATCGTGGGCACCGGCGGGATCGGCTCGAAGATCTGGAGCGGTCCGGGGATCACCGTCCTCGGGATCGACTGCCCCGCCGTCGAGGGGGCAGCCGCAGCCGTCCAGTCCCATGCTCGCGCCGTGCTCAACGTCCGCGTGCACCCTGAGCAACCCGCGGCCGACGCCCAGGCTGCGGTCATGCGCCATCTCGAGGCGCAGCGGCCGTTCGGTGTGCCGCTCGAGATCACCGCCGGCGCGACGGGCGACGGCTTTCGTGCGAGCTCGAGCGGGCCGGCCTGGGGCGCGATGGTCGCCGCGATGACGGCCGCGTGGGGCGCGGAGACGGTCGAGATCGCAACGGGCGGCGCCATCCCGCTCGTGAAGGCGATGAGCGAAGGCGTGCCCGAGGCCGCGATGTTCGTGTTCGGTGCGACGGACAGCTTCGCGAACATCCACGGGCCGAACGAACGTGTCCTGATCGACGAGTGGGAGAAGGCGCTCCTCGCCGAGACGCTCTTCTTCCACGAGCTCGCCGAGCGCTGGAGAGGAGGAGCAGATGAGTGACGAAGCGCACACCGCGGTAGGAGGGCCCGAGGCGGGAGCCTCCGGGAAGAAAGGCTTGGAGTTCCCGGGGACGCTGACGGTCCTCGTCATCGTCACCTTCCTCGTCTGGCTCGCGGCGTTCCTCATCCCCGCAGGGGCGTACCAGCACGACGAGGCCGGCGTCCCGCTCCCGGGGTCGTACGAGCAGGTCGATTCGCCGCAGGAGTTCAACGAGCGCGTCGAGGACTTCTTCCTCGCGCCCGTCAACGGCCTCTACGGCCTGCAGGACCCGGAGACCGGCTTCGTCCGGCCGTTCGGCGTCGGTCGGCTCTTCGGCGCCGTCGGCGTGTTCGCGTTCGTGCTCGCGATCGGCGCGTTCATGACGATGGTGCTCGCGACGGGCGCGCTCGACGTCGCGATCGGGAAGCTCGCCTACGCGGTACGCGGACGACCCTGGCTCGTCATCGTCGCGGTGATGGCGCTCTTCTCGCTGCTCGGCACGACCATGGGCTGGGCGGACGAGACTCTCGGGTTCTACGCGCTCTTGATACCCCTGCTGCTCGCGCTCGGGTACGACCGCATGGCGGTCGCCGGGATGATCATCGCCTCGACGACGGTCGGCGCAATGGCATCGACCGTGAACCCGTTCTCCATCGGGGTCGCGAGCGAGTTCGCCGGGGTCGGCATCGGCGACGGCATCGGACTGCGCTGGGTCGGCTGGGCCGTCCTCACCGCGATCACGATCGCCTACGTCGTCCGCTACGCCCAGCGCGCGAAGGCCGATCCGGCGAGGTCGCTGGTCGGCTTCCTCCCCGAGGACGAGGAGCTCGTCAAGAAGGAGGAGTCGGCGGCGCACCTCGTGCTCACGGGCCGGCAGAAGGTGATCCTCGGGATCACCGCGTTCACCTTCGCGCTCCTCGTCTTCTCGGTCATCCCGTGGGACTCGATCTTCGACCTCGGCGTGAACATCGACCCGGAGTCGCACGAGCCGATCGCGAACGACCCGTGGTGGAACCTCGGCTGGTGGTTCCCGGAGCTGATCGCCCTCTTTCTCGTCGCCTCGGTCGTCGTGGGCCTCGTGGCGGGCTTCTCCGAGAAGCAGATCACCGGCAACATCGCGCGCGGCTTCGGCGACTTCATCGGCGCCGCAGTGGCCGTCGTGCTCGCCCGCGGCGTCACGGTCATCCTCAACAACACGCAGACGATCGACACGATCCTGAGCTGGATGGAGGACGCCGTCGGTGACACGTCCGCGGTCGGCTTCACGAGCCTCGTGCTGATCATCAACACGGGGATCGCGTTCATCATCCCGTCCTCCTCCGGCCATGCCACGCTGGCGATGCCGCTGCTCGCCCCGCTCGGCGACTTCGCCGACGTGTCCCGTCCACTCGTCGTGACGTCGTGGAGCTGGGGCGCCGGGATCGCCCGCTTCATCACGCCGACGAGCGCGGTGGTGATGGCCGGACTCGCACTCGCCGGCGTCCGCTACGACAAGTGGATCCGCTTCATGCTCCCGCTCATGGGGATCCTGGCTGTCGCCTGTCTCGTCATGCTCGGAATCGCGGCTGCTCTCGAGTGAGAGCGCCCGGGCGGGCTCGTCGCGATGAGTGACGAGACGACGACGTTTCTCATTCTCGGCGTCGTCGTCGCCGTCTTCATCTGGGATCACCTGCCCGTCGCCGCGGTGGCCCTGGGGACCGCGCTCTCGCTCTGGGCGACGGGGGTTCTGACGCTCGAGCAGTCGCTCGCGGGCTTCGGTGACCCGACCGTCATCTTCATCGCCTCCCTCTTCGTCGTGAGCGAGGCGCTCGACGCGACCGGCGTCACGGCCTGGGCGGGGCAGGAGCTCATCGCGAGGTCCGGCGAGAGCCGGGCACGTGTCGTCGTCCTGATGCTGCTTCTCGTCGCCGTGCTCACCGCGCTCATCAGCGTGAACGGCTCGGTCGCCGCTCTGCTGCCCGTCGTCGCCGTCATGGCCGTCCGGCTGCGTATGTCGCCGTCGCAGCTCCTGCTGCCGCTGGCCTTCGGCGCGCACGCGGGGTCGCTCCTCGTCCTCACGGGCTCGCCCGTCAACGTGATCGTCTCGGACGCGGCCGACGAGGCCGGCGTCGGCAGCATCGGATTCTTCGAGTTCGCGCTCGTGGGCCTCCCGCTCCTCGCGGGAACGATCGCGATCATCGTCCTGTTCGGCGAGCGGCTCCTGCCCGCACGGAAAGTCCGCTCGATGACGCGAGACTTCAGCGACCTCGCGCACACGCTCGTCGACCAGTACTCGCTCGAGGACGATCCCGATGCGCTCGTCAGCCGGACGTCGGGACTCGCCGAGGTCGTCGTGCCGCCGCGCTCCGCACTCGTCGGCGAGGCGGTGTTTCCCGGCATGGTCACGGAGAGCGGAGATCTCGTCGTGCTGGCGGTGCAGCGCAAGGGAGAGGACCTCACCGGAGAAGTCGAGCTGGCCGTCGGCGACACGATGCTCCTGCAGGGCGACTGGGGTGCGCTCGAGTACCACCTCGACGACCCCGAACTGCTCGTCGTCGACCAGCCGGCGCTCGTTCGGCGTCAGGCCGTGCCGCTCGGGCCTGGCGCGAAGCGGGCGCTCGTGATCCTGGCCGCGATGGTGATCGTCCTCGCGACGGGCGCGCTGCCCGCCGCGGTCGCGGGACTGCTCGCTGCCGGCGCAGTCGTGGTATCGCGCGTGCTGACCATCGACCAGGCGTACCGCGGCATCGCGTGGACGACGGTCATCCTCGTCGCCGGCATGATCTCGCTCTCGACGGCGATGACGGCATCGGGCGCGGCGCAGACGCTCGCCGACAACCTCGCCGCCGCGGTCGACGGGCCGTACGCCCTGCTCGTGGGGCTCGTCGTGTTGACCTTCGTCCTCGGCCAGCTGATCTCGAACATGGCGACCGCGTTGATCGTCATCCCGATCGCCGTGTCGGCCGCGGCCGAGCTCGACGTCTCCGCGAAGCCGGTGCTGATGGCGGTCTGCGTCGCGTCGGCCGCGGCGTTCCTGACTCCCGTGGCCACTCCCGCCAACCTGATGGTCATGGAGGCGGGCGGCTACCGCTTCGGCGACTACTGGAAGCTGGGGCTTCCTCTGCTCCTGCTGTTCGGGGTCGTCGCGGTGCTCCTGGTTCCGGCGATCTGGTCGTTCTGAGCAGCCGGTGTCCGCGAAGGCCCGGAGAATGTGCCGGATGATCCGCGTGCCGATCGTCGCGGCGCTGCTCGCGCTCGCCGCACTTGCGCTCGTGCCGGTGGCCGGTGCCGATCTCGCAGACGAGCGGGCGCTCGCCGAGAAGTACGCGCCGGTCGTCCGGATCGTGGAGCAGGAGGACGTCTGCGGCTACGGCGAGCCGTTCATCCCGACGGACATCGACCTCCTGCTCGATGAGCAGACAGTCGCCCTGCGCGGCCCGTGGAACGTC
>DASUCI010000328.1:0-31247 GCA_035762825.1 Gaiellaceae bacterium | reverse complement strand
CTGTCGATCGTGCGAGCGCTCGTGCGCGACGAGCTGCGAGGAGTGCTCGCGCTCGAGAACGACGGCGGCCTGCGGGCCGAGGTGGTGTTTCCGGCGTGACGCGGGTCCTCATTGCCGAGGACGAGACGCTCATCCGGCTCGATCTCAGAGGCTTGCTCGAGGCAGCCGGCCTCGACGTCTGCGCCGAGGCGCGGGACGGCGAGGAGGCGGTCTCGCTCGCCCGCGAGACCGAGCCCGATGTCGCGCTGCTCGACGTGAAGATGCCACGGCTCGACGGGATCGAAGCCGCGCGGCGCATCCTCGACGAGCGGCCGATCCCGATCGTGATGGTGACGGCGTACGGCGAGCGCGAGCTCGTGTCGCGGGCGGTCGAAGCCGGTGTGTTCGGCTATCTCGTGAAGCCGTTTCGCGAAACAGACCTGCTGCCGGCGATCGCGACGGCGACTGCACGCCACGAGGAGCTCCGAGCGCTGCGCGAAGAGGCGGACTCGCTCGCCGAGGCCCTCGCGGCACGGAAGGCGATCGAGCGCGCGAAGGGGATCCTCATGAAGCGCGAAGGCCTCACCGAGGACGAGGCCTTCGCGCGGCTGCGAAAGGCGAGCCAGATCTCGGGGCGCCCGCTCAAGGTGGTTGCAGAGGCGCTGATCGCGACCCTCGGCGGGCCGTCAGCCTAGGTCGCGAGCAGGCGCTCTTCCTCGTGACGGCGGTAGAGCCGGCGGCCGAGCCACGCTGCGAAGGCGACGAGTGCGAACGGCGCGAGGACGATCAGCATCCCGAGGGCGACGACGCCCTCCCAGGCCAGGACGTTCAGCGCCTCGTCGACGGTGCGATCGATGCGAGACGGAGGAGCGACCGCACCGAACGCGCCTGGCGTCACGACGGTCAGCTGGATCGTCGACATCCGCGCTTCGGACCTGAGCACGTCGAGGCTCACCCGCGCGCCGCGGAGGTCCGCCTTGAGATTCTTGAGCCGGGCTTCGAGCCTCGCTCGAGTCTCGGCGTCGAGCGACTCGGACTCGAGCCGCGCGTTGACGAGCGCGATCTGCGAGCGGAGCGACCGGCTGCGGCGCTGGAAGGCGTCGATGCTCTCCTGCCGGTCCTCGACCGTCACCTGCTGCGAGACGATGCGCCCGAGCCCGGAGAGGCCGGCTATCGCGTCCTGGACGCGGTCGACAGGCACACGAACGGTGATCGACGCGCTCCCCTGGTCCCCGGTCGCCACGGACGACGTGACGACGAAGCCTCCGAGCGAGCGCGTGAGGTTCAACGCGTCCTGCGCGGCGCGCGAGACGGCATCGGAGTCGGCCACCTCGACCGTGAGCGTCGCGCTGATCTTCTGTGCGCGGTCGGCACCGGTCGGGACACCCCCGCTCAGAGCCTGGTCGAGCGCCTTGCCCGTCTCCGAGGACTGTGGGGCGGTCTGAGCCTCGAACGTCTCGGCGCGGTCTTGCTGCGCAAGCGTCTCCCTGGAGGGAGCGTCGGAGCTCGCAAGCCCGATCACACCCGCAGTAGCGAAGGCGAGGGCGATCGCGGCCGGCACGGCGACGAGCACGCTGCGCCTTCCGGGGAAGCGCCAATTCGCCCACGGCGCGGGTCTTGGCTTCGGCTGGGCGGAAGCGATCTCTCGCACACGCGCGCGCAGCTCGAGCGGAGCCGACGGACGGGAGGCACGCAGCTCGTGGATCAGGTCAGGCGACGACGTCATGGTCTCTCATCCTCTCTTCGAGCCTCGAAAGCGCGCGACTGAGCCGCGTGGAGACGGCCGTCACGGAAATCCCCAGCATGCGCGCGGTCTCCTCGCCGTCGAGGTCGAGGACGATGCGCAGCGCGACGACCTCGCGCTCGCCGGCACTGAGCGTTCGGAGAGCCTCCTCGAGCTCGGTGGAGAAGCCCTCGCCGAACGAGCCGCTGTCGTCGCGGCGCTCGGCGGCTTCGGCACGCTCCTCGCGCTTGCGGCGGCGAGCATCGGAGCGGAACCAGTCGAGGGCGGTCGTTCGGGCGATCGTGAGCAGCCATGCGCGGGCGGTGCCTCGACCAGGGTCGAATCGGCGCCACTTCGCGAGCGCGGCCTCGAACGTCTCGCTCGTGAGATCTTCTGCGACCGCCCAGTTCTTCGTGAGGTAGAGCAGGTAGCCGTATACGTCGTCGAGCAGCTCCTCGGCGACGGCGGCGAAGCTCGCTGGGGCTGTGGTGTCGACGGGGCGAGGTCTGTCGAAGGTCACCGCGTGCACGCCCTCTGTACGCCGCCGGGTGCCGTCGGCGTCACGTCGCGTGCACCTCCTCGAACAGCACCTCCCAGCGCGCGAGGAGCGCGGTGAGGTCGTCGCGGGCTGCCCGGTGCGCGGTCAGGACGTCCATGTTCGTCCAGTCGTCGGAGAGGGTTCGCTCGAGCTCGGCCACGCGCGCCTCGGCCGCGGCGATCTCGGCCTCGAGTCGTTCGAGCTCCGAGGAAGCACGCTTGACCGGTCGCGGCTTCGCCCTCACGACCGGCGGCGGGGCGGGCTCCGCCGGCGTGGCTGGCGCGCTTCGCTCCCGCTCCACGTCGGCCCAGCCGCCGTCGTACGAGCGCAGGCGACCGTCCTCGATCGCGACGATCCGGTCGGGCACGGCGTCGAGGAGCGCCCGGTCGTGCGAGACGAGCAGCACCGTGCCGGGGAACGCCTCGAGCGCGGCCTCGAGCGCCTCCCGCGACTCGACGTCGAGGTGGTTGGTCGGCTCGTCGAGCACGAGGAAGTTCGAGCCGGACGCGACGAGCAGCGCGAGCGCAAGCCGCCTCCGCTCCCCTCCCGAGAGGGCCGTGACGGGCCGCTCGTGCGTCTCCCAGCCGGAGAAGAGGAAGCGGCCGAGCAGGTTCTGCGCGCGCGGGCGCTGCAGGCCGGTAGCCGCAGCGGTGGCATCGAGCACCGATCCGCTCGTGGGCAGCTCGAGCCCGTGCTGGGAGAAGTAGCCGGGGACCACTCCGTGCCCGAGGCGGATCGACCCGGCCTCCAGAGGATGGCCGTCGAGAATTGCCGCGAGCAGGGTGGTCTTCCCGGCGCCGTTCGGGCCGACGAGCCCGACCTTCTCCCCGCGCTCGACGACGATCGTCGCGCCGTCGAGGAGCTGCTTGTCTCCCGCCGAGAGCGTGAGCTCCTCGGCCTCGAGGACGATCCGGCCGCTGCGCGGCGGGTCGAGGAAGTCGAACCCCAGCGTGCGCCGCTTCTTCGTCAGCGACTCGATCTCGTGCCGTGCCTCAGAGCGTTCCTTCTCGAGACGGGCGATCTGCGTGAGCTTCGCCTGCGCCTGCTTCGCCTTGTCCTTCTTGTACCGGAACCGCTCCACGAAGCGCTCGAGCCGGGCGATGTCCACCGAGACGCGATCGGCGACCTTCCCCGCGGCCGTCGCCCGCGCGGCCTTCTCCTGGCGCCACTCGTGCCACGGGCCGGAGAAGTAGTGCGTGCCACCCGGTGCGAGCTCGAGCACCGACGTCGTGACGGCCTCGAGGAACCAGCGGTCGTGGGCGACGAGGATGACGCCCGCGTCGATCGTCTCGAGCTCCCGCTCGAGCCACTCGAGGTTCTGGACGTCCAGATGGTTCGTCGGCTCGTCGAGCAGGAGCAGGTCGGGGCTGCCGGCGAGCGCGCGTGCGAGCGACGCGCGCGTCAGCTCACCGCCCGAGAACGTCCCGAGCGGGCGGTCGAGGGCGTCGTCGGCGAACCCGAGCCCACGCACCGCAGCGGCGGCGCGATCGCGCCAGGCCCATCCTCCCGCGTGCTCGAGCCTGGCCTGCGCCTCCGAGTAGCGGCGAAGCGTGGCCTCGTCGTGCGCGCCCTCGGACATCGAGGTCTCCAGCCGCCGGAGCTCGCTCTCGACCTCGAGCAGGTCGCGGGCGCCCGAGAGCGCGTACTCGCGAAGCGTGATGTCGAACTCGAGCGGTGGTCGCTGGTCGTGGAGGGCGACGCGCGTTCCCTTCGCGAACGCGAGCTTGCCGCCCTGCAGCGACGTCTCGCCCGCGATCGCGCGGAGCAGCGTGGTCTTCCCGGCGCCGTTCGCCCCCGCCAGCGACAGGCGATCCTTGCGGCCGACGGTGAACGAGACGTTCTCGAACAACGGATCGCCGGCGAACGCCTTGCGCAACTCGGATGCGATGAGGACGGCCATGACCGCCGAAGGGTAGGGCTCGTTCAACCCTTGTGGGGAGAGGGCTGCGGCCTTTCGAGCCGAATCCGCTCTCGCTGAGACCGACGTCAAGGTCCGTCCGCCGCCGACGCTTAACTGTTCATCCAGCGGTCGGTCACGTCGCCGGGTGACGACTCTTCGCGATCCGGATGAGAGTGATCAACCCCGTTCTCGGCGTAGCACTCGTCCTGTCGGCACTCCTCGCCGGGGTTGCACGCGGCGCCACGAGCCAGCCCGACAGCATCCCCAACGCCAGGGGAGTCTTCAGCGCATGCTACGACCGGACGGGGGCGCTCCGGCTCATCGGCGGAAACGTGCGTTGTGGCTCGAGCCAGAAGCGCGTCACGTGGAATCGACGAGGGCAGCGTGGACCGGTCGGAATCGCGGGCCCACGGGGCGAGACTGGGCCCCAGGGCGCTCCCGGCCCCGCGGGTGCGACGGGCTCTCAAGGGCCGCAAGGCGGCCAGGGATCTCGAGGGCCTGCCGGCGCGGTCGGTGCGGTTGGCCCGCAGGGCGCCGCTGGGACCGACGGCGCGCCCGGCGCCACCGGCCCGCAGGGAGATCCTGGGCCGCAGGGAGATCCCGGGCCGGCTGGGGTCGCTGGGCCGCCGGGACCGGCAGGGGCCGTCGGGCCTGCGGGACCGGCAGGGCCTGCCGGATCAACAGGAGCGACCGGCCTCGCGGGGCCCGCCGGATCGCAGCTCGTGACCGGAACGCCGGTGACCTCGGCCGCGAACGCCGCGCGCAACACCATGGTCACGGCGACTGCCACGTGCCCGGCCGGCAAGGTCCTGCTCGGAGGTGGAGGTCTCGTCACCACGACCGTCTCCGCGAAGGAGCGCGTCCACCTCACGGGCAGCCATCCGACGTCGACGACGACGTGGACGGCGATCGGTGTCGTCGGAATCGGCGCGCTCGGCGCGGGCCAGACGATGACCGTCACGGCCTACGCGCTGTGCTCGTTGTAGACCTCTAGCCCGCTGCGGGAGCGGTGTTCCTGGCGAGCACGCGGGCTGCTTCGGCGATGTGCCCAGCGTCGATACCGGCCTCCGCCAGGAGCTCTTCCGGCTTGCCCGACCTCGGCATCTCGGTCACAGCGAGCTTCACGATCCGCGGCGGCTCGTCCGAATCCGCGAGCGCCGATGCGACCGCGTCGCCGAGCCCTCCCTCCGCCCAGTGGTCCTCGGCGGTGACGAGGCGTCCCCCGGTCGCCTCTGCCGCTGCCCTCAGCGTCTCGACGTCGAGCGGCTTGATCGAGTAGAGGTCGATCACACGCGCGCCGATGCCCTCCTCCGCGAGTGCGTCGGCCGCTTTCAGTGCCTCGTGCACCGTGATCCCGGCGCCGATCAGCGCGACCTCGTCCTCGTCGCCCGAGCGCAGGACGCGGCTCCCGCCGATCGGAAACTCCTCGTCCGGCGAGTAGAGCACCGGCGTCGCCGGGCGGAGCGTCCGCAGGTACGAGATGCCCTCCGTGTCCGCCATTGCCGCGACGAGCTTCGCGGTCTGGTTCGCGTCGCAGGGGTGGAGCACCGTCGAGCCGTGGACCGCCCGGAGCTCGGCGATGTCCTCGAGCGCCATCTGCGACGGGCCGTCCTCGCCGATCGAGATGCCCGCGTGCGAGCCGCACAGCGCGAACGTCGCCCGACTGATCGCCGCCATGCGGACGAAGTCGTAGGCGCGCGAGAGGAACGCCGCAAATGTCGACGCGAACGGCCTCCAGCCGACGGCCTGCAACCCGACGGCGGCGGCGACCAGCTGCTGCTCGGCGATGTACATCTCGAAGAAGCGGTCGGGATGCGCCTTCTTGAACGTCTCGGCGAACGTCGAGTTGGAGACCTCGCCGTCGAGCGCGATCACGTCGGGGCGCGCCGCGCCGAGTGCGGCGAGCGCATCGCCGTACGCCGCGCGTGTCGCCACCTTCTCGCCGAGCTCGTACCGCGGGAGCTCGAGCGTGCCGGCGGGAGGTCGCTCCGGAGCACGTGCGTCAGGCTCGGCCACGTCGACGCGGACGTCCGTGATCCCGCCGAGCTCGGCTATCGCCCCTTCCGGGTCGGCGAGAGGCTTGCCGTGCCAGCCGTTCTGGTTCTCGACGGCTGCGACGCCCTTTCCCTTCATCGTCCGGGCGACGACGACCGTGGGCTTGCCGGACGTGGCGACAGCGGTTGCGAATGCGGCGTCGATCGCGGCGAGGTCGTGGCCGTCGATGGCGATCGCGTTCCAGCCGAACGCCTCTGCGCGCGCGACGTACGTGTCGAGATCCCACCCGACCATCGTCTCGCCGCGCTGCCCGAGCCGGTTGACGTCGATGATCGCGGTGAGGTTGTCGAGCTCGTAGTGCGCTGCGTGCTCGAACGCCTCCCACATCGAGCCCTCGGCCATCTCGCTGTCGCCGCACAGCACCCAGATCCGGTTGGAGACGCGGTCGAGATGCTTCCCCGCGATCGCCATGCCGACTCCGATGGGCAGGCCCTGGCCGAGCGATCCCGTCGCGACGTCCACCCAAGGGATGCGCGGAGTCGGGTGACCCTCGAGCACGCTCCTCACCTGGCGGTACTCGAGGATGTCGTTCTCGGAGACGACACCGGCCGCCCGGTAGAACGCATAGAGCAACACGGACGCGTGGCCCTTCGAGAACACGAGACGATCGTTCGTCGGGCTCCTGGGATCGGAGAAGTCGAAGCGCAGATACCCGTCGACGAGCACGGCCAGCAGATCGGCCGCGGACATGGACGAGGTCGGATGGCCGGACTTCGCGGCCGCGCTCATACGCACCGAGTCGACGCGGAACTGCTGCGCGAGCCGCCGCCGTGTCTCTTCCGTGCTCACGAACGCCATCTTACGGCGGCTGTTTCTCGAACGGACGGAGAGGTAACGTTGCGGGCATGAGCAGTCGTCTGCATGGGCTATCCGCGCGAGGAGTCAGCGTGTGGTTCGACTCGCTCTCCCGGGAGATGCTGGAGACGGGTGAGCTGAAGCGGCTCATCAACGAGGACGCGGTCGTCGGGGTGACCTCGAACCCGACGATCTTCGAGAAGGCGCTGTCGACCGGCGACTGGTACGACGAGCAGCTTCGCGCCGAGTGCGACCGGAGCGAAGACACGAAGGAGGTCTTCTTCGCCCTCGCGATCGAGGACATCAAGCGCGCGTGCGACCTTCTTCGGCCCGTCTGGGACCGGACGAACGGTGTCGACGGGTTCGTCTCGCTCGAGGTCGACCCCGATCTCGCATACGAGCAGGCGGAGACGACCGAGCAGGCCAAGCGTTTCCACGAGCTCGTCGACAAGCGGAACCTGTACGTGAAGATCCCGGCGACGGTGCCCGGTCTCGGCTCGATCGAGGACTCCATCGCGGCCGGACGCTCGATCAACGTGACGCTCATCTTCTCGCTCGCGCGTCACGCCGCCGTCGCAGAGGCCTACGTCCGCGGGCTCGAGCGGCTGGTGGAGACGGGCGGAGATCCCACGCACGTCGCATCGGTGGCGAGCTTCTTCGTCTCCCGTGTGGACACCGAGGCCGATCGCCGGCTGGCAGAGGTCGGTCGAGAGGACCTCCAGGGAAGGCTCGCCGTCGACAATGCGAAGCTCGCCTACCAGCACTACCTCGAGGTGTTCTCCGGCCCGCGGTGGGAGGCGCTCGCTGCGGCGGGCGCGCGGCCGCAGCGCTGCCTCTGGGCGTCGACCTCGACGAAGAACCCCGCGTACCGCGACGTCCTCTACGTCGAGGAGCTCATCGGGCCGGCGACGGTCAATACGATGCCGCTCGAGACGATCGAGGCGTTCCAGGACCACGGCGAGGTGCGCGGCGACACGCTGCTCGAGGGCCTCGACGAGGCTCGGGCGCTGCTCGAGGAGCTCGCCGCCGCGGGCGTCGACTACGAGGACGTCACCGACACGCTCGAGCGGGAGGGCGTCCAGAAGTTCTCGGACTCGTTCGCGTCGCTCCTCGAGGGCATCGACGCGAAGCGCGCCGTTCTCGCCTGACCTAGACCCCGGCTCCGAGTGCGGCGAGCAGCTCGTCGTGGATGAGGCCGTTCGACGCCACCGAGCTACGGCCGTCGATCCGTGCGGCTCCGTGACGGTCGGAGAACCGCCCGCCGGCTTCCTCGACGACGACCTGCATCGCTGCCAGATCCCATTCCTGGACGCCGATCGCATCGACGGCCCCGTCCACAGCCCCCTCCGCAACGAGCATGTACGACCAGAAGTCGCCGAAGCCGCGCGTATGCCACGCGCGCTGCGCGATCGCGGGCACGCCGTCTTCGAACGCGAAGGACAGGACCGAGTCCTCGATCCGCGAGACGGCGGAGACGTGGACCTGCTCGCCGTCCGCGAACGCCCCCGAGCCTCGCTCGGCCCACCAGCGCCGCGTGAGCGCCGGCGCGGAGACCATGCCGAGCTCGACGACACCGTCCTCTTCCAGCGCGATCAGCGTCCCCCAGACCGGGATTCCGCGGGCGTAGTTCCGGGTCCCGTCGATCGGGTCGAGGATCCAACGGCGTGACCCTGAGCCCGCGGCACCCTGCTCTTCTCCGAGGATCGCGTCGTCGGGTCGCTCGTCCTCGAGGATCCGGCGGAGCTCGACCTCGACCGCTCGATCGGCCTCGGTCACCGGTGTGAGGTCGGGCTTCGTCTCGATCGCGAGGCCCGAACGGAAGCGTGGCAGCGAGATCGCGTCGGCGGCGTCTGCCAGCCGGCGTGCGAGCTCGAGGTCGAGGCTCACGTCAATCCAGTTGCAGGTACAGCACGGCGACGACGAACGTGCCCGCGAAGAGCAGCCAGAAGAGCAGGAAGAGCGCCCAGCCGAAGCGGAGGTTCCTGCGTGAGAGCTCGGGATCCATCAGACGAGCACCGGGTCGAGCGCCGCGGCGGTGAAGAGCAGCGCGAGGTAGAGGAGCGAGTAGTGGAAGAGCACCTTGGCGTGAGCGCGTGAGAGGTCGCGTCGCAGCAGGACCGCCAGCGCCACGAACACGGCGCCGAGCACGACCGCCGCGATCGTGTAGAGCGGCCCGAGCCAGATCCCCACGACGACCGTGAACGCGACCATTGCGAGCGAGTACAGCACGATCTGGCGCGCGGTCTCGCGGTCGCCGCGCACGACCGGCAGCATCGGCACGCCGGCCGCCGCGTACGCGCCCTTGATCATGAGCGCGAGCGCCCAGAAGTGCGGTGGCGTCCACAGGAACACGATGAGGAAGAGCCAGAGCGCGGCCAATGCCAGCGATCCGGTCGCCGCCGCATAGCCGACGAGCGGCGGCACGGCTCCTGCGGCGCCCCCGATGACGATGTTCTGCGGCGTCGACCGCTTCAGCCAGCGCGTGTAGACGAGGACGTAGAACAGGTTCCCGACGAGCGCGAGGACTGCGGTCAGCACGTTGACCGCCGACGCCAGGAGCGCGAACGAGGCGGCGGAGAGGACGATCCCGAACTCGAGCGCCTGCGCCGGCGTCACGCGCCCCGACGCGACCGGGCGTCGCTCGGTACGCGAGCCCATGAGCACGTCGATGTCGCGATCGAGCACGTGGTTGAGCGCCGACGCTCCCCCGCAGGCGAGCGCGAGCCCGAGCATGGTCACGCCGAGCAGCCCGAGCGGCGGCACGCCCTGCGCGCCGACGAACATCCCGGCGGCCCCCGTCAGCAGGAGCAGCGTCATGATGCGGGGCTTCGTCAGCGTGAGGTAGTCGCGGGTCGAGGCGAGCGGGACGGCCTCTCCGCGGAACGCGCCGGTCACGACGATCAGGGCGAGCCCGAGCGCGACGGCGGAGGCTCCCACGTGCGCCACTGCCGCCCACGTCGCATCTCCGCTCCACGCGACGACGCCTCCGAGCGCGATCGCGGCGAGGAACGCGACGAGCGCGGCAATCGTCCGCAGGAGGAGCGTCGGATACACGAGCCACGCGAGCACGGAGTTCGCGACGAGGAGCGGGAGCGCGACCAGCGCGATCCCCCAGTGCGTCGCCCCCAGTTCGAGCACCGCGCTGACGACAACGAGGCCGACCGCAGTGGCTCCGGCCACCGTGCACGCGCGGTAGACGGCACCGGGCTCGACCCGCGTCGCACTAGGCAGGTTCGCGCTCGCCGCGCTGCTCACGGAGCCTCCTTCGCAGGTCGTAGAGGGGCCGGGCACTGGTCACGTAGGGGACGTCGTCGAAGTTGTGCGGGGGTGGCGGCGAGGTCGTGTACCACTCGAGCGTGTCCGCCTGCCACGGGTCGTTCCCGACTCGCCGGCCGCTCGTTCTCGTCTTCAGCACGTTGATCGCGAAGAGCAGGATCGCGATCGCCATGATCCAGGAGCCGATCGTGGAGGCGAGGTTGTAGCCCTCCCACTCCTCGTTCGCGTACGTGTACACGCGGCGGGGCATGCCCTCCAGCCCCACGAAGTGCTGTGGCATGAAGGCGACGTTGAAGCCGACGAAGAGCAGCCAGAACTGCCACTTGCCGAGCTTCTCGTCGAGCATGCGCCCGAACATCTTCGGCCACCAGTAGAAGAGGCCGGAGAAGATCGCGAACACGGCGCCGCCGACCAACGTGTAGTGGAAGTGCGCGACGACGAAGTAGCTGTCGTGCACCTGCCAGTCGATCGGAAAGGCGGCGACGTAGATCCCCGTGAGCCCGCCGATGACGAAGAGCGAGAGGAAGCCGAGCGAAAACAGCATCGGCGTGTCGAAGCTCAGGTTGCCGCGCCAGAGCGTCGCGAGCCAGTTGAAGATCTTGATCCCGGTCGGCACCGCGATGACCATCGACGCGATCATGAAGAAGGCCTGCAACGAGATCGGCAGCCCGACCGTGAACATGTGGTGCGCCCAGACGAGCATCGAGAAGAAGCCGATCGCGACGGTCGAGGCGACGCTGGCCTTGTAGCCGAAGATCGGCTTGCGCGCGAACACGGGTAGGACCTCGGAGATGATCCCGAACGCCGGTAGGACGATGATGTAGACCTCGGGGTGCCCGAAGAACCAGAACGCGTGCTGGTAGAGGACGGCCGAGCCGCCGTCCTCCGGATTGAAGAAGTCCGTCTGCACGTCCCATGGGCCGATCGAGACGCCGCGGTCGAGGAGTAGCATCGTGAGCCCCGCCGCGAGTACGGGCATCACGGCCATGATCAGCCAGCCGAAGAGAAGGATCGACCAGACGAAGAGCGGCATGCGCGTCCAGGTCATCCCGCGCGCGCGCATGTTGTGGATCGTCACGATGAAGTTCACGGCCCCGGCCACCGTCGAGACCGTGAGCAAGTGGAGCGAGAGGATCCAGAGGTCCTGACCGTTGCCGGGCGCCTGGATCGAGAGCGGCGCGTACGCCGTCCAGCCGGTGTCCGCGGCCCCACCGTCGGCGAAGAAGCTCAGCATGAGCAGGCCGCCGCCGAACAGGAAGAACCAGTACGAGACCGCGTTCAGGCGTGGGAACGCCACGTCCGACGCGCCGATCATGAGTGGCACGAGGTAGTTCGCGAAGCCCGCGAGTATCGGGACTCCGACGAGGAACACCATCGACGTCCCGTGGATCGTGACGAGCTCGTTGTAGCGATCCGGGCCCACGATGTCCGCGTCGGCCTGCGCGAGCTGGAGGCGCATGACGAGCGCCATCAACCCCGAGAGGACGAGGAAGACGAGCGACGTCGTGATGTAGAGGATCCCGATCCGCTTGTGGTCCGTCGTGACGAGCCAGCTCGCGACCTTGCCGCGCTGCCAGGCGGGGACCGCTTCGGCCCTAGCTGCCACTGGGCGGGTTCTCCGTCAGGTAGTCGACGAGCGCGGCGATCTGCTCGTCCGTCCAGCCGGCGCCGACCGCGGGCATCGCGCCGCGCCCGTTGCGCACGAGGTTCCCGAGATCTTCGGCATCGGTCAGCGTGGGCGAGCCGGCGATACGTGGGCCGATGCCGCCCTCGCCGTTCAGGCCGTGGCACTTGGCGCAGACGCCCTCCCACTCCTCCCGGCCGAGCTCGGCGGGGTCGTCGGCGCGCTCCGCGAGCCAGGCGTCGAACTCGTCCTGCGAGACGACTTCGACCGAGGCGAGCATCCGCGCGTGCTCGAGCCCGCACAGCTCGGCGCACTGACCTGAGTACGTTCCCTCGTTCTCGGCCTGGAACCACGTCTCGTTCGTCGTCCCGGGAATGGCGTCGATCTTCCCGCCGAGCGACGGGATCCACCACGAGTGGATCACGTCCGAGTCGGGCGCGCTGACCTCGAGACGGACCGGCACTCCGACCGGCGCCCGCATCGTGTCGACGGCGATGGCGCCGTTCGGGTACTCGTACTCCCAGTAGAACTGACGGCCGGACACCTTGATCTCGAGCTGCTCCTCGCCTGCGGCCGCCTCGGGCACGTCCTTGATGCCGGGCAGCTGGATGAAGACGAACGCGGCGATGAGGAACAGCACGACCACCGGACCGGCCGTCCACGCGAGCTCGAGCTTCGTCGCCCCGTGGATCTGCGCCGCGTCCTCGAACCTCCCGCGCTTCTGACGACGGTACTTCCAGATGAACGCGATCAGCAGGCTCTCGACGAGGACGAAGATCGCGAAGACGAAGATCGAGATGAAGAGCCAGTTCTCGCGAATTCCCTCCGCGTTCGGCGACTCGGGCGCCACGGGCGCGAACTGGGCCAGAAGGGAGGAGACGGCCACCGCCTGCCATTCTATGAACGTGCCCGAGAGCCCGCCCCGAGGAACGCGCGTGCGGCTGCCTGCCGACGTCGTGCGGCCGTTCGAGGTCTTCGTGAACGGCATCGGGCAGCGCGAAGGCGCCGACTACCGCATCGACGGTCGTACGCTCGTCTTCGAGCGTGAGCTGAAGACCGAGGGCAGGCTCGGCTTCTGGCGCTGGCTGTCGCTCTGGGTCGGAATCGCGGGCACGTATCGCCAGAACGACTCCGTGGACGTCGCGTACCAGCGGGCGGGGAAGCCGGTCGTCGCCACCAAGCTCCCCCTCGAGCCACTCGGCTGACCCAGGGCGAACCGCGCCGACGTGACGTGTAGCCGGAGCTCAGCCGCGGACAACCACGAAGCTGCGCGTCCCGAGCAGCTTGCCGTAGCGGTTAGCCGAGCGCAGCCCGAATCCCGGCCAGACGTACCACCGGTACACCCCTGGAGTCAGCCGGAACGTCGTCCCCGTGAATCTCCAGGACGACGGCACCTGAAGGGTCGGCTTCGTCGGCCAGAGGGTGAGGATCTTCCTGCCGTCGCGAAACAGCTGGACGTTGTAGTACGTCGCTTTCGCAACAGCTGACCACCGCAGCACCGGCGGGGTCTTGAGCCGAGCTCCTGCGGCGGGCCCACGCAGTCCCGATGTTGCGGATGTTGCTCGCGACGGGCGCGAAACGGTCTGGAGAGCCTGTGCGCGAAGCCCCCGGGCCGCGCCGTTTCCGGCCTGGTCGAAGGCGGTGACGGTGTAGCGGTACTTCACGCCGGCGCGGAGCTGACCGTCGAGGAACGTCCGGGCCTTTCCCGAGTACACCGTCGAGACCTTCTTCTTCTTCAAGCCGGGACGCCGCAGAATCGTGAACGAGAAGGCGTCCTTCGACGCGATCCACTTGAGGGAGATTCCCCTGCCGGAGATCTCGGCCCGCACGCGCTTCAGGATCGGCGCGGTCGAGTCGTAGCTGAGCTCGACGGCCTTCGGGTCGCTCCAGTTGGCTGCCTTGTCCTGGCACTTACCGCTCAGCGAGGCCTTCTGCGCATCAGGCCCGCTGTACGCGACGGGGGCGGTGCAGATGTGGACGCCCGAGACCGGGTCCGTGCCCGAGAAGTTGACCGTGACGGTTCGGTTGTACCAGCCGTTCGCGTCGGGGCCGCGGTCGGCTTTCCCTTCGACGGCGGGTGCCGTGCCGTCGTATGGGAACCGGACCGATCCCGAGCCGACGTTTCCCGCCCCGTCGGTGCAGTTGCCGGAGACGGTCGCGGTCTCGCTGTCGGGCCCGCCGTACGTCACTGCCGGCGAACAGGAGGAGATCCCCGACACGCCTTCGTCACCGGAGAACTCGAAGCCGACGGGGTGGTTGTACCAACCGTTGTTGTCGGGCCCGCGTTGGACGGCGATGCGAACTCCCGGCGGCGACCCGTCCTTCCTGACGGTGACCGACGACGTGACGGTGCCCTCGGGGTCGGATACCTGACAGGACACCGCCGTGCCGCCGGTGTCCTGCGAGATGGTCGTAGGCCCGCACCCGTGGCTCCACGAGACGGTGACGGTCTCCCGGTGCCACTCCGAACAGTTGGACGGGCCTGGTGAGCACGTCCCTCTCGGAGCCGTCGGGAACGCCTGGGAGGTCGAAGCCGCGAGCGTGAGCACGAGGAGCGTCGCCGGCAGGAGCAAGATCGACAGCCTGCCGCTCACGCGCGCGCTTCCGAACGTTCGGAACGGTGCAAGACGAGCAGCAGGCCCGCGCTCGAGAGCGCGAGCGTGAGAAGTGCGAATGCTCCCAGGACCATCGGGTCCGTTGCGGACTTCGCCGCCGAGACGGCGGCGGTCGACCTGGCGGCGACGCGGGCCGACTCGTTTCCACCTCCTCCACGGGCGAGGGTGGCGGGCTCCTTCGCAGGGGCAACTGCCGGTTTCGTCCGAGACTTCGACTTCGGCATGGAGCTCGGCCTTGGCCGTGGCGCCGGCTTCGTCGCGCGCGGTCGCTCGACCGACGTGCGGGGTGGCGACGACGGCTCCGTCGCCGGCTCGTCGGCCGAAGAGGAAACGTTCGGCGCCTCGGCGGAGCCGGGCGTCGGCGCCCGTTGCCGGCTTGGAGGGGCCGGGTCGGGGGTACGTGCCCCCGTAGGCTGCGTCGCGGACGGATGCGGATCGGGCCCTGGTGCGGCCGCTGCTCCGAGCGGCTGTGCCGCGATGAGAACGGCTGCGAGTCCCAGGAGCGCTGTGACGAGCCGGAGATCTCGCGACGCCGAGGCCGCACTGCGCCGAGCCGGTCCCCAGAGTCGGCCCGAGCGCCGCAGTGGTACCTGCCCGACCTCGCTTTTCACGAGCTCCCCTGACGTGCTTACTCGCATCGGAAGCTACTCCTCGTTGTCCGATCCGTCAAACGGTTTCGCAGAGTCGTGAGCCGCCGGCCCGTCAGGACCGGCGGCTCACCTTCTCGTTCAGGTGCTGAGCTGGCTCACTCCCTCGACGGCGTCACCTTCCTTCCCGACAGCTGGAGTCCGGCTGCGAGCCCGAACGCGAGCTGGCTCGAGTCGTTCAGCTGGCCGATCGCCTGGATGCCGTCGTGCTTGCATCGGCAATTGCCGCCCTGTGCCTGGGTCGCGTCCTGCTTGGTCGCGTTCCAGTTCAGGGCACTCGCGTCCGACGTCGCCTTGTTCAGCTGACGGACGGGACCGTCGGTGCCGGGGCTGAGGACGCGCTTCGGCTCGTTGCTGTTGCCGAGGCTCGAGTCGTCCTGGCAGCGGCACGGCTGCTTCGCCGACAGCTGGAACGTCGCCGCGAGCGCGACGGCGCCCTGCCGGTTGTGAGCGAGCTGGCCGATCGCCTGAATGCCCGCTCCGTGGCAGCAGCCGATGCCGTCAGCCTGGCGCTGACCGGCTGCCTGATCCGTCCAGTTGACGTTTCCGGCCGTCGCGTCCGAGGACGCGACGTTCGACTGCGACACCGGGCCGCCGTTTCCGGGGCTCAGCACGCGCACGGGCGCGTTCTCGTTCGACGCTCCGATCTGGAACGTCAGCCCGAGAGCGAACGCGTCCTGCTCGTTCTTCGCAGCCTGGCCGATGACCTGCAATCCCGACCCGCTCTGGGCCTGGGTCGCGTCCTGCTTGGTCGCGTTCAGGTTCCCTGCCTCGGCGTTCGACGTCGCCTCGTTCGTCTGTGAGACGGGACCGTCGTTGCCAGGGCTCAGGACCCGGACGCCGATGTTCTCGTTCGAGGGCTTCACCTGCACGGTCGCGGCGAGTGCCCCCGCCTTCTGATCGTTGTCAGCGAACTGACCGATGGCCTGCAAGCCGCCTGCGCACTTGCACGACCCCCCGGTCTGCGTCTGATCGGCCGACTGGTACGTGCCGTTCCTGTTTCCGGCTTCGGCGTTCGACGACGCGGTGTTCGACTGGTTCACAGGACCGCCGTCGCCGGGGCTGAGAACCCGAACGTCGACGTTCTTGTTCGAGGCTCCGTGCTGCACGGTCAACGCAGCTGCCTTCGCCTCCTGATCGTTCTTCGCAAGCTGACCGATCTCCTGCGAGCCGGCGCTCCCGCACTTGCACGAGTCACCGGACTGCGTCTGATCGGCCGTCTGCTTCGTCCCGTTGAGGTTCGCAGCCGTGGCGTTCGAGGACGCGTCGTTCGACTGCGTGACGGGGCCGTTCGAGCCCGGGCTCAGGACTCGCACGTTCACGTTGGTGTTCGACGGCTTCTCCTGGACCGTCGCGGCGAGAGCACCGGCGTTCTGCTCGTTGTCGGCCGCCTGGCCGATCAGCTGCGAGCCGGCGCCTCCGGCCTGATCCTGCTCGGCCGTCTGCTCGGTTCCGTTGAGATTTGCAGCCGTGGCGTCCGAGGACGCCGTGTTCGACTGTGTGACCGGACCGTCGTTGCCGGGGCTGAGGACCCGGACGCTGATGTTCTCGTTCGAGGGCTTCTCCTGCACGGTTGCAGCGAGTGCCCCTGCTTCCTGTGAGCTGTCAGCCGACTGACCGATGACCTGGTCGCCGCCGCTCCCGCACTTGCAGGAGTCGGCGCCGGTCTGGGCCTGGTCGGCGGCCTGCTCGGTCCCGTTGAGGTTGCCGGCCTCCGCGTCGGACGATGCCTCGTTCGACTGGGTGACTGGTCCACTCCCACCCGGGCTCAGGTCCCCGACGGGTGCGTTCTCGTTCGACGCGCCCTGCTGGATCGTGAAGGCGAGTGCGACCGCGTCCTGCGCGTTCTGGGCCGACTGGCCGATCGCCTGCAGACCGCCACCGGACTGCGTCTGGTCGGCCGACTGCCCCGTCGCGTTCACGTTGCCGGCGGATGCGTTCGACGATGCCTCGTTCGACTGCGACACGGGGCCGCTGTCGCCCGGGCTCAGCACCCGAACGGGCTCGTTCGAGTTCGATGGTTCCTGTTGCGCTGTTCCTGCGGCTCCCACCGCGTCCTGGTCACTGGCGGCCAGCTGGCCCGTGTCCTGGGACGGTGTGTCGGCCGCAGCCGTCCCGACTCCTACGACGAGCAGGAGGAGGGCGACTACGGACAGCGCGAGGAAGAGACGTTTCATGGATCTCCCTTCAGCTGTCGTGTGCTCGTGCCCCTCAGCGGCACGAGCGAAGGTCTGTGGACGGACCTTCGTCAGCCGGGGTGATCGATGGACGATCCGTACGTGCCGCGCGGTCTCAGCTCACGCGCGACGCGTATGCGCCGCCCGAACCCGGGGGCGGCGAGGACGAAGAGAGCGACGAGCGCTGCGGTGCCGAGAGCGGACGCGCTCGGCACGAAGCTGCTCGAGGCTCCTGGTGCACCTGCAGCCTGGAACGGGCGCAAGGGAGGCCAGAGGACGGGAGGCGTGCCTCCGGACGGTTTCGTGGAGCGCCGCGTCGCCCGCGGGGATGCGTGCTCGGCGCGGGGCTCGACCGGATGCGGCTCGGCACGTCTCGAGGGCGAGCTATCGGCTGCCACCGGCCAGTGCGCCGTGACCGTCAAGGCGTTCTTGGGCCGTGGCTGCCGTGATATCACGGTCGTTCCGAAGGTGCTGGGTGCATCGGGGGCCGCGACCGCAGTGGCCGGCGCACGCAACCAGAGCGGGATGGGCACGACGTCGCCGATCATGGTGAAGGGCACGGAGCTCGTCATCGGCTCGATTGCAGGGACGAGCGGGATCGTGGCGCTGGCGACCTCGGGCGGCAGGAGCGCTGTCAGCCACTCCGGAAGCGCCACACGCGTGATCCAGGGGAGTAGCACCTCCGGCAGGCGTTCGTCGGCGGTCGTGCCGCCACCCGGAGCGGTCCCACTCGACTCACTGGGCACCCCGGTCGAGGGAGCAGGTGAGGGATTGCCCGTGGGAGAGTCTCCTGGAGTCTCCGACGGCTCGGTCGCTGGCGCGGCGGCCTGGCAGTCCCAAGTCCAGAGCCACTCCCAGACCCATTCGAGGTCTCCCTGGGGGTCGACCGGGAGGGTCGCGGTGACCGTCTCGCCACAGAAGGCGAAGGTCCACGTCCAGAGCCACGGCTCCTGCGCAAGGGCGGCGCCGGAAGCCGCGCCACCCGACGACGCGGTCGACGTCGGCGTGCTGTCCGATCCTTCCGGTGCCGCGTGCGTGGGCCCGTCGTCGGCCGCGGGCTCGAGCGAGTCGATCGGAGGTGGGTGCGGCGGACTGCCGCACGCCCACTCCCACGTCCACTCCCAGGTCCAGTCGAGCGATGATTGGCGACCCGTTTCGATCGAGGACGAGGTCGCGTTTCCGTCGCAGTCGAGGGACAGATACCAGACCCAACTCCATGCGTCGTCGGCGAATTGCTCTGCGGATTGATATCGCGAATCCGATCCCTGATACTGCTCACCGTCATTTGGCGAGCCAGGCTGGTGATTCGCCGCATCCGAAGCGCCGTCGTGAGCAGACGCGGCCGACGTCTCCAATCCTTCGGAACTCTCGGCGACCGGGCTCTGGGCTGGCGCCTCCGCGTGATTGCCGGCTTCCGAAGACGTGTTCTGGTCGACCGGGCCGTCGTCACCGGGGCTCAGGACCCGGACCGTGACGTTCGTGTTCGAGCCCTCCGTGTGGTCTCCGGTCGAGTCTTCCGGCAGGTCGGTCATGCGAGCCGGATCAGCCGTAGTATCAGCGCCCCCGGAGCCTGATACCACGGGCGGCTCGACGGTGCCAGAGGCGTTTTCTCCTGGGCTAAGCACGCGAACCGAGACGTCGAGATTGCCGGCATCGGCGTCCACCGTCACCGTGATCGGCGGCTCCGCCTGAGTGGACGCGGACGGGTTCGACTCCGGCGCCGGTGGCAGCGTGGAGTCGATCGGCGTGACGGTCGGCGCGATCGTCGGGAGCTCCGGCGGCGCCGGGATCTCCGGGACGAGGGGCTCGTCTGCTGCGAATCCTGGTGCGGCCATCGCGAGCGCACCCCCGACGAGGGCAGCGAGCACGACGACCAGGCGGCTGACGCGCCCGAAGTCGGCCCGATCGCGCCGAGAAGCAACAGAGGTTGTACTCGCCTCTGTATCCACTACCAACTGAAATACCCAACCGACTGTCGCACTAGACGCAGAGTTTCGAAATGAGCGCCAAGGGCAAAATGCCGTGCGTTATTATCGGTGCACTCATGAGTGTCACTGAGGCCAGTCCCGTACGACCGCCGGCTCGCTCTCGGGGCGAGTGCCGAGACCTTCTGCGGGCGTATCGCTGCAGCGGCGACACCGTTGCCCGCGATCGGCTGGTCGAGTTGCACATGCCGCTCGTACGAGCGCTCGCGAGGCGCTACGTGAATCGCGGGGAGCCCCTCGAGGACCTCGTGCAGATCGGCTCGATCGGGCTGTTGCGGGCAATCGAGCGCTTCGACCCCGACCGTGGGCGAGATCTCGCCGGCTTCGCCGTCCCCACGATCGCCGGTGAGATCAGGCACCACCTTCGCGACCGCGCCACTGTTGTCCGCATCCCGCGTCGCTATGTCGAATCGGGAGCCGCGCGTCCGGCTGTCGCGCTATCGACTTCGGACGAGGCGGGCGGCAGGCTCGGCTCGGCCCTGGCGACCGACGCGCCGTACGACTCGAGTGAGGACCGGCTGACGCTCGTGGCCGGCCTCCGCATGTTGACCGTGCGCGAGCGCCGGATCATGCACCTGCGATTCTTCGCGGGGCTCAGCCAGGACGAGATCGCGGAGCAGGTCGGCGTCTCGCAGGTCCAGGTGTCACGGCTGATTCGCGCCTCGCTGGAACGCATGCGCCGCGCACTCTCGGTTGGTGAGTCGACGACGGCATCGAGCTCCAGCTCCCGGACCGGGGTCTAGTGCAGCTCGCGAGCCGCTTGTACACTCGGAGCATGGTGGGCGCGCCGTCGATCGCCATGCAACCGGCGCAGACGCACCGGATCTCACTCGTGCCGGTGTCGGACGAGGCCGGGGACGGCTGGTTGGCCGAAGTCGAAGACTTCCCGCAGCTGTCGGCACGCGCGCACTCCCCGGAGGAGGCCGCCAGACGCGCGTGGGCTGCACTCGAAGCCACGCTCGAGCAGCCGCTCGCTGGCGATCACGACGGCTCGTCCATGCCCACTCCTACGCACAGCGGGAAGCTCCTCGTTCGGATGCCGGCGACGCTGCACGACGAGCTGGCTCGCACGGCGGAGAGCGAGGGCGTGAGCCTCAACCAGCTGATCACAGGCGTGCTCGCGAGCTCCGTCGCGTGGCGATCGCCGGCGCGCGCCGATGCCGACGGTGCCGAGCGATCGCTTCGTCTGACGAGGGCCGTTCTGGCGGCGAACTTCGCCGTCGTCCTGCTCGCCGCGCTGGTCGCGGTCTCGTTACTGCTGACGGCCTGGCTCGACTGACCAGCACACACGAGTCTGACGCGCGTGTCTCCAGGGGCGCTGGACGTACTACAAGCTCAGCTCTCATGAGACTCTGAACGTGAAGCTCGTCCGCGTGCGGGAGCCGCCGAGCGTTGCGGTGAGCCCGATGGTCAGGCGCTTGCCGCGCGCGCCGGGCGGTACGACGAACGAACAGCGCGCGATCGAGTCCTTCCAGACGAGTCGCATGTTCCTGAACCGGCGCTCACCGATCCAGACGATGGACCTGAGCGATCCGGGCGCCGGCACGAACTCCACGCGGGCGACGAGCTCGAACGGCCGCGCGGCTCGTGGCGGCTGCGGACTCACGGAGATCACGTCGATACGCACGTCTCCGCCCGCACCCGGTGCGGTGGACGCGAGTGTCGCTGCCGCAGCCAAGACCACCGCGCCGAACGCGGCGAGCCGGCCGATCATGCACTGAAGAGTACGCCGTCGGTACGCATGTGCCAACGTTGAGGCAGAACGCCGTCGGTAGGGTGCAACGGTGACGGGCGCGAACGGCATCGAGGTCCGCAGGCTCGTCCGCGAATACAAGAAAGGGCCACGGGCGGTCGACGGGATCGACCTCACCGTCGAGCCGGGCGAGATCTACGGCTTCCTCGGGCCGAACGGGGCCGGGAAGTCCACGACGGTTCACGTCCTGACGACGCTGCTGCCGCCGACGGCGGGGACGGCGCTGGTCGGGGGCTACGACGTCGTGAAGGACGGGCCGCGGATTCGAGGGCTGATCGGAGTCGCGCTGCAGGAGGCCGCGCTCGACCCGCTCCTGACGGCGCGCGACCACCTCCGCCTACAGGCGACCTTGCAGAGCGTCCCGAAGGAGCAGCGGAGCTCGCGCGCCGACGAGCTCATCCACCGGGTCGGGCTGGTGGAGGCGGCGGACCGGAAGGTTCAGGGCTACTCGGGCGGGATGAAGCGGCGCCTCGATCTCGCGCTCGCGCTCGTCCACACGCCGCGCATCCTCTTCCTCGACGAGCCGACGACGGGACTCGACCCGCAGAGCCGCACGGACATCTGGAACGAGGTCGCGCTCATGCGGCGCGAGGCGGGAGTGACCGTCTTCCTCACGACGCAGTACCTCGAGGAGGCGGACGTCCTCGCCGACCGCGTCGGGATCATCGACGCGGGCAAGATCGTCGCGGAGGGGACCCCCGCCGAGCTGAAAGCGGAGATCGGACGGCCGAGCGTGCACGCGATCCCTCGCACCGAGGACGACCGGCCGAAGATCGCCGAGTTCCTCGCGCGCTTCGGCGAGCCGCTCGCGTCGACGCGCGACGTGGCCGTGCGCCTGAACGACGGGCTCGGGCTCACCGACATCGTGCGCGCGGTGGACGCCAACGGCGTCGACATCGCGGACCTCGAGCTGCACGCGCCGACCCTCGACGACGTGTTCCTGGCGAAGACCGGCCGCACCCTCGAGGGCGCGACCGAGGAGGCCGAGGAGGCGCAGCAGGAGAAGCGGAAGTGAGCACCGCTCGCCCTCGGCTCACGGTCGCGGGGGGAACCATGTTGCCCCCGCGCGCCCCCTTCTTCCTGAGAGCGTGGGGAACCTCCCGGTTCCCCACACCCCTCCACGCTCATAGGCCACAGGTCGGCCTATGAGCACCGCGACGACGCAGGTCGGCGCGATCGCGCGCCGCTCGGTCGTGCGCACCTCACGACAGCCTGCGAGCATCATCCCGCCGCTCGTCTTCCCCGTAGCGCTGATGGCGGTGAACGCCGGCGGTCTCGCATCGTCGACCGACCTTCCCGGCTTCCCGACCGACTCGTTCCTCGCGTTCGCGCTCGCCGTGCCGTTCATCCAGGGCGCGCTCTTCTCGACCATGAACGCGGGCAGCGACATCGCGCGCGACGTGCAGACGGGCTTCATCAACCGCCTCTCACTGACCGGCCTGCGCGACTGGGCCCTGCTCTCAGGGCAGCTCGCAGGGATCGTCGTGCTCGGCGTGGTGCAGGTGCTCTTCTACATCGTTGTCGGCCTCGTCGCAGGTGTCACCTTCGAGTCGGGGCCGGCGGGGATCGCCGTGTTGCTGGTCTACGGCGCGGTCGTCGCGCTCTGCTTCGGGGCGCTCGGCGCGTGGCTCGCATACCGCACGGGCTCGGGCGAGACGATCCAGGCGCTCTTCCCCGTGCTCTTCGTCTTCCTCTTCATCTCCTCCATGAATGCGCCGCGCGACCTCATCGGCGTCGACTGGTTCCGCATCGCCGCGACGCTGAACCCGGTCTCGTACATGATCGAGTGCGTCCGCAGCCTGATCATCACCGGCTGGGACTGGCAGGCGCTCGCGCTCGGATTCGGCTTCGTGATCCTGCTCGGGATCATCTCGTTCTTCCTCGCGTCGAACGCCCTGCGCACGAGGATGACGCGCACGTGACGTACTGGAACGTCGTCTCCGCGGTGGCGTGGCGGACGCTCAAGAACGCCCTCACGAACCCGCAGATCCTGCTGCCGACGATGATGTTCCCGCTCTTCTTCTTCACCGCGTTCGCCGGCGGGCTGTCACAGGTGGCGCAGGTACCCGGCTTCGACTTCCCGCCCGGCTACACCGCATTCCAGTTCGTGTTCGTGCTCCTGCAATCGGCCGCGTTCGGCGGTGTCTTCACCGGCTTCGGCGTCGCGCGCGACTTCGAGGGCGGCTTCGCGAAGCGCCTCATGCTCGCAGCGCCGAGGCGGAGCGGGATCGTCGCCGGCTACGCGCTCGCAGCGTTCGTCCGCTGGTTGCTGGTCGCGGTGATGCTGACCGTCATCGCGTTCGCCGTCGGGATGAACGTCGGAGGCGGCGCCGTCGATCTCGTCGGCCTCTTCACGCTCGCGGCGCTCGTCAACCTCTGCGGCTTCTTCTGGGCGGGCGGCATCGCGATGCGCTTTCGCACGATCCAGGCGGCGCCGCTCATGCAGATGCCCGTGTTCCTGATCCTGTTCTTCGCTCCGGTCTACGTGCCGCTCGAGCTCCTGGACGGGTGGATCGAGGGCGTCGCCTCGGTGAACCCGGTGACGTACCTCCTCGAGACGGGGCGGGGCTTCGTCGCGGGCGACGCGCCGCACATCGCAGGCGCGTTCGCGATCGCGATCGGCCTCGGGCTCTTCTTCTGGGTCTGGGCGTTTCGCGGGCTGCGGAACGCAGAAGCCGCCGGCGCCTAGCACCCCGACTGAGTAGAGCCGCGACGCGGCGGCGAAGCCGACGCCTTCAGGGATCTTCGCGCGTTCGGAATCCGCATTCGCGGATTCCGAACTTGCGCACTGGTCAGTCCAGTACGCGCAGGAGCGCGTCGACGACCTGCGGGTCGAACTGCGTCCCGGAGGCCTCGACGAGCCGGCGCTTCGCCTCGTCCTCGCCGAGGGACTTCCGGTACGGACGATCGGTCGTCATCGCGTGATAGGCGTCGCAGGCGAGGACGATCCGTGACTCGAGCGGGATCTGATCGCCCACGAGGTGGTCCGGGTAGCCGGTGCCGTCGAAGTGCTCGTGCGCGCAGCGGACGATCAGGCGCACCTCGCCCAGCTGCTCGATCGGGGCGAGGATGCGCTCGCCCAGGATCGGGTGCGTCTCGACGACCGCGCGCTCCTCGGCCGTGAGCGGGCCGGCCTTGGCCAGGATTCGCGCCGGGATCCCGATCTTCCCGATGTCGTGGAACAGCGCGCCGAGCTCGAGGCGCTTCAGCTCGTGCGGCTCGAGGCCGAGCTCCTCGCCGACCTGGAGTGCAAGGTCGGTGATCCAGCGAGCGTGCGTCGACGTGTACTCGTCGTTCGCCTCGAGTGCGTTCGCGAGCGCCTCCACCGTCGCGAGGAAGGTGCGTTCGAGCGTCTCGTAGCTCGTGGCGGTCTGGAGCGCGAGCCGGGTCTGGCGGGCGATGCTCGCGAGCAGCTCGAGCTCGCGGTCCTCCGGTGCCGTGCGCACCGCGATCGCGGCGGCGACGACGCCCCAGCGGCCCTCGACGTGGAACGGCGCGATCGCGAACCGGCCCTGCGTTCCGCGCGGCGCCGGCGCGATCGCCGCGTAGTGCTCTGGATCGACGGTGAACGGCTCCGTACGGCCGAGCCAGGGCTCGATGAACTCGGCTGGGATGCGGAGGATCCCGGGATCGTCCGGCGGAGGCTCCGGATGGAGCGCGTGCCGCTCGAGCGCGCCGTCACCCGCACTCTGCAACCAGACAGATGTGCTCGGGCTCTCGAGGATGCTCGCCGCGCCTCGCGTTACCCGCTCGGCGACGTCGCGAAGGTCCGCCGCCTCGGCGAGGTCGCGGGAGAAGGCGAGCAGCGCCTTCGCACTCTCCGCCTCGCGGCGCTGCGCCTCGTACAGCCGTGCGTTCTCGAGTGCCACGGAGGCGTGACCGGCCAGCACCTCGAGCAGCCGGAGATCGTCGGCGTCGAACTGGGCGAGCCCGAGCTTCGAGACGACGATCACGCCGGTGACGCGGGCGCCGTACTTCAGCGGGACCACGAGCAGCGACTCCTCGATCTCCGCCGTCCCCTCGATGAGCTCGCCGTACGCGTGCTGAGCGGCGTCGTCGACGAGGAGCGACATCCCGGTCTCGGCGACGCGGCCCGTGATCCCGCGACCCACGGTCGTCGGGAGGAGCCTTGTCGGGTCGCCCGGCATCGTGCCGGTCAGGTCACCGCGGAACGCGAGCGGCACGAGGTCGTCCTCGTTGCGCAGGAAGACGCGGCAGTTGTGGTAGTCGATCAGGAGCCGCAGCTCGTCCGAGATCGTGAGGCCGATCTGCTCGACGTCGTTGAGCCGCGAGAGCTTGCCCGAGAGGCTCTGGAGCATCTTGAGGTGGGCGATCGAGCGGACGTCGCGACGCAGGCTCTCCTCCGCCGGTCGCTCCTGCTCGCTCTCGTCGAACGGGACGATCAGGCCGTGCCCACGCGCCTTCGCCGTCATCATCGCAGCCTCCGCGCAGGCGACGAGCTCGCGCGGGTTCGCTGCATGCTCGGGGCCGACGGCGATGCCCGTGGACACGGTGAGGCGACCGACGGCGTCGGCCTGGAGCTTCGCGAGCTCGTCCCCGATTCGCTCGGCGAGTGCGGTCGAGCTGCGGAGGTCGCCGGACGACAGGATGACCGCGAACTCCTCGCCTCCGACACGGCAGACGACGTCGTTCGTCCGGACCGTGGTGCGAAGCACGTCCGCGACTTGGTTCAGCAGCTGGTCCCCGACGCCATGGCCGTACACGTCGTTCACCTTCTTGAAGTCGTCGAGGTCGAGCATCACCAGGGCGACCGTGTCATGGGCGGCCGAGGCGGTCACGAGCGCGTGGCGCAGCCTGTCGTGGAAGGCTCGGTGGTTGTAGAGGCCCGTCAGCGCGTCGGTCTCGGCCTGGTGCTCGAGGCGCGCCCGGATGTGCGCGTTGTCGATCGCGAGCGCAGCAGCGTCGCCGAAGCGCTTCGCGAGGAGGAACTCCTCGTCGGAGAACGCCGCGTCCTCGCCGACCCGGTAGATGTTGAGCGTGCCCTTCAGCTGACCGCGCGCGACGAGCGGCACGGCGATGAGGGCCTCGGGCTCGTTGGGCGTGCCCGGCACCAGGCGTACGCGCGGATCCAGGTGCGCCCTGTTCGCGAGCACGGCCTCGCGGTGGTCGACGGCCCAGCCGGTGATGCCCTCGCCGAACGAGAAGGCCTCGCTCATGACCTCGTCCTCCCACTCGCCTCGCGCCAGGACCGCGCGAAGCTCCCGCTTGGCCTCGTCCGCCTCGTAGATGTGGACGTCCTCGTAGGGAATGAGCACGGCGAGCGCGTCGGCGATCCGCTCGAGCACCGCGTCGAGGCTCTGCTCGGACAGCACGTCGTGGAAGATGTCGGCCAGACGCCGGTACGGCTCGGTCGAGCCCGCGGTGACGAGGCTCACGTGCGGCCGGGGTGTCGGCTCGGTGTGGGCGGGGTCGGGCATGCTGCCAGAGGGTCATCGGACGGTCCCGGAATCGGCTTGATAGCGCCCTCTGCGAAGATCCGGCCGCGATGGGGACGACCGACGCACGGCGCGCGCTCCTTGCGCGCCTGATCGACCACGCGCCGACGTTCCCGCCGGCGTCGCTCCCGCCCGCCGAGGCGTTGGCCGAGGACACCCGTGCGGCCGCGAGCGCGCACGCGTTCATGCTGGCGCGGCTCGTGTGGCCCGCGTCAGCGCTCGCCCGGCTGGCGTCGAGCGAGCGCGCCGTCAGTGCCGTGCTCGACGCGCCGCTCGCCGGGGCCGAGGACGCACGCGTCGAGTCGATCGAGACGCGGGCTGTCGGGCGGGACGGGATCCCGTCGCAGGTCACCGAGATCTACGTGGAGACGCCGATCGACGACGCGCTCGAGGGTCGTCTCGACCACCTCCTGGAGCAGGGGCTCCGGGCGAAGGTCCGGTGCGGTGGCGCCGAGGTGCCGAGTGGCTCCGAGCTCGCGCGTTTCGTCAGGGCGTGCCGGGACCGCGGGCTCGTGTTCAAGGCGACCGCCGGCCTCCACCACGCCGTTCGTGGGGACGGGGACCACGGCGTGCTCAACCTCCTGGCGGCAGCAGTGTTCGAGGGCGACGAGGACGCGGCGCTCGCGGAAACCGAGCGCGATGCGTTCGGGCTCGACGCCGCCGCGTTCACCTGGCGCGATCGCGCGGCGTCGGGCGAGGAGATCGCCCGTGTGCGCCAGGAGCTCTTCCACTCCGTCGGGAGCTGCAGCTTCTTCGAGCCGGTCGAGGAGCTCGAGGCGCTCGGGATGCTTCCGCGGTGACAGGCGCAGTCGGCTTCGGCGTGTTCTCGGTCGGCGACGACGCGCCGCGCGTCGGGTTCCGCATCGGCGACGGGATCCTCAATCTCGCTGCCGCGGGTCTCGGCTCGGCCTTCGAGGCGAGCTCGCTCAACGCGTTCCTCGCGCTCGGGCGGTCGTCGTGGGAGGATACGATCGCGCGGGTCGACGAGCTCGTGACCGCGGGAACGGAGCTCGTGCCGCTCGAGAGCGCGGCCTCGCACCTTCCGTTCGAGGTGGCCGACTACGTCGACTTCTACTCGTCGCTCGAGCACGCGACGAACCTCGGGCGTCTCTTCCGTCCCGACGCCGAGCCACTCCTTCCCAACTGGCGCCACCTGCCTGTCGGCTACCACGGTCGCGCGGGCACCGTGGTCGTCAGCGGGACGCCGGTCGTCCGTCCGTCCGGGCAGGTGAAGTCGCCGCAGGAAGCCGAGCCGCGCTACGGTCCGAGCGCCCGGCTCGACATCGAGCTCGAGCTCGGCTTCGTCGTCGGCGTGGGCAGCCGTCTCGGCGAGCCGGTGCCGGCGTCGGCGTTTCGCGACCACGTCTTCGGCGTGGTGCTCGTGAACGACTGGAGCGCGCGCGACATCCAGGCGTGGGAGTACCAGCCGCTGGGGCCCTTCCTCGGCAAGTCGTTCGCGACCTCGATCGCCGCGTGGGTGACGCCGTTCGCGCTCCTCGAGGACCGCTTCGTACCGGCTCCGCAGCAGGATCCCGAGCCGCTGCCGTACCTCGCAACCTCCGGTGACTGGGCAGTCGACCTGGATCTCGAGGTCGAGCTCTCCGGCACCGTGATCGCGCGTGGCAATGCGCGCTCCCTCTACTGGACGATGCCGCAGCAACTCGCCCATGCAACGGTGAACGGCTCGTCGATCAGAACGGGCGATCTCTTCGCGTCCGGAACGATCTCCGGCGCTCAGCCGGGCTCCGAAGGATCGCTCATCGAGCTCACCTGGAACGGCGAGCGCCCGGTGCGACTCGCAGACGGGTCCGAGCGCACGTTTCTCGAGGACGGAGACGTGGTCGTCCTCCGTGGCCGTGCGGGTGACGTGGAGCTCGGCGAGGTGCGCGGCACGATCGTGCCGGCGCGCTACGGGGGAAACGTGCCTGCACGATAGAGCTGGCCGTCCAGGCGTCGTCCGAGCAGCTCCGCGAGCCACGCCGCGACGCCGATCAGGGCTTCCAGATCGACGCCCGTCTCGACGCCCTCGCGCTCGAGCGCGTAGACGAGGTCCTCGGTCGCGATGTTCCCGGTCGCCTTCGGCGCGAAGGGGCAGCCGCCGAGCCCGCCGACCGATGCGTCGAGCACGCCCGCTCCCGCATCGAGCGCTGCCAGCGCGTTCGCGTACCCCGTGTTGCGCGTGTTGTGGAAGTGCCCGCCGACCTGGACGCCCGAGGCGACAGCCCGCTCGACGAGTGACCGCACCACGCTCGGCGTGGCGACGCCGATCGTGTCCGCGAGCACGAGCACGTCGGGAGCTCCGTCGTCGACGATCCGCCCGGCAAGCGCGAGGACATGCGCCGGATCGACCTCGCCCTCGAACGGGCAGCCGAAGGCAACGCTCAGGGTCACGGTCGAGCGCAGACCGTCCTCACGAGCGCGCGAGACGATGCTCGTCGCGGCGGCGAGGGACTCCCCGACGCTCGCTCCCTGATTCCGTTGGTTGAACGACTCGGTCACGCCGAACGCGAACCGCACCTCGTCGAGCCCGGACGCGACGAGCCGCTCGTAGCCACGCTCGTTCAGGGCAAGCCCGGCGCACGTGACGCTCGGAACGTCGCCGACGGCCGCCACCACCTCTTCGGCGCTCGCCATCTGCGGGACTCGCCGTGGGTCGACGAAGCTCGCCACCTCGATCGCCGGAAGCCCGGTCGCGACGAGCCTGCGCACGAGCTCGGTGCGCGTCTCGACGTCGAGGATCTCGGGCTCGTTCTGCAGGCCGTCGCGTGGGCCGACGTCGTACAGGGTCACACGCCGCGTGCTCATGGCCGCGGCCACCTTACTCGCACGGGGTGGCGGTAGGGCGTGGCGGTAGGCTGGCGGTCATGAGCAAGCCGATAGTCGTGGGAGTCGACGGCTCGGACGCCTCGCGCGAGGCGCTGCGCTGGGCAGCCGAGGAGGCTCGTCTGCGCTCCGCGCCACTCGTCGCGGTCTACGTGTGGTCGTTCATCCCGCCGCAGCCGATCGGCGACCCCGGGCTGCTCGCGGTGCCTGCCGGCGACTTCCCCGGTCAGCTGGAGTCCGAGCGCGATGCCGCATCAGGCGCGCTCGAGGTTGCGGTGGCCGACGCCATGGCGGCAGCGCCCGGCATCGAGGTCGAGCAGAGGCTGGTCGAGGGCGACCCCGGAGACGTGCTCGTGACGGAGAGCCAGGCGGCACAGCTCGTCGTGGTCGGTTCTCACGGCCGCAGCGGCCTCCAGGCCGCGCTCCTCGGGTCGGTCAGCAGGCACGTGACGACACATGCCGCCTGCCCGGTGGTCGTCGTCAAGTCCTCGGGCTAGAGCTCGAGCCGTCCGGACTTCTCGGCGAGCTCGCGATCTCGGTCGGTGACGCCGCCGGCGGTGTGCGTCCACCAGCGCAGCGTCACGCGGTTGTAGTGGATCGCGATGTCCGGATGGTGGCCCTCCGCCTCCGCCAGTTCGCCGACGCGGTTCACGAACGCAAGCGCGGCGACGAAGTTCTCGAGCTCGAAGGTGCGCTCGAGGGCATCGTCGACCTCGGTCCAGCCTTCGGGAGTCATCGCAGCAGTATCTACGATCGTCCCCGATGAGCGTCTCGACCGAGGACACGCCGTCTTCGGCGGACGCGAGACGGGCAGGGCGCGAGCTTCTCCTCGAGCTCGTCTTCAGGCCGCTCTCGAGCGCTCTCGTTCCCGGGCTTCGCCGCCTCGGCGTCCCCCCGCATGCCGTCGTGCTCGCGAATGCCGCGACGGGCCTCGGCGCGGCGCTCGTCCTCGCGCGGGGTGAGCTGGTGGCTGCGGCGGCGTTGCTGCAGGTGAAGAGCCTGCTGGACAACGCTGACGGCCAGCTCGCGCGCGCGACCGGGCGGGTGACGCTGACCGGCCGCTACCTGGACACGATCGCCGACTTCGCCGTGAACGCGGCGCTGTTCGCAGCCCTCGGCTACGTCACCGGCCTGCCGGTTCTCGCAGCCGCGGCGTTCGTCGCGCTGACGGTCGTGCTCGCCGTGGACTTCAACGCCACCGAGCTCTACCGACAGGCACACGGAATCCCGACGTCCCACCCGCAGGCGACGGGCGGTCGGGTCGAGCGTGTGCTCGATGGGATCTACGGCGTGGTGTTCGGCCCGCTCGACCGTGCCCTGCGGGCGTTCGCGGCCCGCCGCTTCGACGAAGGCGGTGGCTACGACCGCTTCACGGTGACCGCGCTCGCCAACCTCGGCCTCACCACGCAACTCGTCGTCCTCGGTGCCTGCCTCGTGCTGGGCGCGCCGACGGCGTACCTGTGGTTCGTGCTCGCCTGCCTCGCCGCGCTCGTCCCGCTGCAGCTCCGCGCCGAGCGGCAGGCGCGTCAGACGGCGCCGCGCAGCGTCACGCGCTGACCGTTCATCGACGACGTCGCGTCGGAGCAGAGATACGCGATCGCCTCGGCGATCTCCTCGGCCGGCGTGAAGGTCGAGAAGTCCTTGTCGGGGCCCTCCGCGCGCATCTGCGGCGTGACGATCGCGCCCACGACGACGATGTTCGCCGTCGCGCCCGTCCCCTTGAAGCGGTCCGCGAGCGCGAGCGTCCACGTCTCCGACGCGGCCTTCGCGGCCGCGTAGACGGCGTTCGCGTGCGTCGGCGACTGCGCCTGTCCGGCGGAGACGAGCGCGAAGCGGCCATGTCCGCTCGCCATGAGGTGCTGCGCGAACGCCTGCGTCGCATGCTGGACCGTTCGCACGAG
>DASUCI010000327.1:0-2012 GCA_035762825.1 Gaiellaceae bacterium | reverse complement strand
GGCGCTCGCGACGGGATACGAGCGAGTGTTCTGCGCGGCCGAGGTCGAGGAAGCTCGCGCTCTCCGTGAGGCTCTCGGCGAAGGCGTGCTCGGCGGCGAGAGGAATGCCGTTCGCATCCCGGGCTTCGACTTCGGCAACTCACCGCGCGAGTACGAGGAGCCGGCCGCCGAGACACTCGTCCTGTCGACCACGAACGGGACGCGCGCCGTCGTTGCCGCCGCGCAGCGCTGCGAACGCGTCTTCGTCGCGTCGCTGCTGAACCTCTCCTCGGTGGTCGAGGCGGCGCGCGAGGCGGGCGACGACGTCGTGGTCGTCTGCGCCGGCGTCCAGGGCACGCTTGCCCTCGACGACGCGTTCGTCGCGGGCCGGATCGTCGAGCTCCTGGGTTGGGAACGCACCGACGCCGCCGAAGCTGCTGCGCGCCTCGCCTCGACGTGGAGCGGGGCGGAGGAGGCCTTCCGCGCGTCGAAGAGCGGCCGGAACCTGATGGAGAACGCGCCGGAGCTCGAGCCCGACATTCCGTTCTGCGCGCGCGAGAGCGTCCTCGACGTCGCGCCGCGCCTCGTCGCGATGCGCGACGGCGCCGCCGAAATCTCGCTCTGAGCGAACGCGAGATCACCCGCCCGGTCGAGTCGGATCGGACGACGGCCTGTCTAGACTCGACCGGGTGATCGTCAATCGCGACCACACGGTGCGTGGCCCGTACACCGCCTTCGCCGAGGTCGCGGGTGCGTACGAACGAGGTCGGCCGGGCTACCCCGAAGACGCCGTTCGCTGGCTGGTCGGGGACGAGCCGGTCGACGTCGTCGACCTCGGCGCCGGTACCGGAAAGCTCACGCGCGTGCTCGTCGCTCTCGGGCATCGCGTCGTCGCGGTCGAGCCGCTCGACGAGATGCGAACCGAGCTCGAGGTTGCCATTCCCGGTGCGCATGCCGTGGAGGGCCGCGCCGAGGCCATGCCGCTTCCCGACGGCGCTGCCGATGTCATCGCCTCGGCGCAGGCGTTCCACTGGTTCGATCACGACGACGCGCTGCCGGAGATCGCCCGCGTGCTCCGCCCAGGAGGGCGCCTGGCCCTCGTCTGGAACTCGCGCGACGACCGCGACCCGTGGATGGCACGCCTCTCCGCGATCATCGGCAACGAGACGATCGAGGAGACCGACGTGGTCCCCATCCTCGACGAGAGCGGGCTCTTCCGCTGGGTCGAGACCAAGCGCTTCTCGTTCGAGCAGGCTCTCGACCGCGACGGCCTCCTCGATCTCGTCCTCTCGCGGAGCTACCTCGCGAAGCTGGCGTCCGAGGACCGCCAGCCCGTGCTCGAAGCCGTCGGCGCGCTCTACGACGAGACCGCGGACGGCGAGGGCGTACGCCTCGCGTACGTCACCGAGTGCTTCCGCGCAACGAAACGAAGCTGATTGCAGATCCCGCCTCAGCTGATGACGCCCGAGCAGCGGGAGACGCGGGCCGCTGAGCTCGAGCGCGAGGTTTCGCGCGAGTGGGTGCGGTTCGCGATCATCGAGGCGGTGCTCCTCTGGCTTCCGTTCATGGTCTTCCTCGTCCTCTACGTCACCGATGCGATCGCGTCCTCCTCCCTCGTGCCTGTTGTCATCGTCGGAGTCCTCTCGGGTGGGCTCGTGACGTACTGGCTCTTCCGGAGGATCATGCCGCTGCAGAGAGAGCTGCAGGCGCTCCGCGCCGCCGTGTGACGCGCGTCAGAACTCGCGATGAACGGCCTCGACGTTGCTGCCGTCGGGGTCGAGCGGGAACGCCGCGTAGTAGCGTCCTCCCTCGTTAACACGATTCGGTTGACAGGGGAACGTGTGTTCGTATAGAACATATGTTCCTGTGATCGCTTGCCTCCTCATTCCTGGGTTCGAGCTGAGAGCAGCACTGCGCGCGCGGCCGCGGTTGGCGCTCGTTCCCGCCGCGCTCGCGCCGGATGCGGGGGAGGAGCCGCTGCTCGGGCCGGTCACCGCGGCCGCCGAGGCAGCCGGCGTGAAGCCGGGGATGCG
>DASUCI010000326.1:0-2357 GCA_035762825.1 Gaiellaceae bacterium | reverse complement strand
GCCGCAAAACGAGCAGACGACGTCGCTGAAGTGCAGCGGAACCTCCGGCACCGATCCATCGTACGAGCTCGCCCTGATCGTTTCGGCTGGCGGCTACCGACCCGGGCAGGCTTTCGGGCCGAGAGCCGCCAGCACTACCTCATTCGACGCTCGCTCCGCGCTGCGGCTAGCGCAGTTCACGGTCTTCGAACATGACGTTTGCGAGATCTTCGCGTGCGCTGGCAGGCTTACTCACCGACAGATGACGCCAATCCCCGACATCCCGCCACCGTTCACGGACGAGGAGATCCGCGCCGCGACGATCGGCGACCTGCCCGAGCACAACGCGAGGATCGAGCTCGCCGAGTACGACCCGAACTGGCCACGGCTGTACGAACGCGAGGCGGAGCGGATCGGGCGCGCGCTCGGGCCGAAGATGCTTCGGATCGAGCACGTCGGCTCGACGTCCGTTCCCGGCCTCGCGGCCAAGCCGCTGATCGACATCGTCCTCGTCGTCGCCGACACCACGGACGAGGACGCGTACGTGCCGCCGCTGGAGGCCGCCGGCTACGTGCTGCGGATCCGCGAGCCGGACTGGTTCGAGCACCGCCTCTTCAAGGGGCCGGACACGAACGTCAACGTGCACACGTTCTCGGACGGCTGCGAGGAGGTCGATCGAATGGTCGGCTTTCGCGACTGGCTCCGGACGCACGACGACGACCGCGACCTCTACCTCGCCGCGAAGCGCGAGCTCGCGCAGCGGGAGTGGAAGTACGTGCAGAACTACGCGGACGCGAAGTCAGCGGTCGTGCAGGAGATCCTCGCGCGCGCTCTCGGCGAGTGAGACAGGTCGAAGGCCGCGCTGACGCTGCCTTGCGTGGAGCCTGCTCTGTCGCGAGAGTACGGCCCGTGCCGAGCCGGGTGGTGGAGTGACCGCGAACTTCGTCCTGGGAGTCGCGATTCTCGTCGCGGCCGTCGCCGTCGCGGTCGGCGTCATGCTGTTCGTTCGCACGCGCGCGCCCGAAGGGAGCTTCTTCTCCGACGGAGACCGTGCATCCGGCGTCTTCGGCGTGCTCGCCACGGGCTTCGCGATCTTCGCCGGCTTCGTGATCTTCCTCGCGTTCACGACGTACGACCAGTCGCGAGCCGGCGCGGAAGCCGAGGCCCTCCTTGTCGTGCAACAGTTCGAGACGGCGCAGTTCCTCGCTCCCGAGACCCGCGATCGGCTGTCCGGGGAGATCATCTGCTACGGACGGTCCGTCGTCGATCGGGAGTGGCCGGAGATGCAGGAGGGCGATCTCGACGAGGCCGTCAACCCGTGGGGTATCGCGCTCTTCCGGACGATCCGGGCCGCAGATCCCTCCGGCACGGTGCAGGAGACGGCGTTCGCGAAGTGGCTCGACCAGACGTCCGACCGCGAAGAAGCGCGGCGCGACAGGATTCACGGGGCGGCCGGGATCACGCCGACGACGATCTGGATCGTGCTCCTCCTGAGCGCGTCCATCGTCTTCTGCTTCATGCTCTTCTTCGCCGATCCGGCGGAGATGAAGCGCTCGCAGGGCATGCTCGTGGGCTCCGCCACGACCATCGTCGTCGTCACGCTCCTCGCGATTTACGCGCTCGACAACCCGTACCGGCCCGGGCTGGGAAGCATCCAACCCGATGCGATGGAGCGGTCGCTCGCGATCCTGGACGAGGCGCAGGCGGACCTGAGCATCACCATCGCCCTGCCGTGCGACGAGAACGGCACGCCGCAATGAGCGACCGCACGGAGCTCGTCGCGACTGTCCTCCTTGCGGTCGCCGCCGTCGCGACCGCCTGGAGCGGCTATCAGGCGACGCGCTGGAACGGCGAGCAGGCGAAGGCGTCGAGCCGAACGAACGCGATCAGGATCGACGCAGCGCGTGCACAGGGTCTCGCCGAGGCGCAGAAGGAGGTCGACGTCGCGACGTTCATCCAGTGGGTCGACGCGTACGCCCACCGCGAGACCCAGCTCACGACGTTCTACGAGCGGCGCTTCCGCGCGGAGTTCAAGCCTGCATTCGCCGCGTGGCTCGCGACGGAGCCGCTCACGAACGCGAACGCGCCCCTGACGCCGTTCGTGATGCCGCAATACGTGCTCGCTGCCGAGGCGGAAGCGGAAAGCCTCGACGCGGAAGCCGAGGTGTCCGCGGCTCTGGTGCGGCGGAACATCCAGCGCTCGTCGAACTACGTGCTCGGCGTCGTGCTCTTCTCCGTCGCGCTCTTCTTCGCGGGCACGAGCACGAAGCTCACGAACCCGCGCCTCCGCGCAGTCGCCGTCGGGGTGGGCTGCATCGTGTTCCTCGGGACGCTCGTCTGGATCGCGTCGTCCCCGATCAGCCTCTCGGTCTAGGTCG
>DASUCI010000325.1:0-4117 GCA_035762825.1 Gaiellaceae bacterium | reverse complement strand
TGCGATGAGGTACCCGTCGTGATCTGCGCGCGCTCCGCCGGCGAGGACCGTTCCGCCTTCGCCGCGCGCCCGCTCGATCGCGCCCAGGATGTCCTCCATGGCGGCCTCGTTCACGACGGGGCCGACCTCGACCTCCGGATCCGCGGGGTCGCCGACCTTGCCGGCGGCGGCACGCGCGAGCAGCTTCTCGCGGAAGCCGTCGTACACGGAGTCCTCGACCAGGATCCGGCGAGTCGCGGTGCACTTCTGCCCGGCCGACCAGAAGGCGCCTGCGTAGGTCGCCTCGACCGCGCGCTCGAGCTCGGCCGAAGCGGTCACGAGCAGCGGGTTGTGGCCACCGAGCTCGAGCTGGACGCGACAGTCGCGCGCCGTCGCCTCGTCGCGCACTGAGCGGCCTACGGGTACGGATCCCGTGAACGAGATCGCGCGCACCCCCGGGTTCGAGACGATCTCCGCGCCGACCTTGGAGCCCGCGCCGGTGAGCACGTTCAGGACGCCCGCCGGCAGCCCCGCCTCGGCGAAGCACTCGGCCACGTGCAGGCCGGTCCGCGGCGCTTCGTAGCCGAGCTTGAGCACGAGCGTGTTGCCGTAGATCAACGCCGGCGCGAGCTTCCAGACCGGAATCGCGATCGGGAAGTTCCAGGGTGTGATCAGGCCGACCACCCCGAGCGGGCGGCGCAGCGTGAACAGCCGCTGGTCGGCGACGGACGGCTCGTACTGCTCGCCGATCGGCCGGTACGCCTCACCGGCGGCAAAGCGGAGGATCGTCGCGGCACGGAGCGTTTCGAGGCGGGCCTCGCGCAGCGGCTTGCCCATCTCGGCCGTCATGTCCTGCGCGACCTGCTCGGCGCGCGCCTCGATCGCGGCGGCAGCCTTCGTGAAGTGCGCGGCACGTTGCGCCCCCGGGAGCGCAGACCACGCAGGGAACGCCTCGCGGGCGGCGTCGATCGCGGCACGCGCGTCTTCGAGGTCCGACGCCGGATAGACGCCGGTCACCCGCGACGGTAGCCACGGGTTGCGTTTCTCGTACGTCTCGCCGGCGGCGCTCTCGCGCCACTCGCCGCCGATGTAGTTCCTCGCAGGGGCGCCGGTCAGGGTCTCGGTCATGACTCATCCTCCTTCTGGATCAGCTCGGAAGCGCGCACGACGGGGTTGACGAGCGTGCCGATCTGGGGGACGCGAATCTCGACGAAGTGTCCGGGGAGCAGCGTGAAGTCGTCGGGGGGGACGAGGCCCGTCCCGGTCAGGAGGATGCTGCCCGGCGGGACGGGGTTGTCGACCAGCAGCCAGCCGACGAGGTCGGCGAACGAGCGGCGCATGGTCGACGTGAACGACTCGCCTTCGAACACGATGCGGCCCCACTCGTCGGTGACCCGGAGGCTGAGATGGAACGTGGCCTCGTCGTCGTCTGGGACGAAGACCGCAGGCCCGAAGGAGCATGCGCCCGCGTAGATCTTCGCCTGCGGGAGGTAGAGGGGGTTCGCGCCCTCGATGTCGCGGGACGAGACGTCGTTGCCGATCGTGTAGCCCACGATGCGGCCGTTCGTCCCGAGGACGACGCCGATCTCCGGCTCCGGGACGTTCCAGGTCGAGTCACCACGGATGCCGATGGGTCGTCCCGGCGCAACGGTGCGGCGCATGGCGGCGTCCTTCAGGAACAGCTCCGGGCGAGGTGCGTCGTAGACCATCGTGTAGACGTCCTTCACGGCACTCTCCTCGACGCGTGCATCGCGCGAGCGCTCGTACGTGACCCCGGCGCACCAGATCTCCGGCGCAGCGAGCGGCGTCAGGAGCTCGTACGGCTCGGGCAGGTGCAGCGAGTCGGGGTCGAGAGGAGTGACCCGCGTGTCGCTGCCCAGGACGACGCGTCCGTCCTCGACCACGCCTTGCTCGACGCCGTTCGGGCCGCGCACGCGGACGTACAGCGGCACTAGAGGCTTGATGCGGGTTGGAGGTGCGTGCGGGGAGGGTATGCGCCAAGCAGCGCCGCCGGCTCGGGCGGCGTGCAGGCTAGACGCCTGGATGCCGGCCGAGACGGCGGCGCTGCGCCGTGCGCAGACCCCCATCCGTGTGTGCCTGCAACCCGCATCAAGCCTCTAGTACACCGCCCGGCCGCCGGAGATGTCGTACGTCGCGCCGGTCGAGAACGAGCACTCCTCGCTCGCGAGCCAGCAGATGAGCGCTGCGACCTCGTCCGCATCGCCCATGCGCCCCATCGGGATGCGCTCGACCATGTAGTCGATGTGCTCCTGCGTGATCCCGTCGAGGATCGGCGTCTCGATCACGGCCGGCGCGACGCAGTTCACGATCACCCCGGTGCGGGCGACGTCCTTGCCGATCGCCTTCGTCAGCCCGATCACCGCTGCCTTGGAGGCGGAGTACGCGCCGGCCATGGGATTGCCCTCCTTGCCCGCGATCGACGAGACGTTCACGATCCGTCCGTAGCCGCGCTCGACCATGCCGGGTAGGACCGCGCGGTTGCAGAAGAACACCCCGTCCGCGTTGATGCCCATTACGCGGCGCCATTCCGCGTCCGTGACGTCGACCGTAGGCAGCGACTCGCCGGGGACGCCGGCCGAGCAGACGAGGATGTCGATCGGGCCGAGCTCGTCCTGGGCCTGCGCGACGGCCGCCCCGACGTCCTCCGAGCGCGACACGTCGCCCGTGAGCCCGAGCACGCCCTCGGGCGCGTCCGCCTGCAGGTCGAGCGAGGCGACGCGGGCGCCTTCGTCGCGCATGCGCTCCGCGACGGCCGCACCGATTCCGCGCGAGGCTCCCGTGACGAGCGCCACCCTCCCCGCGAATCGTTGCTCGTTGCCCACCACTCGAGCGCAAGCCTAAAGTCTGAGCGGCGTGGCCTTCGATCCCTCGAGCGAGTACCCGATCGGGACGCGACGTCCCGACCTCGTCTTTACGCCCGGCGGCATGCCGCTCGGAGGGGTCACGCTCGCTGCGCTGCGCGCGGGCGAGCTCGCTGCCGCCGAGATCCGGGCGACGCCGGCCACGCTGCGGATGCAGGCGGAGGTTGCGCTCGCGGCAGGCCGGATGCAGCTCGCCGAGAGCTTCGAGCGCGCAGCCGAGCTCGCGGCCGTCCCCGACGAGCTCCTGCTCGAGGTCTACACGGCGCTCCGGCCTCGCCGTGCCACCGCCGCCGAGCTCGAGGAGTGGGCGGGACGGCTCGACGACCTCGACGCGTCCAGGACCGCCGCCTTCGTGCGCGAGGCTGCGGCGGCGTACGCCGAGCGAGGGCTGCTCGCCGATGGCTAGCCGCCGCTTCTCGTCCCGCGCGACGCGCGATCTCCACCTCGAGCAGCTCGTCTCGCCGCTTCCCGAGCTCGGTCTCGTCGCCGCGAACGGCCCGAACGATCCCGAGCCGGAGCTCGTCGTCGAGGGGGGCGCCGTCATGCGCATGGACGGCCGCGACGCCGCCGACTTCGACGTCATCGACCGATTCGTCGTCGCGCACGGCCTCGACCTCGCGGTCGCCGCCGAGGCGATGGCGCTCGACGACCTCGCGCTCGCCCGGATGCTCGTGGACGTGAACGTCTCGCGCGCCGAGCTCGTGCGGCTCTCACGCGGCCTGACCCCGGCGAAGCTCGCGCGCGTGATCGGCCTGCTCGACCCGGTCGAGCTCATGCTCGCGCTGAAGAAGCTCCGCGCGCGGCGCGCCCCTGGGAATCAGGCGCACGTGACGAATCTCAAGGAGAGCCCGGCGCTCCTCGCGGCCGACGCGGCCGAAGCCGCGCGGCGCGGCTTCGCGGAGATGGAGACGACCGTCGGCGTCGCCCGCTACGCGCCGCTGAATGCGATCGCTCTGCTCGTGGGGTCGCAAGCCGGCCGGCCGGGGGTGATGACGCAGTGCGCTGTCGAGGAGCGGCGCAACCTGGAGCTCGCGATTCGCGGCCTCGTGACGTACGCAGAGACGCTCTCCGTGTACGGAACCGAACCGGTCTTCGTCGACGGCGACGACACGCCCTGGTCGAAGGCGTTCCTCGGTGCGGCGTACGCGTCGCGGGGCGTCAAGGTGCGCTTCACGTCGGGGACGGGCTCCGAGGCACTCATGGGGTACGCGCAGGGCCTCTCGATGCTCTACCTCGAGGCGCGCTGCCTGGCGGTC
>DASUCI010000324.1:0-3060 GCA_035762825.1 Gaiellaceae bacterium | reverse complement strand
CGATCGTGCGCGAGCTGGGTGAGTGTGATGCCCACGAGATCCTCACCGTGATGGAAGAGGTCGCCGCCAGTTGATCAAGGTCTCCCTCCGCGGCCTCGCGGGGCGAAAACTCCGAGCTGTCCTCACCGCCATCGCGATCGTTCTCGGCGTCGCGATGATCAGCGGCACCTACATCCTCACGGACACGATCAACCGCGCGTTCACGACGCTCTTCACCGAGTCGTACGCGGGTACCGACGCCGTGGTCACCGGCCGCGGCCTCGACATCTCGATCGACGGCGAAGCGCCGCCGAGCCCCCCGGTGGACGAGTCGCTGCTCGAGACCGTGCGCGGCGTCGACCAGGTCGCCCTCGCCACGGGGTCGATCCTCGACGAGCGGAACACGAAGATCCTCGACAAGGAGGGCGAGGCGACGAGCTCGGAGGGCGCCCCGACGTTCGGATTCGGGATCGACACCGATCCGGCGCTCGCGCAGTTCAACCCGCTGAACGTCCTCGAGGGCCGATGGCCGTCCGACGAGGGCGAGGTGGTCATCGACGCCGGCACCGCCGACGACGACGGCTACGTCGTCGGCGACACGGTCGAGATCACGACCCTGCAACCCAAGCGGGCGTTCAAGCTCGTGGGCGTCGCGCAGTATGGCAGCGTCGACAGCATCGGGAACGCCAGCTTCGCCGTGTTCACGATCCCGGCCGCGCAGGAGCTCCTCGAGCGGGAGGGGCAGTACGACGCGATCTCGGCCGCAGCGGTGGAGGGCGTCTCGGAGGACGACCTCGTCGCGGCGATCGCGCCCGCCCTGCCCGAGGGCGCGGAGGTCGTGAGCGCGTCGGCCGAGGCCGAGGAGGCGGTCGACGAGGTGGACGAGTTCACGGCCATCTTCCGCTACTTCCTGCTCACGTTCGCCGGGATCTCGCTCTTCGTCGGCGGATTCGTCATCTTCAATACGTTCTCGATCACGGTCGCGCAGCGGACGCGCGAGTTCGCGACGCTGCGGACGATCGGCGCCTCGCGGCGACAGATCCTCGGCTCGGTGATCCTCGAGTCGCTTGTCATCGGCTTTCTTGCGTCCCTCATCGGCCTCGGGCTTGGGGTTCTCCTCGCGGAGGGCATCGAGGGGCTCTTCCGCGCCCTCGGGATCGAGCTCCCGACCGCGGACCGCGTGTTCGCGACGCGCACCGTGGTCGTCTCGCTGATCGTGGGGATGGGAATCACGCTGCTCGCCGGCCTGTTTCCCGCGATCCGGGCGACGCGAGTGCCGCCGATCGCGGCGGTGCGCGAGGGTGCGACGCTGCCGCGCTCGCGACTGGCGCCGTACGCGCCGTGGATCGCCGGCGTCGGGGTCGTCCTGTCGCTCGTCGTCCTCGGACGCGCGATGTTCACCGACGAGCTCGGCACCGCCGATCGATTGCTGTCGATCGCCGCCGGCGTCCTCCTCCTGTTCCTCGGCGTGGCGTTGCTCTCGTCGCGGGTCGTTCGTCCACTCGCGGCGATTTCGAGCCCGATCGGGCGGTGGGCGGCGTTCCTGTTCACGGTCCTCGCGTGGCCGCTCTTCCTCCTTCCGTACTGGCTCCAGCGTTTCGGAGCCTTCGGCCCGGGCTCGGGCACCGGCCGCATCGGCGCGTTCGCCGCCGGGGCAGTGCTCAATCCCTTCCTGCTGCCGATCGTCGTCGTCATGTGGCTGCGCCGAGCCGTCACGTCGTGGGAGCCTGAGTGGCCCGCGGAGTTCCCGGGCCTCGTGCCCGACCGGGTGGCTGCCCGTACGGGCGGAGAGAACGCGCGCCGGAACCCGGGCCGGACCGCGGCCACTGCCGCCGCGCTGATGATCGGAATCGCGCTCGTTTCGTTCATTGCAACGCTCACGAACGGGATGAGGGCCTCGAACCGCGAGGCGATCGAAGAGCAGATCGCGGCCGACTACGTCGTGTCGTCGCTCGACGGGTACACGCCGTTCGTCGCGGCGGCCGGCGACGCACTGGCCGCGTCGCGCGGGACCGAGGTCGTGACGAGCGTGCGCTCCGACGCAGGGCTCGTCGACGACGTCACAACCGAGGTCGGCGGGATCGAGCCGGACACTATCGCCGAGGCATATCTCTTCGACTGGCGCGAGGGCGACGACAGCGTGCTGGCGACGATGGGGAAGACGGGGGCGGTCGTGAGCTCGAACTACGCCGAGGACCACGACATCTCCGTCGGAGACACGCTCACGCTCCGCTCGACCGCCGACAGGGCGGCGGAGATCAAGGTCGTCGGGACGTTCGAGCCTCCGCCGTTCTACCCGCTGATTGAGAGCGTCAACGTCTCGACGGAGCTCTTCGACGAGCTCTACGACCGGCCGCGCAACCGCTGGACGTGGGCGAACGTCGCGGGCGAGCCGGACGCGTCGAACCGTGTGCCGCTCGAGGAGGCGATCGCGGGCTTCCCCGACACGCAGCTCGAGACGCGCGAGGAGTGGATCGAGCGCGAGGACTCGGACATCAACACGTTCATCTCGTTCCTCTACGTGATGCTCACTCTGGCGGTGTTCGTGAGCATCTTCGGGATGATCAACACGCTCGTCCTCTCCGTGTACGAGCGCACGCGAGAGATCGGGATGCTGCGCGCGATCGGCATGACGCGGCGGCAGGTGCGCCGGATGATCCGGCAGGAGAGCATCATCACGGCGCTCATCGGCGCGGCGATCGGGCTCCCGCTCGGGATCTTTCTCGCAGCGCTCGTCAACCGGGCGCTCTCCGAGTTCCACATCCGGTTCGCGATCCCGTGGGGCCAGCTGCTAGTGCTGACGATCGTCGCGATCGTGATCGGGATCCTGGCCGCGATCATGCCCGCCCGGCGCGCCGCGAAGCTCGACCCGCTCCGGGCCATCGCCTACGAGTAGCCTGACGCCATGGGCCGGTTCGCGATCCGTGGCCTCCTGAGTCGGAAGCTGCGCACCGCCCTGACGGCGGTCGCGATCGTCCTCGGCGTCGCGATGATCAGCGGCACCTACGTCCTGACCGACTCGATCGACCAGGCGTTCGACAAGATCTTCACGGACATCCGCCAGGGCTCGAACGCGGTCAT
>DASUCI010000323.1:0-3277 GCA_035762825.1 Gaiellaceae bacterium | reverse complement strand
TGGTCGTCGCGAGGCAAGGACGCAGGGAGCCCCAATAGTTCACCTATTGGGGCGACTGAGGACGCCGTCCTCGCGGCGATCCAGCGCTCCCCCGGCGGCACAGCGCCTGTTTCGCCAAGCCCTCCTAAAGCGCCGAGAGCGACGCGAGCTCGTCGGGCGTGAGCTTCCACGAGGACGCGGCCGCGTTGGAGCGCACCTGCTCCGGCCTGGTCGCGCCGGCGATGATCGAGCCGATCCCCGGCGTGGAGGCGAGCGCGCTCAGCGCGAGCTCGTGCAGCGAGCGCCCGCGTTCCGCCGCGAAGGCCGTGAGGGCCTCGACCCGGTCGAACCGCTCGTCCTCGATCTCGCGGCCCGCGAGTCTCGTTCCTTCCGGTGCGGGCTCGCCACGCTGGTACTTCCCCGTCAGCAGGCCACTCGCGAGCGGGAAGTACGGAACGTAGGCGACGCCGAGCTCGCGACAGAGCGGGAGCACGTCCGCGTCGTCGTCACGCCGGAGCAGGTTGTAGTGGTTCTGGAGAACCGTGAAGCGGGCCGTGCCGAGCTCACGCGCGACGCGATCCGCGTCCGCGAGCTGCTCGGCGGAGAAGTTCGAGCAGCCGAGCGCCCGTACCCTGCCCGCACGGACGAGCTCGTCGAGGGCGCCGAGCGTCTCGGCGATCGGCGTCGACGCATCAGGCTTATGGAGGTAGTACAGGTCGACGTAGTCGGTGCGAAGGCGCTCGAGCGACTCCTCCAGCGACCTGCGAGCGGTGTCGGCCGTTCCGTCACCCGCCTCGGAGCCCCACCCGAACTTGGTCGCGAGCACGACGCGGTCACGACGGCCTTCGAGGATCTCGCCGAGGAATCGCTCGCTGTCTCCGCCGTTCCCATAGACCGCGGCCGTATCGAAGAACGTGACGCCCGCGTCGAGAGCGGCGTCGACGACGGACCTCGTGGCCTCGAGGTCGATGCGGCTGCCGACGTTGTTGCAGCCGAGCCCGACCCGGGACACCGTCAGGCCGCTGTCGCCGAGTGGCACGGACTCCATCGCCGGAACGCTATCCGGCCCGCGGTACCGTCTCGGCGCGATGCCGCGACAGAACCGCGTCACCCCGTTCGGCGACCTCGTCGCGGATCCGGCTCGTGGCCGCGTCTATGGGAACCGCGGCTGCCTGCACGACGAGCGCGGGCACATCCGTCGTCGCTTCGGGGTGAAGCGCTGGATCTCCTGTCAGCTCGAGTACCGCGGCTGGCACCGCGCGCCGCTGATGCAGCCTGGCCGCTTCACCGAGCTGTTCTTCCTCGACGAGGCGACGGCGTTCGCGGCCGGCCACCGACCGTGCGCGCTGTGTCGTCGCGTCGACTACGACCGCTTCGTGGAGATCTGGACGTCGTTGCACCCGCGACAGCGCGGCGCCGACGCGATGGACGAGCAGCTCCACGCCGAGCGGATCGACCCGGCAACGAGGGGGCAGCGCCGGCACGCGGCGTCGTTCCGAGGCCTGCCAGACGGCGCGTTCGTGCTGGCGGACGGCGAGCCCTGGCTCGTCCGCGGCCCGCAGGTCCTCCGCTGGACGCCTGCGGGGTACGCCGACACGAGGGCGCGGCCGACCGGGAGAGCCGTGCTGCTCACGCCTCCGTCGCTCGTGGCGGTCCTCGCTTCCGGCTGGGACGGGCTCGTACCGCTCCTCCACCCCTCCGCGGGCCTCGCCTGAGCTCGTCAGACGTCGCCGAGATCGAGCCGCGGCGGAAGGACGCCTTCGAGCTCGAGAAGCCGCGTCTTGAGCTCGAGCCCGCCTCCGAACCCGCCGAGGCCGTCCGAGGCGACCACGCGATGACACGGGATGACGAGCGGAAACGGGTTCCGCGCCATGAACACGCCGACGTCGCGGGGGTCCTCGACGCCGGCTCGCCGCCCGAGCTCACCGTACGTGACCGTCGTCCCGTACGGCGCCAGCTCTCGTAGCGTCTCGAGGACTCGTCGGTGCATCGGCTCGACGCCGTCCCAGTCGAGCGTGACCTCGAAGTGCTCGCGCTCTCCGCCCGCGTACTCGGCGAGCTGCGCCGCGGCCGTGGACACGTTCTCGGCCGCGCGACCTCCCCCGTGCTCACCGACCGGCGTCCGGCCCTCGCCGGGAAGCCGTACGCGTCGTACGCCGGTCTCGGTCGCCTCGATCCCGATCGTCCCGATCCGCGTCTCGACTGCTGCAGCCGCCGTACTCACGCGTCCAGCGTAGCCCGCCGGGCGGCGAGCTCGTCCCGCGCCTTCCCGGCCGAGCAAGTCGGTGCTCTGGGGCAGGATTGACTCGTGCACCTCGAGGTCCAGGACGGCGTCGTTGCCCTGGCGCTCATCGTCGCGGTCGCGGCGATGCTCGCAGTCGCTCCGGCTCTCCGGATCCCGTACCCGATCCTGCTCGTTCTCGGCGGACTGCTCATCGGGATCACGCCCGGCATGCCGGAGTTCGAGCTGCCGCCGGAGCTCGTCTTCTTCGGGGTCCTGCCACCGCTTCTCTACGGCGCGGCGTTCTTCACCTCCCTGCGAGACCTGCGAGCCTCTGCGCGACCGATCGGGCTGCTTGCGATCGGGCTCGTGATCGTCACGACGGTCGGGGTGGCCGTCGTTGCGCACGCGTTCGTGGACGGCCTCTCGTGGGGCGCCGCGTTCGTGCTCGGCGCGATCGTGTCCCCCACCGATCCGCTCGCGGCGACCTCCATCGCGCGACGCCTCGGTGTCCCGCGGAAGCTCGTGACGATCGTCGAGGGCGAGAGCCTCGTCAACGACGGCACCGGCCTCGTCGCGTACCGCGTCGCCGTGGCGGCCGTTGTCACGGGCTCCTTCTCCGAGTGGCACACGACCGGGCTCTTCGTCGTGAGCGTGGGCGGCGGGATCGCCGTCGGGCTCGGCGTCGGCTGGCTCGTCAGGCAGGTGCGCCGCCGCCTCGACAACCCGCCGGCCGAGATCACGATCTCGCTCATGACGGGATATGTCGCGTTCATCCCGGCCGAGCTCATCGGCGTGTCGGCGGTTCTCGCCGCCGTCACCGCCGGGATCTACCTCGGATGGCACACGCCGGAGCTCACGACGGCCCAGGTGCGCCTGCAAGGGGTCGCGGTCTGGGAGATCGTCCAGTACCTGTTGAACGCGCTGCTGTTCGTACTGATCGGGCTGCAGCTCCCGGTCGTGATGGATGCGCTGGAGGACGTCTCGGCGCCCCGGCTCGTGGGGTACGCGGCGATCGTCAGCCTCACCGTGATCGTGCTGCGCTTCGCCTGGGTCTTCGCCGTCCTGCACCTCCCG
>DASUCI010000322.1:0-2806 GCA_035762825.1 Gaiellaceae bacterium | reverse complement strand
CCGCCGCCGCTCATCGAGTCCCGCTCGAAGAACTACCTGACGATGGCGATGGAAGAGATCGCGAGCGGGAAGATCAGGCACCTCTCCCCGTCCGGCTGAGCGAGGGCGCGTGGCGCGCATCCTGCTCGGAGTCACCGGCGGGATTGCGGCGTACAAGGCGTGCACGCTCGTTCGCCTGCTCGTCCGGGCGGGACACGAGGTCGAGCCTGTCCTGACCGCCGGCGCGGTGCGGTTCGTCGCGCCCGAGACCTTCAGGGCGCTCGCCCGACGGCCGGCGAGCGACGATCCGTACCCGCACCTGGGGCACTGGGACCTCCTCGTCGTCGCGCCGCTGACGGCGAACACGCTCGCGCGCATGGCGCACGGGCTCGCCGACGACGTTCTCACCGAGGCCGTGCTCGCGCACGCCGGCCCGGTGCTCGTCGCGCCGGCGATGAACACGCGCATGTGGCTCCATCCGACCACGCAGGAGAACGTCGCGACGCTCCGTGCGCGAGGTGTCGAGCTCGTCGGCCCGGCCGAGGGCGAGCTCGCGGAGGGGGAGGAAGGCGTCGGGCGCATGGCCGAGCCCGAGGAGATCTTCGCGCGCGTCGAGACGCGGCTCGGTGCTATCGACGGGCCGCTCCGCGGAAAGAGCGTGCTGGTCTCGGCCGGCGGTACCCGCGAGCCTCTCGACTCCGTGCGCTACGTCGGAAACCGCTCGTCCGGCCGCATGGGCGTCGCCCTGGCCGAGGAGGCACACTCGCGGGGGGCAGAGGTGACGCTGCTCGCCGCCAACCTCGCGATTCCCGTGCCTGCAGGCGTCGAGGTCGTCCAGACGCCGACGGCCGCCGACCTCGAGCGTGAAGCACTCGCGCGCGCCCGGTCGGACGTGGTCGTGATGGCCGCCGCCGTCGCGGACTATCGACCCTCCGCGCCACGCACATCCAAGCGCCCCAAGAACGACGCCCCGTGGCAGATCGAGCTCGAATCGACGGCGGACGTCCTGGCCGCCATCGGCGCGGAGCGCAGGCCGGGGCAGGTGATCGTCGGGTTCGCCGCAGACGAGGGAGATGCCGGGCTCGCGCGCGCGCGGCGCAAGCGCGAAGCGAAGGGCGCCGACCTGTTCATCTTCAACGACGTGGCGCGAGCCGACATCGGCTTCGACTCGGAGGAGAACGAGGTCGTGATCGTCTCGGCCAACGGGGACCGAGCCGTGCAGAAAGCGCCGAAGCGGGCCGTGGCGGCGGCGGTGCTCGACGAGGTCGAGCGGCTACTCTCGTCTGCATGACGGACACCGCTCGCGCGGACGGGCCTGTCGTCTCGCGCTCCGTAGCCGACGTCGTCGAGCGTGTGGTGCAGAACCTCGGGCTGGCCGTGCGCGCGTCGCGCGAGACGCTCGAGCTGTGCATCCTCTGCGTGCTCGCAGAGGGGCACCTGATCATCGAGGACTTTCCCGGTGTCGGGAAGACCGTGCTCGCGAAGTCCGTGGCGCGCTCGCTCGACCTCTCGTTCTCCCGGCTGCAGTTCACTCCGGATCTTCTGCCGACGGACGTGACTGGCGTCAACGTCTTCAACCAGCGGACGAGCGAGTTCGAGTTCAGGCCCGGCCCGGTGTTCGCGAACGTCCTCCTCGTCGACGAGATCAACCGTGCGTCCCCGAAGACGCAGTCCGCGCTCCTCGAAGCGATGCAGGAGACCCAGGTCACGATCGACGGAGTCACGTACGCGCTCGAGCAGCCGTTCTTCGTGGTCGCAACGCAGAACCCGATCGAGTACGAGGGGACGTATCCGCTCCCCGAAGCGCAGCTCGACCGCTTCACCGCGCGGCTGTCGCTCGGCTACCCGCCGTTCGGCGAAGAGGCGCGCATGCTCGCCGAGCAGACGACCTCGCCGCCGCTCGACCACCTCGCGGCCGTTGCGGACGCCGCTGACCTCGTCGGCGCGATCGAGTCTGCGCGAGCCGTGTTCGTGGAAGAGACCGTCGGTGAGTACGTCGTCGCGCTCATCCGCCACACGCGGACGAGCACGCTGCTGGCGCTCGGCGCGAGCCCGCGGGCCGGGATCGCGCTGCTGCGCATGGCGAAGGCCCGGGCTGCGGCGCAGGGCCGCGACTACGTCGTGCCGGAGGACGTCCAGGCGGTCGCCGGCCCAGTTCTCTCGCACCGCGTCATCCTCGCCCCCGAGGCGCGGGCCTCGGGTATTCGCGGCGAAGACGCCGTCGAGCGGGCTCTCGCGGAGGTGCCGATCCCGAAATGAACGTGAGACGTGGCGGGCTGGCCCTCGGAGCGATCGCTCTGGTTGCGGCGCTCGCCACCGGCTCGCGCGTGCTCGGCGTCGTCGGGGTGGGCTTCCTGATCGCCGGCGCGGTGACGTGGGCCTGGGCGTGGTTCGCCGATTCGCCAGTCGCCGTGACGACGACTGTCACGCCGACACCTGCGGTCGAGGGCGATCGCGTGCGGGTTGCGCTGGACGTGCGCCGAACCTCGGGCACGCCAGTCGGATCGCTGACTGTACGCGTGTCTGCGGACCGGCTGGGCGAGCGCACCTTCCGCCTCCGGCCTCGCGGCCGGCGGGCGGACGGGGAGGTCGACCTCGGCCGACTTCCGCGCGGCGTGTACACGTTCTCCGAGACCAAGGTCGTCCTCGGCGATCTCCTCGGCCTCGTCACCGTCACGCCGACGCTCGTGTGCGAGCCGGCCACGGTCGTCGTCCGGCCGCGCCTCACGGAGCTCGACGGTCTCTTCTCCGACGCGGGCCGCGCTGCAGGCGACGGGCGCCGGATCCTGCTTCGCCGGCAGGCCGGATTCGACTTCCACTCCGTCCG
>DASUCI010000321.1:0-7762 GCA_035762825.1 Gaiellaceae bacterium | reverse complement strand
GCTCTCCGCTCCGGACGACGAGATGCTCACCCGCCAGGTGTGCCTCCGAACGAGGTCGCGGACGAAGACGTCGCTCACGCCGTTTCGGTCACCCCGAACGAGCGACGTCGCTCCCGACGCGAAGGCAACGAAACGGCCGCTCGCGCTCTGCACCGCACCGAACGTTTGGCCATTCGCTTCGGTGCCTCTCGTGCTGAGGTTCGCGCGATCCATGCTGAGGACGACGTCCTCGGCGACGACGCGCGCGTTCACCGGTGGCGCCTGTGCTTGCGCGACGACGAGCACGACCGTGGCCGCACCAAGTGCATTAGCGATCCACGCATGCCACCGCATCCCGAGCGCCATCCTCTCAGCACAGCACGATGGTCCGCAGCTCCCCTCCCTAGAACCGCAGGCCCTCGCCCTTCGCCATGACGGCGACCGTGCGGCGGAGCAGCGAGAGGTCCGTGCGGATCACCTGCCACGCGCTCGCGCTGTGGCAGGCCTCGACGTACGCGACGTCGAGCACGGAGTACCCGGACGACTCGGTCACACCCTTCTCGACCTGCGCCGGGCCCGTCCAGCCGGCGACGAACTCGTTGCGATACGTGATGCCCTTCTCGACCTGCTTCGCGACCATTGCTGGCGGCCACGGGCGCGGCCCGACGAGGCTCATGTCGCCACGGAAGACGTTCCAGATCTGCGGGAGCTCGTCGAGGTAGCGGGGCTTCAGGAGTCGGCGTCCGGCCCACGTCAGGTTCGTCTCGTCGGCTTCGTGCAGGCGCGCGTGCGACTCGACCGGATCGATCCGGTCGAGAACGTCGCGGCGCAGCGTCCGGAACTTCAGGAGGTCGAACTCGCGGCCGCGCGAGATCCGCGGCTCGCGATAGAGCCACGGGCCGCGGTCACGCTGTCGAAGAAGAGCGTCGAGACCCATCGCGACGAAGAGGAACGCGAACACCGGCGAGAGCACGACGAGCAGCGCCGCGGACAACGTCTTGTCGAGAATCAGCTTCGGCGTCGGGTAGCTCGTCACGCAGCCGATTCTCGTGCGCTCGGGGTTAGGGTGCACCCATGTCCGTCGGGATCGGGCGCGAGCGCCAGTTCGAGGTCTACGTCGGAGGCGCGCGAGGCGTATACCCGCGCGTTCCCGTCTCGATCGAACGTCTCGAGCGCGCGGCCCGGAGCGCCATGTCGGCCGAGGGCTACGCGTACGTCGCGGGAGGCGCCAGCACCGAGGAGACGATGCGCGAGAACCGGGCCGCATTCGAGCGCTGGCGGATCGTCCCGCGCATGCTGCGCGATGTCTCTACGCGCGAGACCGCGGTCGAGGTTCTCGGAACGCCGCTGCCGAGCCCGTTCGTGCTCTGCCCGATCGGCGTCCTCGAGATGGCGCATCGCGACGCGGACGTCGCGGTGGCGCGAGCAGCCGCCGCAGAGGGCGTCCCCTTCGTCTTCTCCAACCAGGCGTCGCGGCCGATGGAGGAGACGGCTCGCGCGATGGGCGACGCGCCACGCTGGTTCCAGCTCTACTGGAGCACCTCGAACGAGCTGGTCGAGAGCCTGGTGTCGCGCGCGGAGCGGTGTGGATGCTCGGCGATCGTGCTCACGCTCGACACGACGATGCTCGGGTGGCGAATCCGCGACCTCGACCTCGCGTACCTACCCTTCCTCCGCGGGAAGGGGATCGCGCAGTACACGAGCGACCCGGTCTTCCTCGAGGCGCTGCAGGAAACGCTCCGCCAGGAGGCGCCGCCCGCCGGACGTGTCACGCTCGCGGCGATCGGGACGCTCCTCGCTCAGGCCGGGGCGTTTCCGGGACCGCGCCTCGCGAACGTGCGCTCCGGGCTCGCGCGAGCGGCGGTCCGCCGCTTCGTCGAGACGTACTCGCGCCCGTCGCTCTCGTGGGACGACCTCGCGTTCCTCCGCGAGCGGACGCGGCTGCCGATCTTGCTGAAAGGGATCCTCCACCCCGCCGACGCGCTCGCAGCAGTCGAGCACGGGATGGACGGGATCGTCGTCTCCAACCACGGCGGGCGCCAGGTCGACGGCGCGATCGCGACGATGGACGCGCTCCCGGCGATCGTCGATGCCGTCGCCGGCCGCGTCCCGGTCGTGCTCGACAGCGGCATCCGCTCGGGCGCCGACGTATTTCGTGCGCTCGCGCTCGGCGCGTCGGCCGTGGGGCTCGGGCGGCCCTACGTGTGGGGCCTTGCGGTCGGCGGCGATCAGGGTGTGCGCGAGGTGATCCGCAACCTCCGCGCCGACTTCGACCTGACGATGGGTCTCAGCGGCGTCCCGTCGGTGCGGGACATCGGACGCGAGAACATCACGCGCGCGTGAGCGCCGTCGAGGCCGTCGTCTTCGACCTGGACGGCGTCCTCGTCGACTCCGACCACATCTGGCACGAAGTGCGCGAAGGGCTGGCGCGCGAGCGCGGCGGCAACTGGACCGACCGCTCGGAGGCGGACATGTCCGGCATGAGCTCGAGCGAGTGGTCGCGGTACCTCCACGATGTCGTCGGCTTGGCCGGGACGCCGAGAGAGCTGAACGACGAGGTCGTCCGGCGCATGCGCGACCGCTACGCGCAGGAGCTCCCGCTGATCGACGGCGTCGCAGACGCGGTGAGGCGGCTGCGCGCGTCGTTCCGGCTCGCCGTCGCGTCGTCGTCGAACCGCGAGCTGATCGACGGCGTGCTCCACGCCGCCGGCCTCGCGGACGACTTCGAGGCCACGGTCTCGTCGGAAGAGGTTCCACGCGGCAAGCCGGCGCCTGACGTGTTCCTCGAGGCGGCGCGGCGGCTCGACGTCGCGCCCAGGCGGTGTGCGGCGATCGAGGACTCGGCGAACGGCATCCGCGCGGCGCACGCAGCCGGCATGCGTGTCATCGCGATTCCGAACAGGCGCTATCCGCCGGCCGCCGACGCGCTCGAGCTCGCCGATGCGGCTCTCGGCTCGATCACGGAGCTCTCGCCCGAGGTGGTCGCCGGCTAGGGCGTGCGTCCGAGCAGCACGCAGGCGTTGTGTCCGCCCAGGCCCATGGCATTCGACAGCGCGACGTCGACCTGCACGCGTCGCGCCTCGTTCGGCACGTAGTCGAGGTCGCACTCGGGGTCCGGCGTGCGGTAGTTGATCGTCGGGGGGAGCACACCCTCGTGCAGCGCACGCACGCACATCATCGCCTCGACCGCCCCGGCCGCACCGAAGAGGTGCCCCATGACCGACTTCGTGGAAGAGACCGCGAGCTCGTAGGCATGCGCGCCGAACACCGCCTTGATCGCGTTCGTCTCGGCCACGTCGTTGTAAGGCGTGGACGTTCCGTGCGCATTGATGTATCCGACCCGCTCGGGCGCCACCCCGGAGCGCGTCAGCGCCGAGCGCATCATCTCCGACACGCCGATCGCTCCTGGATCGGGCTGGGCCATGTGGTGCGCGTCGTTGGAGGTCCCGTAGCCGAGCACCTCCGCATAGATCCGTGCGCCGCGGCCGGCCGCGCGCTCATACTCCTCGAGGAGGAGCACGCAGGCGCCTTCGCCCATCACGAACCCGGCCCGCGTCGCGTCGAACGGGCGCGAGGCCAGCGTCGGGTCCTCCTCCTCCGCCACGAGACCGCGCATCGCGCAGAAGCCGGCGAGGATCACGGGGTGCATGCAGGCCTCGGTGCCGCCGGCGAGGATCACGTCGGCGTCGCCGCGTCGAATCGTCTCTGCGCCCTCGCCGACCGCGTGCGACCCCGTCGCACACGCCGAGACCGGCGCGTAGTTCGGGCCGCGCAGGCCGAGGTCGATCGCGATCTGGCCACTGGCCGAGTCGACGAGGACGTTCGGAAGGAACCACGGCGAGACGCGTGAGTGGCCGCGCTCCCGGCGCACGTCGTCCTGCTGCAGCACGCCCATGACGCCGCCGATGGCCGAGCCGACCAGGATCCCCGCTCGAGCCGGATCGATCCCGTCGACGCCGGCGTCGGCCCACGCCTCGCGGGCGGCGGCGACCGCGAGAACGACGTTGCGCTCCAGGCGGCGCGCATCTTTCGGTCCGACGACCGCCTCCGGCTCGAACCCTTTCACCTCGGATGCGATCCGGACCGGGAAGTCGCTCGCGTCGAAGCTCTGGATCCAGTCGACGCCGCTCCTGCCGGAGGCGGCGGCGTCCCAGGTCGACTGCGCGTCGAGGCCGAGCGGCGTGACCGCTCCGAGACCGGTGACGACGACGCGACGCACGAGGGGAAGAGCGTAGTAGCTTCAGGCCATGGCTCGCCCGCGCCGCCAGAGCTCCGAGCCGGTCGAGCGGCCCGCCGACCTGCATGCATCGATCCCGTTCCCGCCGATGGAGGCCGAGCTCGTCCGCAAACTCCCCGAAGGCGACGAATGGCAGTACGAGCCCAAGTGGGACGGCTTCCGCGGGCTCCTCGAGAACGGCTCCGGCGAGCTCCGGCTCTGGTCGCGAAACGCGCGACCCCTGCTCCGCTACTTCCCCGAGCTGCGTCCGCTCGAGAAGCTCCTGCCGCCGCTCTCGGCGCTCGACGGCGAGATCGTCATCGAGCGCGACGGCGTCCTCGACTTCGACGCGATGCAGATGCGGCTGCATCCGGCCGAGAGCCGAGTGAACAAGCTGTCGGCGGAGATCCCGGCGCGCTTCATCGCCTTCGACGTTCTGGTGTGGAAAGGCGTCGAGGCGTGGCACGAGCCCCTGTCGAAACGACGGGCCCGCCTCGAGCGGAGCGCAAAGCGGTTCGGGCTCTCGCCGGCGACCCGCGACCGCGAGGAGGCGCTCGGCTGGCTCGACCGCTTCGAGGCCATCGGGCTCGACGGCGTGATCGCGAAGCGCCGCGATCTGGGCTACCTCCCCGGCTCGCGTGACGGCGTCGTGAAGGTGAAGCCCGAGAAGACCGCTGACTGCGTGGTCGTCGGCGTGCGCTGGAAGTCGCGCCCGGACCGCATTGCGACGCTGCTCCTCGGCCTCTACGGCGAAGACGGAGAGATCGACTACGTCGGCTCCGCGGCGGTCGCGCCGGCGAAGCACGACGAGATCGCGAGCCGCGTCCTCCCGCTCTTGAAGAACGCGCCGGATCGACGCTTCTCCGAGCCGAACCGCTGGGGCGGCGGCGAGCTCGAGGAGTCTGCGGTCCGACCGGAGGTCGTCGTCGAGGTGCGCTACGACAAGGTGCAGTCAAACCGCTTCCGGCACGGGACGAAGCTCATCCGCTTCCGCGAGGACAAGAACGCCGAGCAATGCACGTGGCGCGAGCTGCGGCCACCCGTCCGGGCGCAGGACTCGGTCGCGACTCTGCTGGCCTAGTAGCCTGCGCAAGAGAGGAGTAAGCTCGCCGATGATGCGTCTGCTGGGGGCCGCCGTCGCCGCTTTCGCGCTCCTCGTCGTCGTGACGGGCGCACAGGCCGGCCCGCGTGGCCAGTGGACCCGCCTCCCCGGAACGGTGATCAACTTCGCCGAGCCCGGGCTCGCGCGCACGCAAGACGGCGTGCTCCACGTCGTATACACGCGCCGAAACGGGACGAAGGAAGACCTGATCCACCTCGAGATCAGCCCCGCCGGAAAGGCCGGCCCCGACACCGTGGCGCTGGGCGGCTGGTCCGCGATGGCGCATCCCGACCTGCTGCGGATGCCCGACGGGTCACTGCGCGCGTTCGTCGGCGGCATTCGCTCGACGAACGTCGGTGAGACGAACAAGAGGCTGAGCACCGCCACCGCCCCCGCCTCCGGAACGCCTTGGACGCTGAAACCCGGAGATGTCGTGCAGGCGCCCTCCGCATACGCGACCGGCATCACCGGAGCAGGTCTCGCAAAGGACGGTACGCCGATCTCGACGTGGTCGGGCTCGCCCGGTCTCGGCTTCCACTACGGGATCGACCCGAACACTCCCGACGGGAAGATCCCGCAGTCGGGCTGCTGCCTGTACACGCCCGAGATCGCGGTCGACTCGGCAAGCGGACAGGCATGGGTCGGCTTCCACTCGAACGAGAGCGCCGGGCCGGGGCTGTACGTGAACGCGATCGGACCGAACGGACCGCAGGGGGCACGCCGGCTCGCGCAGGGCTCGGTCGTCGGCAAGAGCTCGATCTACCCCGGCAACCGCACCTCACTCACGGGACGGATCGGCGCCGGCGGCGTCTACCTCTTCTACGGACAGGGCTACCCCACGTTCAAGACGCTGGCGCTCTGGAAGGTCGACACCGCCAAGCCGCACCTCGTGATCAAGGCCGACCGCAACGAGCACGCGAACGTCGCGGCCGCGCCCAACGGTCGGCTGTGGCTGATGTGGGAGCAGAACGGGACGATCTCCGCGGCGCGCACCAACCGCTCGGCGACGAGGCTCGGCGCCGTCAACGCGATCCGCCCACCGAGCGGCGCGTCGATCTACCGCTTGAACGGCGAGGGCTCGGCCGGCCCGCTCGATCTCATCGCGAACATGCAGGCGGCCGGAGGGCAGGCGCTCTGGCACCAGCAGGTCTGGCCGAAGCTCTCGCTGACCGGGTCGAGGTCGGGCACGAAGATCGTCTTTCGCGTCACCGACGCCGGAGATGCGGTCGCTGGAGCAACCGTGAAGGCGGGCGGCAAGTCGCTGAAGACGAACGGGGCCGGCCGCGCGACGCTCGCGCAGGCGCCGTCGGGTCGTGTGCAGGCGACGGCGTCGAAAGCTGCTTACTCACCGGCCACCGCGACAGTGCGCTGACCGACTAGTCCTCGTCGCGCTTCCGCGCGCGCGACGGCTGGACGCGCGGCGGCTCGCCGGGCATCTTCGGGAAGTTCGGCGGGTACGGCGCCTCGCCAACGCCCTTCTGCTCCTCGCGCTCGACCCACGCGAGGAGAATTCGGAGGTCGTTGACGGCGTCGTCGATGCCCGCATGGACGTCTCCCATGGCCGCGAAGCGGGCAGGCATCGTGTCCATCGAGAAGTCCTCGGTCTCGACGTCGGGGAGCTCGTCCCAGGTGACGGGTGCCGAGACGGTCCCGTCCGGCCGTCCGCGCACCGAGTACGCCGACGCGACCGTACGGTCGCGCGCGTTCTGGTTGTAGTCGATGAAGACGCGCCTGCCGCGCTCCTCCTTCCACCACGCCGTCGTCACCTTCTTCGGCAGCCGCCGCTCGACCTCGCGCGCGAATGCCAGCGCCGCGCGGCGAACGACGGGGAACTCCCAGTTCGGCTCGATCCGGCAGAAGACGTGGATGCCGCGGTTCCCCGAGGTCTTCGGCCAGCCCGTGTAGCCGATCTCGGCGAGCACCTCGCGGACGAGGGCCGCGACCTTCTTGCCGTCCTTGAACGTCGTACCCGGCTGCGGGTCGATGTCGATGCGCAGCTCGTCGGGGTGCTCGGTGTCGCGCCGCCGCGACGGCCACGGATGGAAGTCGACGACGGCGAGGTTCGCTGCCCAGATCACCTGCGCGAGCTCGGTGACGCAGAGCTCGTCGGCGTGCCGGCCCGACGGGAAGGTCACGCGAGCCGCCTCCACCCACTCCGGACGCTTCTCGGGCACCCGCTTCTGGTAGATCGCCTCGCCGGTGACGCCGTCCGGAAAGCGGCGGAGCTGCGTGGGCCGCTCGTACAGCGCTCGGACGATGCCCTCGCCGACCGCGAGGTAGTACTCGGCGAGGTCGCGCTTGGTCTTCTTCGCCTGCGGAAAGAGGACCTTGTCGGGGTTCGTCAGCTTGACGACCCGCTCCCCCACTTCGAGCTCGATGAACGGGCTGGGCATCCGGTCACGCTAGCCAGATCCGCAGTGGTACGCTCGCCGCGGCCCAGCAACCCGTCTCGAGGAGTGGATCTG
>DASUCI010000320.1:0-22875 GCA_035762825.1 Gaiellaceae bacterium | reverse complement strand
CTGCTCCTTCGCGTTCCCATAGATGACGTGCTTCGGTCGCAGCGCGCGGAAGGCGTGGACGAGCTCGGGAGAGTCGGAACCGTCATCGAGCTGGGTGGCGAAGCTGCGCCACGCCTCCTCGCTCTCCCAGACGCCGACGATTCGGAAGCCCTCGTCGGTCGGCCCCGCCGCGTGCAGGATCAGGCCGGGCGGCGCCGACGCCGAGAGAGCGTCGGCGATGCGCGAGTACTTTTCCCAGCTCGCTGCCACGTCCTCCACGACCACGTACGACATGGCGCGAGCATCCGCGGGTCCGGTTCAGCCTCGGTATAGCCGGGCGCTATACCGGGACTGAACCCGCCGGGCCGACACTCGCCGCGACAGCACGTCACGACGAATGGAGGTCGAGATGAGACTGAATCCGACTGGACTCCTAGCGCTCGCCGCGGCGCTCGTCGCCATGGCGACACTCAGCGTGGCGCTCACCGCGAGTGCCGCCGCCTGCGGGGTCTGCGGGAAGAACCTGATCAAGAACCCGGGCGCCGAGCTCGGGCGCGGGGTGAACGCCGTCGGCGCCTTCGGCGCCGTTCCCGGTTGGACGCTTGCGGGCGGCCAGTTCGGCGCCGCCTCGTACACGTTCCCGAACGGCTGGTACTCGGCGAAGACCAAAGGTCCGAAGGCGCGCGGCAAGAACTACTTCTTCGGCGGCACGACGACGGAGGCCGTGACCGCGGGAGCAAGCATCGGCACGCAGACGATCGTGCTGCCCGCGGCGGCCGTCGGCCGAAAGGCGACGCTGAGCGGCTGGATCGGGAACTACGTCCAGAACCGGACGCAGGTGCGCGCGCAGTTCATGGACGCCGCGGGCGCGGTGCTGTCGACGGTCAGGATCGGCCCCGCCGTGACGATCGCGGGAACCGACATGGGGTTCCGGACTCGCTTCGGCAACGTGCCTGCGGGGACGACGCAGGTGATGATCTCGGTCCTCTTCTCCGGTGGTGGGTCGAACTACAAGCTCGCGGGAGCCGACAACCTTTCGCTCGTGCTGAGCTGAGGGGAGTGGCCCAGGGGCCGTCCCGGGCCTGATCGCTGCTGATCTCGGCAGGATCGGCTCGGGACGTTCCCTTTGGGATGGCGCGCGGGCAACAATGCGCGCAAGTGTCCGCGGAGGTGCGTGTCCTGGGCCCGGTGACCGTCGTCGGCGAGGACGGTGCCGTACCTCTGCCTGCCAAGCACGCGAGGCTGCTCGCTGCGCTCACCCTTGCGGACGGGCGTGCGCTGGGTGTCGATGAGCTGGTCGACGCCGTGTGGGACGGGACGGCTCCGACGTCGGCCCGCAAGCTCGTCCAGGTCTACGTCTCACAGCTCCGCAAGACGCTTCCTGCCGGCTGTGCGATCACGACCCGCGGCGGCGCCTATGCGCTAGACCTCGCCCCCGACGCGCTCGATGCCACGAGGTTCGAGCGGCTCGTCGCCGAGGCACGCGACGCGGCCGGGGCGGAGAATCCGGCGCTCGCACTCTCGCTGACCGAACGCGCGCTCGCGCTGTGGCAGGGCCGCGCCTACGGCGAGCTCGCGTATGAAGACCTCGCCCAACTCGAGAGCGAGCGGCTCGAGGAGCTCAGACTCGTTGCGCTAGAGGAACGGTTTGCGGCGCTTCTCGCGCTCGGCCGCCATGCCGAACTGCACGGAGAGGTGCAGGCGTTCGCCGCGGACAACCCCTATCGCGAGCGGGCGCACGAGCTTGCGATGCTTGCGCTCTACCTGTCGGGGCGGCAGACGGACGCGCTCGAGCATTTCGCCTCCGTTCGTGCCCGACTCGACGGCGAACTCGGACTCGAGCCGGGCGAGCGGCTCCGCGAGCTACAACGTCGCATCCTGCAGCAGGATCCGGCGCTCGAGCTCTCGGGCGTCCCCGCCACCTCGGCCGCGACTCTGCCCGCCCCGCACAGTTCGCTCGTCGGGCGCGACCGCGAGCTCGACGAGCTCGCGGGGCTTCTCGCTCGCCGTGACGACCGACTGATCGTGCTCACCGGCGCAGGCGGGAGCGGCAAGACGACGCTCGCACTCGAGGTTGCGCGCCGGGCGGCCGACTCGTACGCCAACGGCGTGCTCTTCGTCGAGCTTGCGCCGCTGCGCGATCCGGCCCTCGTCATCCCGACGATCGCCCACGAGGTCGGCCTCGCAGTTGGCTCGGGCGACGACGTGCTCGACGTGCTCGCGACGGCCCTCGCGACGCAGGAGATACTGCTGGTCCTGGACAACGTCGAGCACGTGCGCGAGGCCGCCGCGAGCCTCCCGCAGCTCGTCGCACACGCGCCGCGGTTGACGACACTCGTGACGAGTCGGACCGTCCTGCACGTGTCGGGCGAGCGCGTGTTCCCCATCGCGCCGCTGCCGGAGGATGCCGCGCTCGAGCTGTTCGTGCAACGTGCTTGCCTCCTCGACCCGGAGCTCGTGCTCACGGGCGAGGACGAGGCGGATGCCCGCGAGGTCTGTCGTCGCGTCGACTGTCTGCCGCTCGCCGTCGAGCTCGCGGCTGCGCGGGTGCGCACCCTGACGCCGCGTGCACTGCGCAGCCGGCTGGAGACGCGCCTGGGGCTCCTCACGGGTGGCCCGCGAGACCTTCCCGCGCGGCAGCGGACGCTACGCGAGACGATCGCGTGGAGCGTCGACCTCCTGGATGCCGATGCCCGACAGGCACTCGCGCGGCTTTCGGTGTTTCCCGCCGGCGCACCGCTCGACGCGGCCGAGCAGGTGTGCGCAAGTCATCTCGACACGCTCTCGGCACTCGTCGACGATCACCTCGTCCAGCGCCGTGTGTGGAGTGCTCGCCCGCGTCTCTCGTTGATGGAGACCCTGCACGAGTACGCGTCGGAGCTCCTCGCAGCAAGCAGCGACGACCTCGAGCGAACGAGACGCCGCCACGCCGAGTGGTGCCTCTCGCTTGTCGAGCAGGCGGAGCCACATCTCAGCACGGAGCAGCAGGCCGAGTGGCTGGACGAGCTCGAGTCCGAGCACGACAGCTTGCGCGCCGCGCTCGACTACTTCGACGAAGCCGGCGAGACCGACCTTCAGCTCAAGCTCACTGTCCTTCTGAGCCGGTTCTGGTACGTCCGGGGTTTCCCGACCGAGGGCCGACGGCAGCTCGAGCGAGTGCTGGACAAGGTCACGGACCAGCCGCCGCTCGAGCGGCGGCGTGCGTATACGTCGGCGGCATCGCTCGCGCTCCTCCAGGGCGACAACGTGGCGGCGACGGCGTTCGCCGAGCATGCGCTCGAGGCTGCTCGCGATGCGAACGAGCCGCGCTTCCTCGCCAACGCACACAGCAACCTCGGCGCGATCCGCCTCGCGGGCGGAGACCTCTCCGGTGCCGAGAGCGCGCTCGAGGAGGGGGTTCGCCTCGCCCGCGAGGTGGGCGACGAGCGCATCGCCGCGCTCGCCATCAACAACCTCGGCGATCTCGCGCTCACCTTGGGGGACTACGACCGCGCGGGGCCGCTCTTCGAAGAGAGTCTCGCGCTCCTGCGCGCTCGCGAGGACACCGCGAACATCGCCCGCTCGTTGTTCAACAACGGAGCGATCGATCTCATGCAGCGACGGCTCGCCGTCGCGGAGTCACGATTCCGCGAGAGCCTCGACCTCGCGAGGCAGACGGGAGATCGGGAGGACATCGCGTGGTCGCTCCTCGGCCTTGCCGCTGTGGAGGTCGAGAACGAGAACGGGGAACGCGGCGCGGTGCTCCTCGGCGCGGCGCGACGCGTGCTCACGGAGATGAGTGCGGCTTTCAAGCCGTTCGAGCAGCAGCTCGACGAGCGCACCGAGGAGCGCTCGCGGGCGCTCAGCGGCGAGCGACAGCACGACGCCGCGGTTGCGCGGGGGCTTGCGCTCGGGGTGGACGAGGCGGTCGAGCTTGCGCTCGGATCGCCTGCCTGAGCCTCCGCTTCATCACCAAGCGTGCTCGCGCCGGACGAGCAGTGAGGGCTCGGGACCGACTAGGGAACGCCGTCGAAGAAGTCGGCGCCGCCTTGCTCGGGCGGGGCGCCGTAGATGAAGAGGACGAGCTCCTCGTCGCCCGCGTTTCTGAGCTGGAGGATCGTCCCGGTCTCGACGACGAGAACGCTTCCGCGCTCGAGCTCGTGGCGCTCGGGCGGCTCTCCGAGGTCGACGGTCAGCGTGCCGTCGAGGACGACGAAGACCTCTTCCTGCACCTTGTCGGCGTGCCGGCGTCCGCGCGCGCCTGGCGGGTAGCGCCACATGTTCGCGCGCGAGCTCGTCATCGAGTCGGAGAGCCGGGCGACGGTCCTGCCGCTCTCGTCGCCGCGGGGCTCCCATTCGACGGCGTCCGGCCGGAAGATCGTGAATGCCATGGAAGGCAGTATCTCCTAGGCGTACGATCGTCCGGTCATGGCCGCTGTGGTCGTCGGGCGCGACACGGAGCTCGCGTCCATCCGTGGCTTCGTCGCCGGAGTCTCCGATGGAGCGTCGGCGCTCGTCCTCGAGGGCGAGGCCGGCATGGGGAAGACGACGCTCTGGCGGGCCGGTGTGGAAGCGGCGGCGAACGCCGGCCTCTGCGTACTCCGGGCAGAGCCCTCCGCGAGCGAGACCGCTCTGAGCTTCTCCGGCCTCGGCGACCTCCTCGATCCCGTCCTCGACGAGGCGCTCGAGCCGCTTCCGCCCGGTCAGCGTTCGGCGCTCGCGCGAGCGCTCGTCCTCGAGGAGGTCGAGGGCCTGACTCCCGATGCTCACGCGGCCGGCGTCGCGCTGCTCAACGCCTTCCGCGGACTGTCGAGCACCCGTGTACTGCTCGTCGCCGTGGACGACGTGCAGTGGCTCGACGCCGCCTCGGCCGCCGCGCTTGCGTATGCGGCTCGACGGCTGAGGGCCGAGCACGTCGGGCTCCTGCTTGCCAGACGCACGGGAACCGAGACCCCGGTCCTCGAGGAGCTCAAGCGCATTGCAGGCTCCAGCGTTCTCGACGTCGGCCCGCTCGAGACTGACGCCCTACACCAGGTGGTCCAGGCGCAGCTCGAGATTGCACTGCCCCGCCCGCTCCTCATGGAGGTGCACCAGGCAGCCGGCGGCAACCCGTTCTACGCCCTCGAGATCGTCCGGATGCTCACGCGTTCAGGTGCCTCTGTCGAGGCCGGACGACCCCTCCCCGTGCCCGACTCGCTCCACGAGCTCGTCCACGGTCGCCTGCTCGCGCTTCCGGCGGAGAGCCGCGACTTCCTCGCCGCCGCAGCCGCGCACGCACACCCGACCATCTCCATCACCGAAGAGGCGTCGGGCGTGGACCGGCGAGTCGGTCTGGCGCCGCCACTCGAGGCCCGCATCGTCGAGACGGTGGGCGAGCGGATCCGCTTCACTCACCCTTTGCTCGCCGCCGGCGCCCTCGAGACCGCCGATTCTGCCCGCCGCGCAGAGATTCACGCGCGCCTCGCGGAGCTGCTGGAGGATCCCGAGGCGCGGGCATGGCAGCTCGCCGCGTCGGTTCAGTCCCCTGACGAAGACGTCGCGTTGACGCTCGAGGACGCGGCCCGCCACGCGAGAGCTCGAGGGGCTCCGCGACCTGCCGCGCTTCTGCTCGATCGCGCCCGCGACCTCACCCCCGCGGATCGAGCGGAGGAGGGATGCCGGCGGGCGGTCGACGCCGCCTATCTGCACTACGAGTCCGGAGACTCGGTGCGGGCAGCGGAACAGCTCCACGCGGTGATCACGAACCTTGCGCCGGGCGGGCTGCGAGCGCGCGCGCTCGTGCGGCTCGCACGCGTGCGGTCGTACCAGGCGCAGGACGAGGCGACCGCGCTGTTCCTCCAGGCGATCGAAGAAGCGGACGATGACCGCGAGACGCTCGCGGTTGCGCACGAAGGCGTCGCGACCTGCCTCTTCCGCAGGCGCGAGCAGCTCGAGGACGCCGTTGACCATGCCGAGCTGGCGGCCCAACTCGCTGCCGAGCTCGGTGACGAAGCCCTGGCTGCGGAAGCGCTGGGCTCGAAGCTCCTTCCCGAGACGCTGCTCGGGAGAAGCACAGCCGCGGAGACGCTCGCTCGGGCGCTTGCCGTACAGCACGCCGCGAGCGACAGACGCGTTCTCGGGCAGCCCCTCTGGATGGCATCCGTCTACTGGTGGTGGACGGACTCGGTCGAACGGGCGCGGCAGGCAAACCACGAGGCTCTGCAGCGATGTCAGGACCTGGGTGACGAGAGCTCCCGGCCCTACGTGCTCCTGCTCACCGCCATGATCGAGTCGCTGCTCGGAGAGCTCGACGCTGCTCGCCGCAGCGCGCTCGCAGGCCAGGAGCTTGCACGCCAGTCGGGTCAGCTGATGCCCCACGCGTACAACCTCGCGATCGAAGCGCTCATCGAGGCGCAGCTCGGACATCCAGAGGCAGTGCGATCCGCAGCCGAGCGAGCCCTCGAGCTCGTTCCGACGACGGCCGGCCGCCCCGCCGAGCTCGTCGCGCGCACGGGCCTCGGTCACTTGGCGCTGTCGCTCGAAGATCCGGAGACCGCCGACCGCGAGCTCCGCCCGATCATCGAGTTCGCTCGGAGCCAGCGCTTCGGCGAGCCAGGCGCGCTCCGTTTCGTCATCGACCACATCGAGGCTCTGACCCACCTCGGTCGTCGAGACGAGGCGGTCGAGCTCCTCGACTGGTACGAGGGAGACGCGCAGCGGCTCGAGCGCGTGTCCGCGCTCGCCAACTGCCTGCGTTGTCGAGGCCTGCTCGGCGCTCAGGCCGGACAGCTGGAGTCGGGGTTGCGCGCCTTCGAGGCTGCGCTCGAACTGCACGCGCGGGTCGAGCTGCCGCTCGACAAGGGCCGCACGCTGCTCGCGCTCGGCGCCGCGCAGCGTCGCTTGAAGCACCGGCGTGAGGCTCGCGCCACCCTCGAGGAGGCGGTTGCGGTGTTCGAGGGGATCGGCGCCGCGCTCTGGGCGGAACGGGCGCGGACGGAGCTCAAGCGGATCAGCGGTCGGGCTGCGACGCCGGGCGCGCTCACGCCCGCTGAGGTTCGCGTCGCGGCGCTCGTCGTCGAGGGGAAGACGAACCGTGAGGTTGCTGCGGCGCTGTTCCTCTCCGAGCGCACCGTCGAGGGCCACCTGGCCCACATCTTCGGAAAGCTCGGGGTCCGCAACCGCAGGGAGATTGCTTCAGTGCTGGCCCCGACTCAAGAACAGGGGGTACCGGGGTCGAACACAGGTGGTGGTCCCGTTTCGGCCGAGTCTTCCGCTCCCTAGCCTCGGGGCCAGGTGGTTACGAGGGCCACCAGGAGCAGAAGGAGAAGGAGCGATGACCCGGACGATCTCACTCATCACCGCCACCGTCGGTGCAGCTCTCCTGTTCGCGATTCCGGCATACGGCGACAACTGGGGTGCCGACAAGGCGCAGCCGACGACGGTCACCAGTCCCGACTGGTTCGAGCGTGCCGCGGCGGCTGGGATCCAGCAGCAGAAGCTCGAGATGCTCGACGCTCGTGAGCGAGGCCTTGGCAGCCAGCCCGTCGTGGATGCGCGCAGCGAGGGCTTGAACCGCCTCTACGGGCTCGGCGAGTATGCGAATCCCGTCGACCTCCGTGAGAGGGCTCTGGTCGAGAGGCCGGGCAGGACCACGAGCGAGCAGTCGGCCGGCTTCGACGCTCGGAGCGACGGGCTCAACCGCCTCTACGGTCTGGGCGAGTACGCGGCCCCCGTCGTCGCGGACGACCGGTTCCGCATCGATCACTCGAACGTCCCGCAGACGGTTTCCGTGACGAATTCCGGCCGCGAGATCGACCTTCCGCAGGTCGGCATCGGGTTCGGCATCGGCATCGTCCTCCTGCTGGGAATCGCGCTGGCGCTGCGCGCCAGGCACGTCCGCCCGTTCGCGCACTGATCTGGGTCGTCGAGTCAGACCCGGTGGCGACCGAGACCGCCGAGAGGCGGTCTCGGTGTGCCCGGGTTACGTCGCGGCATGGCGGGTAAGCCGGACTGACGGGGGCGTACAGCCTGTCTCAGGCTGGAGCGATGACTCGAGCAGGCGTACGATCGCCGGTAACGGCGGAAGTCGTCGGTCGCGAGGCCGAGCTTCGGTCTCTGCGGGACTTCGTCGAGCGCGTTGCCGGCGGAGCGGTCGCGCTCGCGCTCGAGGGAGAGGCCGAGAGCGAGGTCGCGGCAGCCCTCTACCTTTCGACCGCACCGTCGAGGGCCATCTCTCGCGCATCTTCGGGAAGCTTGGGATCAGGCACCGTGCGGAGCTCGCGCGCGCTCTTCAAACACGGGGGATCGCACCGTCAAACACGGGGGAGACCCCCGTTTCAACCGAGTCGTCCGCTCCCTAGCCTCGGGTCAGGTGGTCGCGAGGGCCGCCAGGAGCAGAAGGAGAAGGAGCGATGACCCGGACGATCTCACTCATCACCGCCACCGTCGGCGCAGCTCTCCTGTTCGCGATTCCGGCGTATGCAGACAACTGGGGCGCCGACCAGCGTGGCGAGCAGGTTCGCGTCTCCCCCGACCTGATCGATCGCGCAGTCGCCGCGGAGCAGAACCGGCTCGAGACGATGCTCGACGCGCGCGAGCGCTCGCTCGAGGCGGGTATCGGCAAGGGCAAGGTGAGCTCGCTCGAGGCGCGCGAGCGCTCGTTCGAGACCATGCGGGTCCTGGTCGCTCCCGACGCGTTCGAGCGTGTCGTGGAGGCGGCGATCCGCAACAACCCGACCCCGGTGGTCGACGATCGCTTCAGGATCGATCCCACGAGCGACCAGACTCCGGTCACGGTCGGCTCGGGCCGCGACCTCGAGCTGCCGCAGGTCGGCATCGGGCTCGGCATCGGGCTCGTGCTGGCGCTCGGGCTCTTCCTGGTGATGCGCTACACGCGAGGCCGCCAGCTCGCGCACTGATCTGGGTCGTCGAGTCAGACCCGGTGGCGACCGAGACCGCCGGTGGCTCCTTCGAGACCTCTCAAAGGAGCCACGGCGGTCTCGGTGTGCGCCCGGGTAACGTCGCGGCCGTGGCAGGCGAGCCGCGGCCGTACCGCAAGAGTCTCTGGCGCCGTGGGCTGAACGCGGTCGTTCGACCGCTCGCGCGGTTCGGGCTCGCCGGCCCGCACACGCATCTCCTCACGGTTCGCGGACGCACGACCGGCAAGCCGTGGTCGACGCCCGTCTCGATCGTGCGGGACGGCGACGAACGGTGGCTCGTCGCCCCGTACGGCGAGCGCAACTGGGTGCGCAACGCGCGCGCGGCCGGCTGGGTCGAGCTTCGGCGAGGCCGAACGCGCGAGCGCCTGAGGATCGCCGAAGTCGGCCCGGAGGCCGCGGCTCCGGTGCTTCGCGAGTACTACCGACTGTTCCGCGTCACCCGGCCGCTCTTTGCGGCGAGCCTCGAGTCGCCACAGGACGCGTGGCTCGACGAGGCACCGCGCCATCCCGTCTTTCTCTTGCTGCGGTCGTAGGATCCGGGCGTGGGGAAGCCCAGCGTCCTTCTCGTCGCGGCGACCGACATCGAGCTCTGCGAGCAGCCCGGGTTCGTATGTGGGATCGGCCCTGTCGAAGCGGGCGTGGCGACTGCGCGGCAGCTCGCGCTCGAAGCGCCGGGAGCAGTTCTTCACATCGGGATCGCCGGCGCGCACGGCATCACGCCGGGCGGTCTCGTCATCGGCAGCGAGTCGATCTACCGCGACCTCGCCGCCGAGATCCCGGTCGTCGACCGGATCGAGCCCGACGCCGGCCTGCTCGCGGCGCTTCGCGACGCGGTGCCGGAGGCGCTCTCGCTGCCGATCGGGACGAGCGCCGCGGTCGGCGGCGCGGCCGACGTGCGCGTGGAGGGGATGGAGGGCTTCGCGGTTCTCCGCGCGTGCGCGCTCGCGGGCGTGCCGGGAATCGAGGTGCGCGCGATCTCGAACGAGATCGCGGAAGGCGACCGCTCGCGCTGGAGGATCGGGCGGGCGCTCGACGCGCTCGCCGATGCGCTCCCGAGGATGCTCGAAGCAGCCGCCCGGTAGCCTCTCCGCCCGTGGCGCGCGGAGCCAAGCGGGTCGAGCGGCCGATACAACCACCGCTTCCGCCCGCCGAGCGCACCGTCGGTCAGCTCGTCGCCGAGTCGATCAAGCTCTACGGCAGGAACTTCCTGCGCGCGCTCCCACTCGGCTTCGTCGTCGCGGCCGTCAATCAGCTCACGATCGACGCGAGCCGGTTCGTCGTCGGTGCCGTCCTGCTCGCCGCAGCCCCGATCTTCTCCGCGGCGTACGCCTATGCGTGCCAGCTCGAGGCGGAGCGCGCGACGCGGCGCTCGTGGCTGATCGCGATCGCCTCCGGTTCGCTCGTCTTCGTCCCGGCGGCGCTGCTCTTCCCGTGGTTCGCGCTCGCGTCGGTGCTCTGGCTCGGTCTCGTCGGCCTCGCGGTTCCGGTGGCGATGCGGGAACGGACGTCGTTCACAACCTCGCTGCGGCGCGGATTCGCGCTCGGACGGGTCGACTACGTCCACGCGGCAGGATCGCTCGCGACCCTCGTCATCCTCTTCTTCCTCATGCGGATCGGGCTCGCGCTGCTCCTCGAGTCGCAAGCCGACAACACCGTCCGTACCGCGATCTTCCTCTCGGACACGGTGCTCGCGCCGCTGCTTTTTCTCGGCGGGTCGGTCCTCTACGACGACCAGCGGGCGCGGCTCGAGCGGGGGGCGGAAGCGACGCCTCCGTAGCCCGCGGTTTGTTTGACGCCCGTCCCGGGGTAGATTTGCGGTGAACGTGGCAGCCGTGACCTTCGACCGGGTCAGCAAGGTCTACGCCGACGGAACGCGCGCGGTGTCGGAGCTGAGCCTCGACATCCGCGACCAGGAGTTCATGGTCCTGGTCGGCCCCTCAGGCTGCGGGAAGACGACCGCGCTTCGGATGGTGGCTGGTCTCGAGTCGATCAGCGAAGGCGCGGTCCGGATCGGAGAGAGGGTCGTCAACCATCTGCCCGCGCGCGATCGCGACATCGCCATGGTCTTCCAGAGCTACGCGCTCTACCCGCACCTCACGGTGTACGACAACATCGCGTTTGGGCTCCGCCTCCGCAAAGCGCCCAAAGGCGAGATCGACAACCGCGTCCGCGAGGCGGCGCACGTCCTCGGGCTCACGGAGTTTCTCGACCGCAAGCCGCGCAACCTGTCGGGTGGCCAGCGGCAGCGCGTCGCGATGGGGAGGGCGATTGTGCGCCAGCCGCAGGCGTATCTCATGGACGAGCCGCTCTCGAACCTCGACGCGAAGCTCCGCGTGCACATGCGCGCCGAGATCGCGAGCCTCCAGAACGAGCTCGGCGTCACGACGATCTACGTCACGCACGACCAGGTCGAGGCGATGACCATGGGCGACCGCGTCGCGGTCATGCGCAAGGGCGAGCTGCAGCAGGTCGCTCCGCCGCAGGAGCTGTACGAGCGCCCCGTGAACCTCTTCGTCGGCGGGTTCATCGGCTCGCCGGCGATGAACCTCGTCGAGGCGGAGATCGAGAGTCAGAACGGCCGGCTGGCCGTGCGCATCGGCCAGCACGCGCTCGAGCTGACGGACGAGCTCCTGGCGTATCGCCCGAAGCTCCGGTCCTACGTCGGCAAGCGTCTCGTCGTCGGCATTCGCCCCGAGAACCTCGAGGACGCCCGGCTCGAGCCCGACACGCCGGACGACCAGAAGCTGCGCGGGGTCGTCGTGCTCCGCGAGCCGCTCGGCTCTGAGATCGTCGCCCACTTCACGGTCGACGCTCCGCCCGCCCTCACCGAGGACGTCCGGGAGCTCGCCCGCGACGTAGGACAGGAAAGCGCCGTGAAGACGGCAGCCGCCGAGAGTGAGAACGAGACGGTCATGGTCGGCCGCTTCGGCCCACGCTCGCGGATCAAGGACGGCGAGGCGATCGACGTCGCGGTCGAGACGGGGGCACTCCATTTCTTCGACCTCGAGACCGGCCTCGGGCTCTACGGAAACGGCAAGCCGACAACGGAACCGACCCAGCAAGGAGGGGACGACGCATGAGGTATCGATGGCTCGTGTTCGCGCTGATCGTCGGCGCGCTCGCCTTCGTAGCCGCCGGTTGTGGCGGGGACGACGACGGAGGCGGTGCCGAGGGCAGCGAGGACGTCACGGGCGAAATCTCGGTGATGGCGATCTGGAGCGGCGAGGAGCAGGAGCGGTTCCAGGAGGTCATTGACGGCTTCAACGAGCTCTACCCCAACGTGACCGTCAAGTACACGTCGGGAGGCGACAACCTCGCACCGCTGCTCTCGACGGCGGTCGAAGGCGGGAACCCGCCCGACCTCGCTGCGATCGCGCAGCCGGGTCTGATGAGGGACTTCCAAGGACAGGATGCCATCAAGCCGATGGACAACCTCCGCGATGCAATGGTCGAGAACTTCGGCGAGTCGGTTGCAGACGTCGGCGCGATCGACGGCACGCAGTACGGCCTGTTCTGGAAGGGCGCCAACAAGTCGACGATCTGGTACGCCGTGCCGGCATTCGAGGAGGCGGGCGTCGAGCCGCCCGAGACATGGGACCAGCTCACCGAGGTCCGGGACACGGTGGCGGCAGCCGGCATCACCCCGTACTCGGTCGGTGTGGACGTCGGTTGGCCGATGACGGACATCTTCGAGAACATCTACATCCGGTCGGCGGGCCCGGAGATGTACGACCAGCTCGCGAACCACGAGATCCCGTGGACTGATCAGTCCGTGAAGGATGCGCTTACGCTGATGCAGGACATCGTCGGCGAGTCCGACAACATGGTCGGCGGGACCGAACAGGCGGTGCAGACGGAGATGCCGGCATCCGTCGCGAACGTGTTCAACGACCCGCCGAAGGCGGCGATGGTCGTCCTCGGCGACTTCGCTCCTGCACAGGGCGAGTACAGCCTCGAGCGGGAGACCGGTTACAACGTCTTCACTTTCCCCTCGATCGAGGACTCTGCTCCCGCGGTGGTCGGTAGCGGAGACATCTTCGTCAAGTTCAGGGACAGCCCCGCTGCCGATGCGTTCCTCGAGTACCTCACGACTCCTGAGTCGGCGGAGTCCTGGGCCTCGAGTGGCGGCTTCTCGTCGCCCAACAAGAACCTCGACACGAGCATCTACCCGGACGAGATCACTCGCACCACAGCGGGCGCCCTTGGCGAGGCGGAGGTCTTCCGCTTCGATCTGTCCGACCTGCAACCGTCGGCGTTCGGCGGAACGCCGGGCCAGGGCCTGTTCAAGGCGTTCACGGACTTCGTCCAGAACCCCGACGACATCGACGGGATCACGCAACAGATGGAGTCTGACGCGGCAAAGGCGTTCGGCAGCTAGGTGATCCGGCCCGGGAGATGAGCGAGTCCGTCCCCACGGTGGAAGCCCCCAGGAGGGGGCTTCCACCGACCGACGGTGAGCCAGGCTTCTTTCAGAAGTACGGCATGCCGATCATCTTCCTCGCGCCGACGCTCGTGCTCCTCGGCGTGTGGGTCGTCTACCCGACGATCCGCACGATCATCCGGAGCTTCTACGACCGCGACGGGGACGAGTTCATCGGTCTCGACAACTACGAGACGCTCTTCACCGACGACACGCTCGTCACCGCGATCAAGAACAACTTCCTGTGGCTGCTCATCGTGCCGGCGTTCGTGACCGCGATCGGGCTCGTGTTCGCCGTCCTCCTCGAGCGGATCCGCTTCTCGGTCGCATTCAAGGTGGTCGTCTTCATGCCGATGGCGATCTCGCTCTTCGCAGCAGGCGTCATCTGGCGGCTGATGTACGAAAAGGACCCGTCGCAAGGCACGGTCAACGCAGCAATCGCGGTGGTGAAGGACGCGGTGTCGCCGTCCGGTGTCCTGTCGGCCGCACAGCCCTCGACCGACGACTTGCAGGGAGGCCCTGCAGGCGGGCTCGTGCTAGAGAAGCCTCTCGCAGCAGGAGATGTGGCGCAGCTGGGGCTCACCGGCATTCGCAGCTCGGACGTTCCGGCCGATGCGGTTCAGGCGGTGGTGCCGGAGGCGCTCGCCGGCGGGATAACCGGCGTCGTCTGGAGAGACTTCAAGCCCGGCGGGGGCACGCCCGGCGAAGTCGAAAAGGAGGAGCTCGGGCTGCCCGGGATCACGGTCGAGCTTCGCGGCGAAGGTGGAGGCACGGTCGTCGAGACCCAGACGGAGCCTGACGGCACGTTTGCGTTCGAGGGCATCGAGGCCGGCTTGTATCAGGCGGCGATCGGGCCAGACACGTTCTCGGAGCCATACGCCGGAGTCTCGTGGCTCGGCGCGAGCTTAATCACGCCCGCGATCATGATGGCGTACATCTGGGTGTGGGCGGGGTTCGCGATGGTTGTGATCGCCGCCGGCCTCGCCGCGATTCCCCGCGATCTCCTGGAGGCCGCGCGCACCGACGGGGCGACCGAGTGGCAGGTCTTCCGCCGCGTCACGGTGCCACTGCTCGCGCCTGTCCTCACCGTCGTGTTCGTGACGATGCTGATCTACGTTCTCAAGGTCTTCGACATCGTGATCTCGATTGCACCGGGCTCGGTACAGGACGACGCGAACGTGATCGCCCTGGCGATGTGGCGGACCTCATTCGGCGGCGTGAACGACCTTGGCCTCGGAGCGGCGATCGCCGTGTTCCTGTTTCTGCTTGTCATCCCGATCCTCGTCCTCAACGTCAGGCGTTTCCGGAGGGAGATGTAAGTGTCCACGACCGCCGCCCCGATCGAGGCGCCCGTCGCCGCGCCGGCCGCGAGCTCGGATCCGGTGTCTGCCAAGATCATCCGCTTCCTCACCCGGACGCCCGTCTACATCGTGCTCGCGTTCATCGGCCTGCTCTGGCTCGTCCCGACGCTCGGCCTCTTCTTCACGTCGCTGCTCGAGCCTACGCAGATCAGCACGACCGGCTGGTGGGAGGTCATCACGTCCCCGAGTCTCGCGACGCTGGACAACTACCGCGAGATCCTCGACAACGAGGCGATCACGTCCTCGCTCTGGACGACGCTCTGGATCTCGCTCGGTGCGACGATCCTGCCCATCGCCGTCGCGGCCCTCGCCGCCTACGCGTTCGCGTGGCTCGAGTTTCCGGGGCGCGACTGGCTGTTCATCATCGTCGTCGCGCTTCTCGTCGTCCCGATCCAGATGGCGCTGATCCCGATCTTCTCGCTGTACAACGATCTCGGACTGTTCGACACGATCCCGGGGCTCGTCCTCTTCCACACCGCGTTCGGGCTGCCGTTCGCGATCTTCCTCCTGCGGAACTTCTTCATCGGGATCCCGCGCGACCTGCTCGAGGCGGCACGGATCGACGGGGCGTCGGAGTTCCGCATCTTCGTCCGCGTGATCATCCCGCTGGGCTTGCCGGCGATCGCGTCGCTCGCGATCTTCCAGTTCCTCTGGGTCTGGAACGACCTCCTCGTCGCGCTGACGTTCGCGCGCGACACCCAGCCGATCACCGTCGCGATCTTCTCCCAAATGAGGCAGTTCAGCGCGAACATCGAGCTCATCGCGCCGGCTGCCTTCATCTCGCTCGCGATCCCGCTGGTCGTGTTCTTCCTCTTCCAGCGCTACTTCGTGCAAGGCTTGCTCGCCGGTTCCGTCAAGTGAGGCCGAAAGGAGCGAGATGCCGACCTACCTGATGCTGACGACGCTCACCGAGAAGGGCGTCCAGACCCTCCACGCCAATCCCGCGCGGCTCGCCGAGGTGAACAAGGACGTCGAGGAGATGGGCGCGAAGGTGCTGCACCAGTGGGCCGCGCTCGGCGCATACGACTTCGTCAACGTCGTCGAGGCGCCCGACGACCTGACCATCGCGAAGGTCTCGATCGCGCTCGGAGCGAGGGGCAGCGCGAAGCTGGAGTCGCTCCCGCTGATTCCCGTCGACACGTTCCTGTCGAGCCTCGAGTAGCAGAAGCGTGCGTGTAGCCCGGGTACCCGCGCTCGGCGCTCCGCCCGAGGTCGTCGACGTCGACGGCGGCGGCCAGATCGAAGTTCTCGCCGTCGCGCTGAACCCGATCGACCTCGCCGTCGGCTCGGGCCGCTTTCCGCGGGGCCATCCGCTACTGCCGTACGTTCCCGGCTGCGAGGCAGTCGGGCTCGTCGACGGCGAGCGGACGTACCTCTTCGGCGAGGGCTTCGGAACCGCCCGCGACGGGTTCCTGGCGGAGCGGGTCGACTTCCCTGCCGCGCTGGGGATCCCCGTGCCGAGCGACCTCGACGACGCGGCGGCCGCGGCCTGCGGGATCGCCGGGATCGCCGGCTGGGCGCCGGTGGCACGGCGTGCGCCGGTACGAGCGGGCGACCGCGTGCTCGTCCTGGGGGCGACGGGGACCGTCGGATCGGTGGCCGTTCAGGCGGCGCGCGTCCTCGGGGCAGAGAGGATCGTCGCCGCGGGGAGGAACGCCGACAAGCTCGAGCGGGCACGCGAGCTCGGCGCGGACGAGGTCGTGCTGCTCGAGGGTGACGATCTCGAGGAACGGTTCCGCGAGGCGTGCGGCGGCGACGGCCCGACGCTGATCGTCGATCCCTTGTGGGGCGAGCCGATCCGGGCCGCCGTCGACGCCGCGGCGCCGCGAGCCCGCGTCGTCCAGGTCGGCCAGTCCGCCGGGCCGGAGGCGACTCTCACGTCGGGCTCGGTGCGGCTCAAGGGCCTCTCGATCCTCGGCCACTCGAACTTCGTGCTCTCGCCCGCGGACCTTCGCGACGCCTACCTCGAGGTCGCGGGGCATGTCGCCGCCGGGAGGATCAGGATCGACGTCGAGACCTTCGCGTTCGACGAGGTCGCGGAGGCCTGGGCGCACCAGGCTGCAGGCGCGAAGGCCGTCGTTCGCGTCTAGAACGAGGGCCCCGTTGCCGGGGCCCTCGGATGTGGGCTACACGAGCCCCTGGTTCTTCCACTTGCGGTAGATCGCGTTCGCCTTCCGCGCGAAGGCGGAGACGCCCTCGGCGGGGGTCATCTTCCCCTGCGCCACCTCGGCGAACATCTGCGGGATGAGGTACGTGTTGAAGATCTCGTCGATCACCGGGGTCGTGTTTCCCGGATGGCCCGGGTTCGTCGTGTACTTCTCGGCGATCGTCGTGAGGATCGTGTACTTGCCCTTCGGCTTGTGGGTGTCCTGCGCGGTCATCTGGCGAATGGACTTGAATCCGCCCTTGATCGCGCCCGTCCAGGCCGGGAAGTTGTAGAACTGGCTGCGGACGAAGTGCTCGCGGTAGCCGAGCTGCTGGTCCACGAGGTACTTCCTCGCCGCCTCCTTGTTCTTGGCGAACTTCCAGATGACGAAGACGCCCATGACGTGCTCGTTGCCCATGCGCATCGCAGGGCCACGTGGAATCGAGGCGAGCCACGTGTCGTCGGAGATGGTCGTGTTTCCGGAGTTCTCCGCCGTGCGAGCGATCGAGATCGCGTTGAGCGCGACCGAGAGCCGGCCGGCGACGAACGCCTGGTTGTTCGACGCGGCTGTCCAGGCGAACACCTCGTCGGTCATGCCGTTTCGGTAGATGTCGCGCATGACCGTCAGCGCCTGGATGGCGCCGCGGCGGTTCGAGCCCTGACCGATGACGATGCGGTTCTCCTCGTTCTGGATGAAGCCGCCATAGCAGTAGAGGAGCGACGTGAGCAGCATGTTCGAGTCGATCTCGTTCGACATGCCGAGGCCGACCGGGTGTCCCAGCTGCTTGAGCTTGGGTGCTCCCTTCCGCAGGTCCTCCCACGTGTTGAGGCTCACGCCGGCTTCCTGCAGGTAGCTTCGGCGGTACTGGACCGGGTCGGGCGCGTAGTCGTCCGGGAACCCGTAGAACTGCTTCGTCTTCGGGTTGTAGGTGCTCTTCCTCGCGACCCTCGACATCGGACCGAGCTTCCTCGACACCTCCTGGACGAGGTCGGTCACCGGGATGGTCTGCTTCTGGAACGTCGACGGCGGCGAGATGAACCAGAACAGGTCGTGCCCGCTCTGCGCCGCGACCTGCGACGCGCCGGTCGAGTAGAGCAGGGCGTTGTTGATGTGGTCGACCTTGACCTCGACGTCGTTCGCCTCGCCCCAGCGCTTGACGTAGGTGTTGTCGAGCCACTGGTCGTAGGCGGGAACGAAGTGCGCCCACTGCATGATCCGCAGCTCGCCTGCGAGCTGCTTGTGCGCGAACTGCAGCGGTCCGTAGAACCCGAAGGACTTGTCGGCGAGACCGCCGAACATCGACGCCGCGAAAGCTCCAGCGGCTCCCTTCTTGAGCAGGTCACCTCGGGTCAGTCTCGAGCTCGGGCGCTGGAGCTCCTCCGATACGTCTGCCACGGGTACCTCCTTTCGAGTCGATTCTCTACCTGAAGGCGCCACCTGTAAAGCCTTTGATGAAGCGGTCGAGGAACGCGTTGTAGAGGAGCGCGAGCGGAATCGCCGGGATGAGCACTGCAGCCATCAAGGATTGCCAGAAGAAGACGTCGCCGCGGATCAGGTCGTTCGGGACGCCGGCGGAGACGGTCCGCTGCTCCGAACTCGAGATGAACGTGAACGCGTAGATGAACTCGTTGACGCAGAGCGAGAACGCGAAGATCACGACGGTCAGGATCCCGGGCAGCGAGATCGGGAGGACGATGACCGCGAATGCCCTCAACCGTGACGCGCCGTCGATCAGCGCCGCGTCCTCGAGCTCCTGCGGGATGGTCTTGAAGAAGCCCATCAACAGCCAGGTCGCGAACGGCACGGTGAACGACGGGTAGATCAGGACGAGCGACCAGAGCGAGTCCTTGAGATCGAGCTGCGTGATGAGCCGCGAGAGCGGGAGGAAGAGCAGCGTGGGGGGAATGAGGTAGACGAGGAAGATCGCCACGCCTGCTCCCTGACCCCAGCCGCCGGCGAGCCGCGCGAGCGCGTAGCCGGCCGGCATGGCGAGGGCCAACGTGATGGCGACGACGGCGAGACCGACGAGGGCCGTGTTCAGGAGCCAGCGCGGGTAGTTCGTGTCCTCGAACAGGAACGTGACGTGCTCGAACGTCGCGTAGTTCCAGAAGTCCCACTGGAAGTTCCCCTCGAGATCGTTGTAGATGTAGGGCGAGTTCTCCACGTTCGCGAGGTCGAGGTTCGTCTTGAACATCGTCACGAGCGCGAAGTAGAAGGGGAACGCGAGGAAGATCGCGAAAGGCACCACGACCGCGTACGTCGTCAGCTTCTGGCGCCGCGTCATCGGTCGATCATCAGGAGACCTGCGCCCTTCTCGCGAAGAACAGCATCGCGACGGTGACGACCACGAGCAGCGGGAACAGGAACAGGGAGATCGCGGCGCCCTCGCCGAGCGAGCCGCCGTCGATCCCGATGAAGTAGGCCCACGTCGGCAAGACCTGGGTCGAGTTGAACGGGCCGCCGCGGGTGAGGATGTAGACGACCGCGAAGTCGACCGCGGTGAACACGATCCCGAACAGCACGGCGACCAGAGCGATCGGGAGCTGGAGCGGGATGTCGACGTACCAGAGCTTCTTCACGCCCGTAGCGCCGTCGATCCTCGATGCGTCCTCGACCTCGTTCGGGATCGAGGCACGGCCGGCGATGAAGATCACCACGGCGAAGGGGAGGATGCGCCAGGCGTGCACGATCGTGAGCGCGAGTAGCGCCAGGTTCGGGCGACCGAGCCACTGCAGCGGCACCTGGGCGTCCTCCTCGAGGTTCACGGCTCCGAGCAGCCAGACGAGCCCGTTGTCGAGGTGGAGGCTCGCCAGGGTCCAGTTCGTGACGCTGTACAGGGAGTCGAGAAGCCAGAGCCAGGCGATGGTGGAGAGGACCACGGGAGCCGCCCACGGGAGGACGACGAGGAAGCGCACGATCCACTTCCCGCGGAAGTCGCGCACGAGGAAGTTCGAGAGAACTGCGGCGCCGACGAGGACGATCGCCTGGGAGCCGAGCGTGAAGATGAGCGTGTTCCGGACCGCACGGCGGAAGTTGTCGTCCTCCCAGGCGTTCGTGAAATTGTCGAAGCCGACCCAGTTGCCAGTCAGCGATCCGCCGATGGCGTCGGTGAAGCTGAGGTAGATCGCCCAGGCGAACGGGACGCCGACGACCAGCGCCATGAAGACGACGGCGGGCGCGATGAGCAGGACCGCGAGGACGCGGCGGCTCTCGAGAACGTGCCGCCAGCGTCTCTCGGCCCGCGCAGCGTGCGCCTCCATCCGACCCGTCCGATCCTAGTAGATTGGCCTCGGAGACAACGTGGCTGAGATCCAGCTCGAGAGCCTGACGAAGGTCTATCCCGACGGGACGAAGGCGGTCACCGACCTCGACCTGCAGGTCGGTGCGGGCGAGTTCGTCGTTTTCGTCGGGCCGTCGGGGTGCGGGAAGACGACCGCGCTGCGCATGATCGCGGGCCTCGAGACGATCACGTCCGGCGACGTGAAGATCGACGGCCGGGTCGTCAACGACCTCCCGCCGAAGGACCGCGACATCGCGATGGTCTTCCAGAACTACGCGCTCTATCCGCACATGAGCGCGTACAGGAACATGGGATTCGCCCTGAAGATGCGGGGCCTGCCCAGGGACGAGATCGACCGCCGCGTCCGCGAGGCTGCACACATTCTGGGACTGACCGACTCGCTGGAGAAGAAGCCGCGCACCCTCTCGGGCGGCCAGCGTCAGCGCGTGGCGATGGGTCGGGCGATCGTCCGGAACCCGCAGGCGTTCCTCATGGACGAGCCGCTCTCCAACCTCGACGCGAAGCTGCGCGTGGAGATGCGTGCCGAGATCGCGCGGATCCAGCGCGACCTCGCCGTGACGACCGTGTACGTGACCCACGACCAGACCGAAGCGATGACGATGGGCGACCGGGTCGCCGTGATGCGGAACGGCCTCCTGCAGCAGATCGAGGCGCCGCAGGTGCTCTACGAGCGGCCGCGCAACCTCTTCGTCGCCGAGTTCATCGGCTCACCGGCGATGAATCTCGTCACTGCCGATCTCACACGGACGAACGGGGACCTTTGGGCCGGCTTCGGCGAGCACCGCCTTCGCCTGACCGAGAAGACGCTGGCACGCCATCCAGGTCTCGACGGATTCGAGGGTCGTCCGGTCGTGCTCGGGCTTCGGCCCGAGGACATGGAGGACGCCTCCCTCGTTCCCGACACCCCGGAGGACCGGCGGCTCTCGATCGTGTGCGACATCCGCGAGGACATGGGCTCCGAGGTCTACGTGCACTTCAACGTCGCCGCCGAGCCGGTCGCCTCCGAGGAGGTGCTCGAGGCACACGTGGTGGACGAGCCCGAGGATGCCGTGACCCGAGCCGCGGCGGAACAGGCGCGAGGGAGCGGCGTCCGCTTCGTCGCCCGGCTCGAGCGGGAGACGCGCGCGCGCGAGCGCGAGCCGCTGGAGGTCGCGGTCGACGTCGACCGGCTCCACCTCTTCGACCCGGAGACCGGCTTGGGCGTCGGCCGCTCGTAGGGGCGAGATATATCTCGCCCCTACAGGGCCTGGAAGCCGGTCCCGCGCGGCGTCACGGTCAGCGGGCTCGACGGGAGCGCGGGCTGCGGATCGAGGTTGTACTCGCGCGGCGCCACGTCGTTGGGCGTGTCCGGATGGTTCAGAGCCGCTAGGAGCTGGATGTGGCCGCGGCCGACGCCGAGCTCCCACTGCCCACCGCCGTAGGCGCCGATGCCCTGCGCCTCGCAGTAGTCGTAGGCGGCGAAGAGGCGCTCGACCGACCCGAAGCGCGAGGGCTTCACGTTCACGGTCCTCGGCGCCCACGGGAGTGCCTCGATGTCGTCGACGGAGTGGATGATCGCGTCCCAGGTCACACGGTCGCGGTGCGGCTCGAGCACGGGCAGCGTCTCGTCCGTGAGTGCCGGATCCTCGAGCCAGGCGCTCGGAAGGCCCTCGGCGACCCGCCTGTACAGCGCGGGGTCGGGAGGCGTGTCGACGACCGTTCCCCGGTACTGCCCTTTGAAGTCGATGGAGTCGACGGCTCCGGTCGCCGAGAGCTCGGCGATCAGCTCGTCCGTCCAGCTCGAGTTCGCGTCGAGCTTGAAGCGGAGCGTCGGGTACAGGGCGAGCCACGCGTGGAACCGTTCCGTGGACGGGGGCTCGCCGAGCCCTCCCGAGACGACGAACGAGACCGCTCGCGACTTCCGGCCGATCGCGTCGCCGAGAGACGTTCCCGCCTGGCGGAGCGCGAGGTCGAGCGCTGCGCTCTCGAAGCCCCACCGGCGGTAGTCGTAGTACGCGTGCTGGGCCGGCTCCGCGTCGAACAGCGGCAAGGTCGCGAGGTGCTCGGAGAAGGTGTGCAGCGTCCAGGAGCCGGTCAGCGGGAGATCGGGGCCGCGCTCCTGGAGCCGGTCGTGCTCCTCTCCGTGGTAGGTGACGTCCTCGCCGAGCCCCTCCTCGCCGTTGCCCCGAAGTCGGACGACGGTCGTCTTGCGCAGGAAGTCCGCGCGCGCCTGGAGCTCGAGCAGCTCGAGGTCGTACTCGTCGACGGTGAGCGGGAGGTCCCTGACGGCGGCGTACAGGCTCACAGGGCGGCGAACGCTACCGAGACGTCGCCTGCCAGCCGCGCGTTCGCGACGGCGAGCGCCCGATTCACCGCGCGGGTTCGGCCGCCCGAGTGCTCGTGCAGGTACGCGAGCACGAACGGCGTGACCGCCTGCCCGGAGACGCTCTCGCGCGCGGCTGCGGCGACGGCTTCTTCGATCAGGTCGGCTACCTCGATGCTCTCCGGTGGCGGGTTGGTGAGCAGGAGCCCGCAGGCGCCGAGCTCCCAGTGCGCAGCCGCGATCCGGGCCGCCGCTTGCGCGTCGTCCACGCGCTGGCTCACCGCCGGCCCTCCGCTCGCCTCGTAGAAGAGCGGCAGCGTGTCCGTCCGGTAGCCGAGGACGGGGACGCCGAGCGTCTCGAGGTGCTCGACGGTGGCCGGGATGTCGAGGAGCGACTTCGCGCCGGAGCAGGCGACGAGCACCGGCGCCGTGACGAGCGCGACGAGATCCGCCGAGACGTCCGGCGGG
>DASUCI010000319.1:0-10808 GCA_035762825.1 Gaiellaceae bacterium | reverse complement strand
GGCGAACTACTTCGGACCCGACTCCTTCACGTACACGATCCAGGACAACGGCCAGAGCGGAAGCCCACCGGCCGACGACTTCAAGAGCGACACGGCGACCGTCAGCGTGACGGTGACTCCAGTGAACGACCCGCCGGACGCCGTCGACGACTCGAAGACGGTGGCCGAGGACTCGGGCGCGAACTCGATCGACGTCCTCGACAACGACTCGGAGGGGCCGACGAACGAGAGCTCGCAGACGCTCACGATCACGGGTGTCTCCACCCCGGCGCACGGCACGGCCGTGGTCGACAACAACGGGACGCCCGGCAACCCGGCCGACGACACGATCACGTACACGCCGGCGGCGAACTACTTCGGACCCGACTCCTTCACGTACACGATCCAGGACAACGGCCAGAGCGGAAGCCCACCGGCCGACGACTTCAAGAGCGACACGGCGACCGTCAGCGTGACGGTGACCGCGGTCAATGACGCTCCTGTTGTGACTGCCGGCGCGAACCAGACGGGGAACGAGAACGACACGATCTCGGCAAGCGCGACCTTCACCGATGTCGAGGCCGGTGACACACACACCTGTTCGATCACTTGGGGTGACGGACCCGCGGTTTCGAGCGGCACCGTCGTCGAACCGAGCGGCTCGACTCCCGGGACGTGCACGGGCTCACATAAGTACCTCGACGACGACCCGAGCGGGACGCCTGCCGACGACTACACGGTGACGATCACCGTTACCGACAACGGCACGACCAACGGCGCACCCGATTCGAAGAGCGACAGCGATGCCTTGACTGCGCGCATCTCGAACGTCGCCCCGGTGATCACCGGGATGACCGGGCCGTCAGGGCCGGTCGCCGTCGGCGGTTCGGCCAGCGTTACGACGAACTACACCGACGTCGGAACTGCCGACATGCACACGTGCGAGTACTCGTGGGACGACGGCGGTCCGAACACGACGGTCGACGGAAGCGGCTCGGGAACCGGCTCCTGCACGGACACGCACACCTACGCGAGCGCAGGCGTCTACACGGTCGGAGTGACCGTGACCGATGACGACACCGGCTCGGCGACGTCGAAGTACGAGTTCGTCGTCGTGTTCGACCCGTCCGCCGGGTTCGTCACCGGTGGTGGCTGGATCAACTCGCCGGCCGGCGCGTACGCGTACGGCCCGACGCTCACGGGTCGCGCCAACTTCGGGTTCGTCTCGAAGTACAAGAAGGGCGCAAACGTGCCCGAAGGGCAGACGGAGTTCCAGCTGCACTTCGCCACGTTCAACTTCCACAGCACGGCGTACCAGTGGCTCGTCGTCTCGGCGAACGGGACGAAGGCCCAGTACAAGGGCGACGGAAAGCTCAACGGGGGCGGAAGCTACGGCTTCTTGCTCACTGCGTACGACGGCTCTCCGGACAAGTTCCGGATCAAGATCTGGGACAAGGGAACCAGCGCGATCGTCTACGACAACCGCGCCGGCGTCTCTGAAGACATCGATGCAGCCGATCCGCAGGCGATCGCCGGCGGCAGCATCGTGATCCACCGAGGGAAGTAGACCTTCGAGCAGGAGAAGCAACGAGAGGGGCGCTGCGAGGCGCCCCTCACTCGTTCATGCGGCCGGCTCGGGTGCGACGGCGGGTGGCCGCCGCACCGAGAGCAAGACCGCGGGGGCGACGACGAAGATCGTGGCACCGACCGCGATCGCGACGACGCCCCACTCCGAGTACGCGAGTCCGCCGATCAGCGCGAGCGCCGCCGCCGTGAGCCCGGCCACGAGGTCGGTGAGGCCGACGAGGCCCTGACGCTCGACGGGTCTCGCGTGCGTGACGAGTTCCGCCGACGCGGCGACGTAGGAGACGTTCCACCCCAGACCGAGCAGGAAGAGGGAGACCGACAGGGATGGGATCGCAACGACCCACGCGAGCATCACCGTGGACACGGCCATCACCAGCAGCCCGCCGATCAGCGCACGGTGGCGCCCGACGCGGTCGACGAGCTGGCCGACGACGAGCACGAGCCCGAACATCCCCACGATGTGGAGGCTGATGACCGTGAAGACGTCAGCCTGCTCGTGATCGTGCCCCACGACGATGTAGCCGCTCAGGTTCATCACGCTGGCCATCACCGCCAGGCTGGCGACCGCAGCGACGACGGCCGCCGGAACACCGGGCCGCCGCAGGATCTGGCCGAGCGGCGCCGCAGGCTCCGACGTCGGTACTGCCCCGGGCTTGAGTCCGGCGCGTTCGAGCTCCAGCGCGACCGTCCGCGGATCCGGGCGAATCGCGAGGGCGAAGATGAGCCCGACGACACACATCGCTCCTGCTGCCAGCCACGGGACGATGAGCGTGTCGAGCTCGATGTCCTTCCCGGCGAACAGCGGCCGGAACACGAGCGGCCCGAGCGCCGCACCGAACAGCGCGCCGAAGAGCACGTAGGAGATGGCCCGGGCCTTGCGAGACTCGGGATACATGTCCGCAACGGCTGTCCGCGAGAGGAGCACCGCACCGTTCATGCCGCCCACACCGAGGAAGCCGAGGACGACGAGCGGCGCGGAGTCCGCGATACATCCGAGCGCGGTCAGCAAGCAGCCCGCCAGGCCGACAACGAACCCTCCCGCGAGCACGGGAACGCGCCCATACCGGTCCATCAGGCGTCCGGCAGGGAGTGCGGCGAGCGCCCCTGCGGTCAGGAATATCGCAGGCCCGAGACCGAGGACGGACTCGATCCCGGTGACGAGGACGAGGGTGATCGTGGCGACGGCGGCGGCGAGCTGCAGGACGCCGGAGAGCGTGACGAGACACAAAGCGAGCAGGACGGTGTTCCGGCGGATCTGTGTGGCGCTCGTCATGGCGCGAGCGTATCCGTCTACGATGACCCGGACGTAACGGGGAGCTCGGGGCAACCGGGCTGAGAGGGCGGACTGAAGCGCCGCCGACCCGCAGAACCTGATCTGGGTAATGCCAGCGGAGGAAGCCGTGTCGGACGAGGTAGTCGTGGTGGTGTCGGGCGGAGAGCCGCCGGATCCTCGTGCTGCCGCGGCCGCGCCGCTCGGCGCTCCCGTGGTCGCAGCGGACAAAGGGCTCGAGCACGCGCTCTCGCTCGGACTCGAAGTGGCACACGCCGTCGGAGACTTCGACTCCGCGTCCCCCGAGGCGGTGGCGGTGGCCGAAGCGGCAGGCACCCGGATAGAGCGCCACCCGGAGGAGAAGAACGCGACGGATCTCGAGCTCGCGCTCGACGCCGCGGCCGCACTGGAGCCGCGGCGCATCCTCGTGCTGGCGGGCGACGGCGGCCGGCTTGACCACCAGCTCTCGACGCTGCTCCTCCTGGCTTCGGAGCGGTACGCCGGTGCACAGGTCGACGCGCTGGTCGGCGGCGCCTGGGTCCATGTCGTGCGCCTGGCACGCACGCTCGAGGGAACGCCCGGCGAGCTCGTCTCGCTGCTCGCCGTGGGCGGGCCGGCCAAGGGTGTGACGACGGCGGGGCTCGCGTATCCGCTTCGAGGGGAGACGCTCGAGACCGGGACGAGCCGCGGCATCTCGAACGTGTTCGCCACGGAAACCGCGCACGTGTCGCTCGAGGAAGGCGTGCTCCTCGCGATACGACCGGAGGAAGCCAAGTGACACTGTGTCACAAGACGCTCTGCGCGGTCACGGTGGGTTTCGCGCTCGCTGTCGCAGGCTGCGGAGGGGGCGGCGACGAGCCGAGGGAGGTCGTGCTCGTCACGCACGACTCGTTCGCGGTCTCCGACGAGGTCAAGCGGGCGTTCGAGGAGGAGAGCGGCCTGACGCTCCGGATCCTCAAGGCGGGCGACGCCGGCGAGCTCGTCACGCGGGCGCTCCTGACGGCCGGAAACCCGGAAGGCGATGTGCTGTTCGGGGTCGACAACAACCTGCTCCAGCGCGCGCTCGAGGGCGACGTGTTCGACGAGTACGAGTCGCCCCAGCTCGCGACCGTCGACCCGGAGCTCATCCTCGACCCGGAGCACCGCGCGACGCCGATCGACCGGGGCGACGTGTGTCTCAACTACGACCAGGCGTGGTTCGCCGAGCGGGAGCTCGACCCGCCGAGCGAGCTCTCGGACCTGCTGCTCGCGCCGTATCGGGACCTGCTCGTCGTCGAGAACCCGGCGACCTCGACTCCGGGGCTCGCGTTCCTGCTCGCGACGATCGCGTCGTACGGCGACGACGACTGGCAGGCGTTCTGGCGCGGCCTACGCGCCAACGGCGTCCTCGTCGTCGACGGCTGGGAGGACGCCTACTACGCGCGTTTCTCGGGCTCCGCCGGCAGCAAGGGGAAGCGACCGATCGTGGTCTCGTACGCGTCGAGCCCGCCGGCCGAAGTGATCTTCCGCGACCCGCGGCCGAGCGAGGCGCCGACGGGCGTGGTGGAGCGGTCGTGCTTCAGGCAGGTGGAGCTCGCCGGCGTGCTGCGCGGGGCCCGGAACGAGGAGGGCGCACGGGCGCTCATCGACTTCATGCTCTCCGAGCGCTTCCAGGAGGACATCCCGCTGCAGATGTTCGTCTTCCCGGCACGGCTCGACACCGCCCTCCCGCCGGAGTTCGAGCAGTTCGCGATCGTCCCCGAAAGCCCACTCGAGCTCCCGCCAGAGGAGATCGAGGCGAACCGAGAGCGCTGGGTGGACGAGTGGACGGATATCGTGATCCGCTGAGCGGTCGAGCCTGGCGGGCGCTGATTCTCGGCGTTCCGCTCACGTTCCTCGCGCTCTTCTTCGGATACCCACTCGCGGCCATCGTCGAGCGCGGCCTGCGCGGCGAGGGCGACGCGCCGCTCGACGTCCTGACCGACCCGATCACGCTCGACATCATGTGGTTCACGGTCTGGCAGGCGCTCGCGTCGACCGCGCTGACGGTCGCCGTCGCCCTGCCTGCCGCGTACGTCCTGGGGCGCTACCGCTTCCGCGGCCGGAGTCTCGTCGGCGCGCTCGTCGTGGTGCCGTTCGTGCTTCCCACCGTTGTCGTCGCGCTCGCGTTCGTCGCGATCCTCCCGGACGGCGTGGAGCAGGGATGGGCGCCGATCCTCGTCGCGCACGCGTTCTTCAACGTCGCGGTGGTCGTGAGGATCGTCGGGACCTTCTGGGCAACCCTCGACCCGAGGGTCGGCGAGGCGGCGGCCACCCTCGGAGCGGGACCGCTCGCGCGCCTCCGCGAGATCACGGCGCCCCTGCTCGCTCCGGCGCTCGCAGCGGCGGCTGCGATCGTCTTCCTCTTCTCCTTCACCTCGTTCGGCGTCGTCCTGATCCTGGGCGGCCCGAGGTATGCGACGCTCGAGGCCGAGATCTACAACCAGGCAGTCCGGCTCTTCGACCTGAGAGCGGCGGCGGTTCTCTCGATCGTTCAGCTCGTCTGCGTCGTCGCGGCCGTCTGGGTCGCTACCCGCCTCGAGCGAAGGGTCGTCGTGACCGGGCAGCTCCGGCCCGAGTCGGAGGTGCTCCGCGCTCCTCGCACAGCGCGGGACAAGCTCGTCGTGGGTGCGAGCCTCGGCGGTCTCGGGCTCTTCCTCGGCCTGCCGCTGGCCGTCCTGGTGGAGCGCTCGCTCGCCATCGGCGACGGCCACGGGCTCGATGCGTACCGTGCTCTCGGGCGCCCGACGAGCGTCCTCCTGGCGGCGCCGTGGGAGGCCGTGCTCAACTCCGTCGTCTACGCGGGTGCCGCCACGGCCATCGCGCTTGCGGTCGGCGGCCTCGCGGCGTTCGCGCTGGCGACGACACGCGGGCGGGTCCTCGACGGCCTGGTCCTGCTGCCGCTCGGCGTCTCGGCGGTGATGCTCGGGCTCGGGTTCCTGATCGCCTTCGACACCGCACCGCTCGACTTCCGCGCCGCGCCGTGGCTCGTCCCGGCTGCGCAGGCGCTCGTCGCCATCCCGTTCGTCGTCCGGATCCTGGTGCCGACGCTTCGCTCGATCGATCCGCGCCAGCGCGAGGCGGCCGCCCTGCTCGGGGCGTCGCCCGGGCGTGTCAGGCGCGAGATCGACCTGCCGATCGTCTCGCGTGGCATCGCCGTCGCCGCCGCGTTCGCGTTCGCCATCTCGCTGGGCGAGTTCGGAGCGACGGTGTTCCTCGCACGGCCGGACCGGCCGACGCTGCCGGTCGCGATCTTCCGCTTCCTCGGACGACCCGGAGAGATCAACGTCGCGCAGGCCTACGCGCTCGCGGTCGTGCTCATGGTGCTGACGGTCGTGTCCGTGCTGCTCGTCGAGCGCGTGCGCATGCGCCGCGGAGGCTGGTTCTGATGCTCCGCGTAGAGGCCGTCACGGTCAGGTTCGACGGAGACGCGGCGCTCGACGACGCGTCCCTCGACGTCTCGAGCGGCGAGATCGTCACCGTGCTGGGGCCGAGCGGCTCGGGCAAGACGACGCTCCTGCGCGTCGTCGCCGGGCTCCAGGTGCCCGACGAAGGACGGGTCGTGGTGGACGGGGAGAATCTCGCAGGCGTTCCGCCGCATCGCCGCGGCGTCGGCCTCGTCTTCCAGGAACACGCGCTCTTCCCGCATCGCAACGTGGCGGAGAACGTCGGCTTCGGTCTGCGCATGCGCGGGGACGAGCCCGCTGCGACCGCGAGGCGCGTCGGCGAGCTGCTCGAGCTCGTCGGCCTCGCCGGCTTCGAGCGCCGGTCCGTGGGAGCGCTCTCGGGCGGCGAGCAGCAGCGCGTGGCGCTCGCTCGGGCACTCGCACCCGAACCGCGGCTGCTGCTCCTCGACGAGCCGCTCGGATCCCTCGACCGGCGGCTGCGCGACCGGCTCCTCGACGACCTCGCCCGCCTCTTCGAGGAGCTCGAGGTGTCTGCCCTGTACGTCACGCACGACCACACCGAGGCGTTCACTCTCGGCGACCGCGTGGCGGTCATGCGGCGCGGACGAGTGGTCCAGGTCGCGACGCCCGACGAGCTCTGGGCACGGCCAGCCGACGAGGACACGGCGCGCTTCCTCGGCATCGCGAACGTCGACGGCATCGAGGTCGTCAGGCCCGAGGCGGTGGCCGTACGGCCGGCGGCGGCGCGCGGCGACGGAACGGTCGAGACCGCGGTGCGAGTCGGCCCGCTCGTGCGCCTCCGTGTACGGCTGGACGCCGGGCCTGTGCTCGAAGCCGCCATGGCGGCGCTCGAGCATCCACAGCCGGGAGACCGCGTCGACGTCGAGGTCGACCCGCAAGGCATCGTTCGTCTCCCATGATCCGCAAGCGCGTCGTCGTCCACGGGTTCGTCCAGGGGGTGTTCTTCCGCGACTCGGTCCGTCGCCACGCCGTCGGGACGGGGGTAAGCGGCTGGGTTCGCAACGACCGCGACGGAACCGTCGAGGCAGTGTTCGAAGGCGACGCAGACGCCGTGGAGAGCCTTGTGACACTGTGTCACAAGGGGCCAAGCGGCGCTCGGGTCGACGGCGTGGACGTGATCGAGGAGAAGCCCGAGGGAATCACGGGCTTCGCGATCCGCTAGACGGCTACCACTGCTCCCAGTGGATCGAGTCGGTCTCGGCGCGACGCGGCTTCGTGCGACGGCTCGTCACGGCGCTCCAGCCGGGATCGGGAGCGGGCACGCCGATGGTCACGTGCGCGACGATGACGACGTCGTCCGGGATCCCGAACGAGGCCCCGAGCCGGTCGGCGAGCTCCTTCGGGACGCCGGACAGCCCGGCGGCGAGACCCTCGTCGATCGCCGCGAGCAGGATCAGCATGAGCGCCGCGCCGGCGTCGACGAACCAGAACGGGACCGGCCACTCGATCTCCTGGCCCTCGACGAGCTTGTCCACCTGCTGGTAGCGCTCGTGATAGTCCGCCTCGCGGACGCATACGAAGACGTGCACCGGCGCGCTCTCGACCCAGGGTTCGAGCTTCTCGTCCGTCGCCCAGCCCGAGCCGGCGAGGCGAGCGATCTCCGCTCGCCCATCGTCGTCGGTGACGACGAGGAGCCGCTGTCCCTGGCTGTAGCCGGCGCTCGGAGCGCGGCGAACGGTCTCGACGATCCGTTTGACCGCCTCGCGCGGGATCGGCTCCGACACGTAATTGCGAACCATGCGCCGCTTTGGCAGCAGTTCCTGGAACTGCATCAGACGTCGTCGTCGTCTTCTTCGGAGTCGTCCTCGGGCTCTTCGGAATCGTCGAAGCCGTCCTCGAGCGCCGTCTCGATGCTCTCGTCGCCCTCGTCCCAGTCGTCGTCCGACTCGCCGACCGCCGCGCTCCCGAAGCCCTCGTCCTGCCAGAGACCGCCCATCCGCCCTCCCGATCCGTGTCGAGGCCGAGCCTAGCGCTCGCTCGCGCACGCCCGGTCGCCGGCCATCACGTGGTCGAACATCGAGTCGAACTCGCCGTCTCGCCGGAGATCCGCCTTCGTGAGGCCGGCCAGCTCGACCTGCACCACAGGCATCACACCGGGACCGCCGACCGTGATGCGGTGCCTTTCGCCGGCCGCCGCCGGCCGGACGTCGTGGCTCGGATAGCCCGCGAACGGCCTCTGCGGGACGAAGCTGTGGCAGAACGTACCCGTGCCCTTGTGCGTGAGAATGCCGGACTCGCGCTTCCACCCGGATCCGTACGCCGAATTCAGCGTGTCGATGTACAGGTTCCGGCCGTACTTGTCCTTCGGGACGCCCTTCGCGGTCGCGCCGAAGCCGTAGATGGGCTGGCCGAGGTACGAGAAGCGGCCGAAGACGCCCTGCCAGCGCCCGTCGTACGTCCAGTTGGGGTAGACCTCGAGCCGCGGCAGCTCGCCGGAGAAGTGCGAGAGGTGGAGCTCCCAGTTGGAGTGATGCGGCAGCCAGGGGTCGAACCCGAGCAACGGAAGTCGCCGCTGCCACGCCTGCACCGCCCAGTACGTCCCGTCCGGCGCCTTGCACGCCGTCACGAGCATCGGCAGGGCAGGTCCGTCGTACGGCCGGCAGAGGTTCGTGAACGACTTCCAGTACTTGCCGTTGCGGTACTTGCCCCAGCCGCCCGCGTAGTCCCAGCGGAAACGCACCTGCGGGACCTCGGCCGAGGGCGGGCGCGCGTTGATTGCACCCCAGACGAGCACACGGCGCGGTCGGCCATCGGCCCGCCGATACGTGAGGAGCGCCTCGCCCTTCGCGTTGACGTTCAGCGAGACGAGCGCGACGTTCGGATCCTGCACGAGCTCACTGCCGGTGGCCGGCGAGGCAGCGACGATCGCGGCCGCGAGAACGAGCAGGCAGAGGAGGAGCCGGCGCCGCATCACTTCGGAGGATCGGAGCCTAGCCCGGTCGGCGCGCCCCTCGGACGAGGGAGGGCGTCACTCCCACTCGATCGTGGCGGGCGGCTTCGACGAGACGTCGTAGACGACGCGGTTGACGCCTGGGATCTCGTTGATGACGCGACTCGAGATCGCCTCGAGAACGTCGTACGGGATGCGCGCCCAGTCGGCCGTCATCGCGTCCTCGGAGGTGACCGCACGAATCACGACCGGGTACGCATAGGTCCGCTCGTCGCCCTGTACGCCGACGGAGCGGATCGCCGGGAGCACGGCGAAGCTCTGCCAGAGCTCGCGATAGAGATCCGCGCGGCGGATCTCCTCGAGCAGGATGGCATCGGCGCGGCGCAGGATCGCGAGCCGTTCCTCCGTGACGTCGCCGATGATGCGGATCGCCAGGCCCGGCCCGGGAAACGGCTGGCGCCAGACCAGGCGCTCCGGCAAGCCGAGCTCCTCGCCCACCCGCCGCACCTCGTCCTTGAAGAGGAGCCGGAGGGGCTCGACGAGCTCCATCGCCATGTCCTCGGGAAGCCCGCCGACGTTGTGGTGCGACTTGATCAGTGCGGCCACGCCGTCGTCCCCGCCGCCCGACTCGATCACGTCGGAGTACAGCGTCCCCTGGACGAGGAAGCGGACGTCGCCCAGCTTGCCCGCCTCCTCCTCGAAGACGCGGATGAACTCCTCACCCACGATCTTTCGCTTCTCCTCCGGGTCGGAGACGCCGGCGAGCCGTGTGAGGAAGCGCTTCTGCGCCTGCACGTGCACGAGCGGGACGTGGAAGTGGCCGCCGAAGGTCTCGACCACCTGCTCGGCCTCGTTCTCGCGCAGCAGACCGTGGTCGACGAAGACGCAGGTGAGCTGGTCGCCGACGGCCTTGTGCACGAGGAGCGCCGCGACCGCCGAGTCGACGCCGCCGGAGAGCGCGCAGAGGACGCGCTCGGAGCCGACCGCCGCACGGATGCGCGCGACCTGCTCCTCGATGACGGCCGCCGGTGTCCAGGTGGGAGGCGTTCCCGCGACCTCGTACAGGAAGTTCTTCAGGATCTCCTGCCCGTGCGGCGTGTGCACGACCTCGGGGTGGAACTGGACGCCGTACAGCCGCCGCGCCCGGTCCTCGAACGCGGCGATCGGCGTCGTCGGCGAGGACGCGGTCACCCGCGCGCCCGCCGGCGGCGCGGTCACCGAGTCGCGATGGCTCATCCACACCGTCTGGTCTGTAGGCAGGTCGTGGAAGAGCTCGGACTCGTCCGCGCGAAGCTCCGTCTTGCCGAACTCGGAAACGTCCGTACGGTCGACCTCGCCGCCGAGGTCGCGCGCCATGAGCTGCATGCCGTAGCAGATGCCGAGCGTGGGGATCCCGAGCTCGAAGATCGCGGTGTCCATGTCCGGCGCCCCGTCGGCGTAGACCGACGCAGGGCCGCCGGAAAGAATGAGCGCCGCGGGGTTGCGCGCGGCGACCTCGGCGGCCGAGAGCCGGTGTCCCACGAGCTCGGAGTAGACGCGGCACTCGCGGACCCGGCGTGCGATGAGCTGCGAGTACTGTCCGCCGAGGTCGACGACGAGCACCGGCCGGTCCTCCGCCCGCTCCTCGGTTCGCTCG
>DASUCI010000318.1:0-9066 GCA_035762825.1 Gaiellaceae bacterium | reverse complement strand
ACCCCCGTCATGCGGCCCACCCAGCCGACGACGAACGCGTCCTCGGGAATGCCGTACAGCTGCCGGTAGTCGAGGGCGGCGGTCTCGTCGCCCAGCCGCTCCTCGAGCGGGATCCCGAGGCGGATGACCGTGAACTTGTCGGCGGGCGCGATGCCGTGCGCGACGAGCTCGTCGCGCACTTCCGGGCTCACGGCGACGAGCACGTCGGTCGACCGCGCGAACGCGCGCTCGACCTGCTTGAAGAACGCCGTCCGCCCCGGTCCGAAGTAGCCCTTGAGGACGTGCCCGTGAAACGTGTGAACCACGATCGGCGGCCTCGCGCTCCCGGCGGCCAGCGCCGCGGCGCGGGCGAGCGCGCCGGCCTTGGCCGTGTGCGTATGGAGTATGTGAGGACGCTCGCGTCGCATGATCGCCGTGAGCCGCCGGATCGACTGCGCGTCGTGCAGCGGCGCGACCTCACGCTGGATCTCGGGCACGTCGACGACGGACACGCCGAGGCGCTCGGCGACGTAGGCCATCGAGTCCTCGCCGCGTGCGAGCGATCCCGCCACGAGCGTCGTGTGGTACCCGCGGCTCTCGAGCCCGGCGGCGAGATTCGACACGTGGATCGCAGGCCCGCCCATGTTCAGGCGCGCGATGACGCGCAGGATGCGGATCGGCTCGGGCACGGCGCTGACCTTAGCGCCGTGATCGCGGAGTCCTCCGAGTACGCTCTCGCGTCGTGGTCGTGATGCTCACGTCGGTCGGCCAGCGGGTCGACATCGCCCGCGCGTTCCGCGCTGCCGGCGCGACGGTGCTCGGCGTGGACGTCGATCTGCTCGCGCCGGCGCTCTACCACTGCGACCTGCACGTGATCGTGCCGCGCATCGCCGATCCCGAGTACGTCCCGACGCTGGCCCGGCTGCGCGGGGAGCACGACGTGCGGCTCGTCGTGCCGCTCAACGATCTCGACTTCCCGGTTCTCGCCCGAGAGCGCGAGCAGCTCGCGCCGGCGCTCGTCCTCCTGCCTGAGGCGGAGGCCTCGGCGCGCATGTCGGACAAGCTGGAGGCGCACCGCTTCTTCGTCGCGAACGGCATCCCGTCTCCGCGGAGCTGGGCGCCCGAGGACGTGCCCGACGACGCGCGCTACCCCGTGCTCGTGAAGGCGCGGGAGGGCTTCGGCTCGCGGAACATCTTTCGCGCCTCCGACCGCGAGCAGCTCGACTTCTTCCTCGCGTACACGGACGTGCCCTCGTTCGTGCAGGAACAGTGCGTCGGCGAGGAGTTCTCGATCGACGTGTTCTGCGACATGGACGCGCGCTGCCTCAACGCGATCCCGCGCACGATGCTGCTCTCGAAGGGTGGCGAGTCGATCAAGGGCGCCTCGCTCCAGGACCGTGAGCTGATCGAGCACGGCGCCCGCGTCGCCGAGATCGTCGGGGTCAAGGGCCCTGCGAACGTGCAGTGCTTTCGCGAGCCGGACGGCTCGCTGCCGATTACAGACGTGAACACGCGCTTCGGCGGCGGGTTCCCGGTTCCGCTCGCGGCAGGCGGCCGCTACCCCGAGCTCGCGCTCGCCCTCGCGCGCGGCGAGCGGCCTGAGCCACGGCTCGGGGACTTCACCGAGGGAGTCGTGATGACGCGGTACTTCTCCGAGGTCTGTCTCGCGCCCGCTGACGGCGGCATGCTCCGGCCGGTCCTGCCGCTTCCCTAGTCTTTGCCCGCCATGCGCTACCTCGTCACCGGCGCAGCCGGTTTCATCGGCTCCCAGCTCCTGCGCACGCTCCTCGAGCGCGGGCACGACGCGACCGGCTGGGACGCGTTCACCGACTACTACGACCCGGCCCTGAAAGAGGAGAACGCGGCGGGACTTCCGGTGGAACGCATCGATCTCGCGAAAGGCCCGCTCGATCTCGACGGCCTGGACGGCGTCTTCCATCTGGCGGGTCAGCCCGGTGTGGCCAGCTTCGGCGGCGTCTTCCCCGTCTACGTGCGCCAGAACCTGCTCGCGAGCCAGCGCCTCTTCGAGGCGGCGGTCGCCGCCGGCGTGCGCACGGTCTTCGCCTCCTCCTCGTCGATCTACGGCGACGCCGAGGCCTACCCGACCTCCGAGGAGACGCGGCCGCGGCCGATCTCGCCGTACGGGATCACCAAGCTCGGCGCCGAGCAGCTCGGGAGCGCGTACGCGAAGGAGTTCGGTCTCGACCACGTCGTCGTTCGCTACTTCACGATCTACGGGCCGCGCCAGCGCCCGGACATGGCGCTCGCGAAGATCGTCGCGTGCCTCGTCGAGGGAAGGCCGTTCGAGCTCCACGGCGACGGCACCCAGTCGCGCAGCTTCACCTTCGTCGACGACGCGGTCGAGGCGACGATCCGCTCGATGGAGCAGGGCTCGGCAGGAGACGTCTTCAACGTCGGCGGAGGCGAGGAGGCCTCGATGCTCGACGCGATCGCCATACTCGAGAGCGTCTCCGGGCGCTCACTCGAGCTCCTCCCGGGCCCTCGCCGCGAGGGCGACCAGGCGCGCACACTCGCCGACACGTTGCGCATCCGCACGCGAACGGGGTGGGAGCCGCGCACGCCATTTGCGCAGGGGCTCGAGGCTCAGTGGCGCTGGGCCGCTGATAGGGTCGCGGCCGCATGAGTGCCCCTTCCGCGGCTCCTGCGCTCGAAGACGAGCAGGAAGTCGACCTCTCCTCCGGCTGGCAGCGTCTCAAGGAGCGTTGGTGGCTCCCGGTCGGCGGCCTCGTCGTCGGCGCGATCGTCGGCATCGCGCTCGCCCTGTCGAGCGGCTCGGTCTGGCGCGCGCAGACGATCGTGTACCTCGGCCAGCCGTTCGCACCGCTCGGCGGCGGTCAGATCCAGAGCCTCGCGACGAACCCGCGGACGGTGAGCGAGATCATCCGCTCCGAGTCGGTGATCCAGCGCGCCTCGCGCGTGAGCGGCATCCCAGCAGCGCGACTCCGCTCGTCGATCTCGACGCGCGAGCTCCTCGCGGTCGGGCAGATCCGGGGGATCAACCCGCTGTTCGAGATCGCGGTCAAGGGCTCCGGCAAGCGCAAGGTGGAGCTGGCCGCCGACGTCCTCGCGGCTCGGGTCACCGATCGCGTGTCGGTGTACGTCACCGAGAAGGTGACGCTGCTCGAGAACCAGGTCGACGTGGCCGAGGCGCAGCTGGCGGCGGTGGAGGCGCGCATCGCCGAGGCGCAGGAGCAGCAGGACGCCCTCGTGACGAACCAGTCGCTCGCGCCCGTCGAGCGACTGCTCCTGAGCCAGAACCTGAACGCGGTGATCACCACCGCGGATGCGCGGCGGTCGGCGTTGCAGGAGGACCTCACCGACGCGCGGCAGTTCCTGAACCTCGCCGAGAACGTCGAGTCGAGCCGCGTGGTCGAGCCGGCGGCAGCGAGCAAGACGACGGCTCGCTCGAGCCGCACGTCTCTGCTCATCGGTGCGCTGATCGGGCTCCTGCTCGGCTCGATCGCAGCGCTCGTCGCCGACCCGATCGTCGCACGCCGGCGCGGGACGACGTCGGCCTCGGCCTGATGCTCGACGGCAAGCGGGTCGCGGTCGTCGTGCCCGCGTTCGACGAGGAGCAGCTCGTCGGCGAGACGATCCGTGGCATCCCCGAGTTCGTCGACCGCATCTACGTCGTCGACGACGGCTCGCGAGACAGGACGGCCGCGGCCACGATCGACGTCGGTGAGCCGCGGGTGCAGCTCATCCGGCACGAGCTCAACTCAGGTGTCGGCACCGCGATCGCGACCGGGTATCGCCAGGCGCTCGCGGAGGAGGTCGACGTGACCTGCGTCATGGCGGCAGACAACCAGATGGATCCGGAGGAGCTCGAGGGGCTGGTGGAGCCGGTCGCCAAGGGCGAGGTCGAGTACGCGAAGGCGAACCGGCTCGTCTCCGGCGAGGCCTGGACGGTCATTCCCCGAACCCGGTACCTCGGGAATGCCGTCCTCTCGTTGCTGACGAAGATCGCATCCGGCTACTGGCATGTCGCCGACTCCCAGGCGGGCTACACGGCGGTCTCGCTCGAGGCACTCCGGCGGCTGGATCTCGACGCTCTGTACCCGCGCTACGGGTTCCCGAACGACATGCTCGTGCACCTGAACGTCGAGAACGCGCGCGTGCGCGACGTGCCGTCTCGACCGATATACGACGTGGGGGAGCAGTCGGGGATCAAGCTCCGCTCGGTCGTGCCGCGCATCTCCTGGCTCCTGTTCAAGGGCTTCTGGTGGCGCATGGCACAGAAGTACGTCATCCGCGACTTCCACCCGCTCGTGTTCTTCTACGCGTTCGGCGCGCTGATGCTCACTGTCGGGGTCGTGCTCGGGCTACTGGAGCTGATCCTGCGCATCGCGGGGAATGCGATCACGCCGGCCTCGATCGTCCTGGTCGCGGTACTGCTGATCGCGGGCCTCCAGATGACCCTGTTCGCGATGTGGTTCGACATGGAGGCGAACAAGGACTTGCGATGAGTTCGTGGCCGCCTCGGAGTCGTACCCTCGAACTCCGAGGAAAGGAGCGACCTTGTTCGCCGATACGAAGGCTTTCAGCGGCTTCGCTGTGCCCGATCTCGACGTGGCTCGCGCGTTCTACGAGGGGACGCTCGGTCTCCGCGTATCCCAGGAGCACGACCTGCTCACACTCCATCTCGCCGGGGACCGCGACACGCTCGTCTACCCGAAGCCGGACTACGAGCCCGCGACGTACACGATCCTGAACTTCCCGGTAGACGACGTCGAGGCGGCGGTGGACGAGCTCCGGAAGCATGGCGTGCGCTTCGAGCGGTACGAAAGCATCGATCAGGACGAGAGGGGCATCTCGCTGGACCCGAACGGTCCGAAGATCGCCTGGTTCACCGACCCCGCAGGGAACATCCTGTCCGTGCTCGAGACCTGAGCACTCCCTCGCCCGCAGGAGCGCCCGTTCGGGTGTCGTAAAGAGTGAAGCTGGGCGCCGAGGCGTCCGATTAGCATCGAGACCATGCCGACCTCACTCGTCACCGGCGGCGCAGGGTTCCTGGGCTCCCACCTCTGCGAGGCGCTCCTGCAGCGCGGCCACCGCGTGGTCTGCGTCGACAACCTCGTCGTCTCGTCGCTCGAGAACATCGATCACCTCCGCGACGACGCGTTTGCCTTCATGAACCACGACGTGATCGAGCCGATCGCGTTCGACGAGCCGGTCGACTTCGTCTACCACCTCGCGGCGCTCGCGAGCCCGATCGACTACATGCGCCTGCCTCTCCACTCGCTGAAGACGGGCTCGTACGGCACGCATCACGCGCTCGGGCTCGCGAAATGGAAGCGCGCGCGGTTCCTGCTCGCCTCGACGAGCGAGGTCTACGGCGACCCCGAGGTGCATCCGCAGCCGGAGACGTACTGGGGCAACGTGAACCCGATCGGCCCGCGCGGTGTGTACGACGAGGCCAAGCGCTACGCCGAGGCGCTGACGATGGCGTACCACCGGCAGCAGGGCGTCGACACCGCGATCGTCCGGATCTTCAACACGTACGGGCCGCGCATGCGCGCGAACGACGGCCGCGCGATCCCGACCTTCCTGCGGCAGTCGCTCGAGGGGAAGCCACTCACGGTCTTCGGCGACGGCTCGCAGACACGGAGCTTCTGCTACGTGGACGACCTCATCCGCGGGATCGTCCGGCTCGGCGAGTCGCGGGAGCACCTGCCGGTCAACCTCGGCAACCCGGACGAGAAGACCCTGCTCGAGCTCGCCGAGATCATCCTCCGCCTCACGGGGTCGCCGAGCGAGATCGTCTACGAGGCGCTGCCCGTGGACGACCCGCAGGTACGCCAGCCCGACATCACGCGCGCGAAGCAGATCCTCGGCTGGGAGCCCGAGATCGAGCTCGAGGACGGCCTCAAGCGCACGATCGCATCGCTCGGGCACGCCGCCGTCGGCGCGTGAGCCTGCAACAGCGCTACGAAGAGCACCATCGCGAGCGCCGCGACGACGGCGACTTCGTCTTCGTCCCTGAGCGCATCCCGCTCTTCGTGGAGGCGATCGGACGCGGAAAGCGCGTGCTCGACCTCGGGTGCCGCTCGGGCGCGCTGACGAGGCACTTCCTCGAGGGGAACTCGGTCGTCGGGCTCGACGTCGATGCAGCCGCGCTCGAGAGGGCCCGGGCGCTCGGGATCGAGCCCGTCCAGGGGGACGTCGAAGAGCCGTTGGCGTTCGAGAACGCCAGCTTCGACGCCGTCGTCGCGGGCGAGCTGTTCGAGCACCTCCGGTTCCCCGACTCCCTCGTCGCCGAGATCGAGCGCGTGCTCCGTCCGGGAGCCGTCCTCGTCGGCTCGGTGCCGAACGCCTTCCGCCTGCAGAGCAGGGTGCGATTCCTGCGCGGCCGGCCGCCCGAGGACGACCCCACGCATCTGCGTATGTTCTCGCCGGACATGATCCGCGGGCTCCTCCGCGGCTTCGACGACGTCGAGGTCGACTTCGTCGGCGGGCGGTACGCGAGGCTCGGACCGCGCCTCTTCGCGCGCGACCTCGTGTTCCGGGCAACGCGGCCGCGCTAGACGAGGCCGCGCGCCGCCCAGGCGCGCGCCTGGATCGTGAACGGCGCGTCGGGGAGCAGGTCGCGACACCGTTCGCGCAACGCGGCGCGCTGCGCTTCGTCCAGACGCGCGACGTGCGTTCCTGCCGGCCCGACGCCGAGCGTGTACGGCTCCCACCACTCGTCGAAGGTGGCGTGCTCGATGCCGACCGAGATCACCCCGTTCGTGATCTCGCGGACACCGGCCGCGTCGAACAGCTCGGCGAGGTGGCCTTCGCGGGCTCCGGCGAGCCGTGACTCGTCGTCGACGCCGGGATCGAGTTGGCGTGCCGCGTTCCAGAACGGGCTGAGCGGCGCCCCGCCCCCGGCCAGGTCCCAGACGCACGCAGCGACCACGCCGCCCTCGCGCGTCACGCGCGTCATCTCGCGAATGCCGGCGACCGGATCGGACATGAAGTGCACGACGAGCTGCGCGAGTGAGGCGGCGAACTGCCCCTCGTCGAACGGCATCGCCTCGGCGGGAGCGAGCTCCACGCGCACGCCGGGGTGACGCTCGCGGGCGGCGGCGACGAACGGCTCGGAGGGGTCGGCCGCGGCGACCGCTTCTGCGCCGAAGCGCTCGACCAGGACGGCCGTGAGCGCTCCCGGCCCGCAGCCGACGTCGAGAACCGGTCCGCTGTCGACCTTCGCGAAGTCGAGGAAGCGCGGCGCGAGCGGAGCCGAGTACCTCCCCATGAAGCGGTCGTACGCCTCGGCGGCGACCGCGAAGCTCACGCTATGCCCCCTCGCTCCGGCCGAAGCCGGCGCGCCGGGCGATGTCCTCCTCGTCGACCATGTGCCCGTCGCGCTCGACGTAGCCGTCCTTGCCGCCCACGACGAGCATGACCAGATCCTCGTGCTCGCTCGCGTTCGAGACCTTGCGAGGCGTCGTCGACTCGACGTGGACGAGCCCACCCGGCTCGAGCAGCCGCTCCTCGCCGTCGACCTCGACGCGCGCACGCCCAGAGTGGACGAAGTAGAGCTCGTCCTGCGTGTCGTGGTAGTGGTGAAAGCCGGTGTAGCCGGGCGGCATCACGATCGCGTTCACGCCGAACGCGGTCACGCCGAGCGGCTTGCGGATCTTGCGGAAGCCGTAGCCCTCGCCCAGCTCGTCGAGCGTCCCGAACGAATGTCCCATGGTGGTCAGTCCTTTCCGAGGAGGTAGTCCGCAGTCCGTCGAAGTCCCTCGTCGAACGCGACGGAGGGCTCGAAGCCCAGGAGGCGTTGCGCCTCGCCGATGTCCGCCCACGAGGCGAGCACATCGGCCTCGCGCGCGGGCTCGTGGGTCTTCTCGACCGGCCTCTCGAGCAGCTCGCCGATGGCTGCCGCGAGCGCATTGACGGTGAAGGAGCCGCCCGTCCCCACGTTGAGGATCTCGCCGCCGACCCCGGCGGCGTCCGCGGCCAGCAGGTTGGCGGCGACGACGTTGTCGACGAACGTGAAGTCGCGCGACTGCTCGCCGTCGCCGTAGATCGTGACGGGCTCGCCGTCGGCGATCGAGCGGATGAAGCGCGGGACGACGGCCGCGTACTGCGAGGTCGGGTCCTGGTGAGGGCCGAACACGTTGAAGTAGCGCAGCGACACGATCTCCATGCCGTACACGCGGCTGAAGCTCGTGCAGAAGCGCTCGGCTGCGAGCTTCGCGACGGCGTAGGGCGAGATCGGGTCGGGAGCCTGCGTCTCCACGCGCGGCAGCTCCCCCGTGTTGCCGTAGACGGAGGACGAGGACGCGTTGACGATCCGGCGCACGCCCTCGTCGCGGGCTGCCAGCAACACGTTCAGCGTGCCCTCGACGTTGACCGCGGTCGTGGTGAGCGGATCCTGGACGGAACGTGGGACGGACGGCAAGGCACCCTGGTGGAAGACGACCTCCGCGCCGCGGACGGCGGCGTGCACGCGCTCGTAGGAGCGCAGGTCGCCCTCGACGAGCAGGACGTCGCTCTCGAGGCCGGCGAGATTCGCCCGGCTTCCGGTCGAGAAGTTGTCGAGCACACGCACGTCGTCGCCACGCTCGAGCAGCGCGCGCACGACGTTCGACCCGATGAAGCCGCCGCCTCCGGTGACAAGAGCCTTCATCGCGGCGGCACCCTAACGGGTTCGGTGGCGGTAGCGCCTGCCGCAGCGAGGCCGAGAAGAATGCAGGTCGCAGCCTGCAGCGGGATCCCGGCGACGATCCCGAGGGAGGCCCACTCGCCGGCGATCGTCAGCAGCGCGCAAACGGTCACGAGGCCGGCCCCCGCCGCCCAGGGTGCGGGCGCGCGCGTTGCCGTACGCCAGGCGAGGGCCGCGCCGGCCCCGCCCACGAAGAGGAGCAGCGCGAGGCCGACCACGCCCGCGTCGGCGAGCATCTGGACGTAGAGGCTCTGGACTCCCCACTCGCGCCCTTCGGCGGGAAACGCGAGGTCGACGACGTCGGGGAAGCGCTCGCGTGCGTCGGGCACGTACGGCTCGAAGACCTCCGGGCGGGACGAGCGCTGCCAGCCGACACCGACGATCGGGTTGTCCTGGGCGATCCGCAGGCCGAT
>DASUCI010000317.1:0-26284 GCA_035762825.1 Gaiellaceae bacterium | reverse complement strand
AGGCAAGCCGGTCGAGTGCCGCGACTGCGAGCTCGAGGTGCTCCTCCTTCGTGTCCTCGAGCTTCGTATGCGAGAGCCCGCGAAGGCTCTGGACGAACAGCATCACGGTCGGGACACCTGCTCTCGAAACCTCCGCCGCATCGTGCAGCGGCCCCGACGGGAGACGGTGCGCCGTACCGGCGACCTCCTCGATCGCCGCCTCGCAGAAGCCGAGCAGCGTGTCGTCGAACAGGATCGGGTCGATCGACCAGATCCGCTCCCACTCGCCGTCGATCGACTCCTCCTCGGCGAAGCGCTCGCTCGCCGCCTTCGCGTCGGCGAGCATGGCTGCGAGCTTCCCGGCGTCGAGGTGGCGTTGGTCGAGGAGTTGCTCGGCTGTCTCCACGACGGAGGTGACGATGCCGGGCTTGCAGACGACGCCGCCCGAGGTGCAGACCGCGCCGTCGCCTGCACGTGCCGCGACGTCGCGGATCTCGAGCGCGAGCTTCGCGGCGCCGGCGAGCGCATCGCGTCGCTTGTCCATCGGTGTCGAACCGGCGTGTGCGGCCTGTCCGCGCCAGGTGATGCGATGTCGCTCGACACCGAACGTCCCGAGCACGACACCGAGTGGCAGGTCGAGCGACTCGAGCACGGGCCCTTGCTCGATGTGGAGCTCGAGGTAGGCGGCGGCCGAGTCGAGCTCCGACCGCGCGTCGAGCGCAGAGTCGAGGTCGACTCCGTACGCGCCGATGGCGTCGGGGAGCGACATGCCGTCGGCGTCCTGCAGCTGGCGCAGCTCGTCCTGATCGGCCATCGAGCCTGCAGCGGCGCTCGAACCGAAGAGGCTCCGGCCGAACCTCGCGCCTTCCTCGTCGGCCCAGTTGACGAGGCGCAGGGTGACGGGCGGCGTCCCTTCATCGGCGACGCGGCGGAGCACCTCGGAGCCGGCGACGACGTTGAGGCAGCCGTCGAGCCAGCCACCGTTGGGCACGGAGTCGAGATGCCCCCCGATGAGCACCGCGCGCTCCGACTCACCGCGCAGGGTGAACCACTGGTTCCCGGCAGCGTCGACCGACTCCTCCGCGCCGGTGCTCGCGACGAGCCCTCTGAGCCACTCTCGTGCGTCCTGCCAGGTCCTCGTCCAGGCCACCCGCTGCGCCCCGTTCTCGTCCCCCGTGAGCTCGCGGAGCTCCTTCAGCTCGGCCACGGTCCGCTTCGGATCGAGCGCCACGGGCCGACTCTAACGAGCCTCTCCGCGTGTGGGATGCTCTGCCGATGCGCTCGCGAATCGGCTCGGCGGCAGCGCGCGTCGCCGTTCTGCTCCTCGTCCTCGCAGGGCTCTGGGCGCTGTGGGAGGGCTACCGGAAGCTCTGGGAGGAGCTGGGCTGGACGAGGCCCTTTCCGGTCAACTCGACGACGATGCCGCATCTGCACGACATCGTCGGGACGCTCTTCGACCCGTTGCGCGAGGGCGAGCCGCTCCTCGCGCGGTTCATGCTCGACGCGGCGCTCTTCACGGCCAAAGAGGCCGCGGTGGGCTTCGCGATCGGTGCGACCGTCGGGTTCATCCTCGGGGCGCTGATCGCCCGCTTTGCCGTCCTCCAGCGCGGGATCATGCCCTACGTCGTCGCGTCGCAGACGATCCCGATCCTCGCACTGGCCCCCATCGTCGTCGTCGGTCTCGGCAACGTGAGCATCGCGGGGTGGACGCCCAAGGACTGGATGCGCGTGTCGGTGATCGCCGCGTACCTCACGTTCTTCCCGGTGACCGTGAACACGGTTCGCGGGCTTCGTTCCGCCGATCCCACGGCCGTCGAGCTCATGCAGTCGTATGCCGCCCGGGAGTGGTCCGTGTTCTGGAAGCTCCGCGTGCCGGCCGCGATGCCATACCTCTTCTCCGCGTTCAAGGTCGCCGCGACGGCCAGCGTGGTCGGCGCGGTGATCGGCGAGCTGCCGTCATCGATCCAGGACGGGCTCGGCGGCTGGATCATCAACTTCAACCAGTACTACGCGCTGGAGCCGGAGAACCTGTGGGCGGTCAACCTCGTCGCCGCTGCGCTCGGGATCGCGTTCTTCCTCGTCGTCGTGCTCGTCGAGAAGCTCGTCGTACACCGCCCGCCGGAGGAGCTCGTTTGAACGACACGGTGGTCTCCGCGAAGGGAATCTCGAAGACGTTCGGGAAGGGCGGCGTGACCGCGCTCCAGGACATCGAGCTCGAGGTCGGGCGAGGGGAGTTCATCTCGCTCATCGGCCCTTCCGGATGCGGCAAGTCGACGCTCCTGCGCGTCATCGGAGACCTCGTCGAGCCCACGACCGGCGAGATCCTCGTCAACGGCAAGACGGCGCATCGCGCGCGGCTCGACCGCGACTACGGGATCGTCTTTCAGGCGGCAGTCCTGTACGACTGGCGCACCGTCGCGAAGAACATCGCCCTCCCGCTCGAGCTCCTCGGGTGGAGCCGCGCGAGGCGCAACCAGCGCCTGGCCGAGATGCTCGAGCTGGTCGAGCTCGAGGGGTTCGAGAAGCACTATCCCTGGCAGCTCTCCGGCGGGATGCAGCAGCGCGTCTCGATCGCGCGGGCGCTCTCCTTCTCGCCGGCGCTGCTGCTCATGGACGAGCCGTTCGGCGCCCTCGACGAGATGACTCGCGAGCGCATGAACGCCGAGCTCCTGCGGATCTGGGCGGAGACCGGCTCGACGGTGATCTTCGTAACCCACTCGATCGCCGAGGCGGTCTACCTGTCGACCCGCGTCGTCGTGATGTCGGCGCGGCCAGGTCGCATCACGACCGTGATCCCGATCGATCTCGAGCAGCCGCGGACGTTCGAGACGCGGGAGGAGCCGCGGTTCTTCGAGCTCGTGACGGAGGTGCGCGAGGCGCTGCACGCCGGCGGCGCCGACGACGTCGTCCCCGAAGCCGGGGTCCTCGGCGAGTGAGCACGATCGCCCAGCCGGCCCGGCCCGGCGTCGAGCGCATCGGCCGCAGGGCGCGAACGTGGGCGCCTGCGGTCGTCGTGTTCGGCCTCGGACTCGCCGCCTGGCAGTGGCTGCTGCCCGCGCTCGGCGTCGAGCGCTACCTGCTCCCGCCGCTCTCCGACGTGCTGCAGGCGTTCTGGGAGAACCGCTCGGAGCTGCTGCAGGGAGGCTGGATCACGTTCAAGGAAGCGGTCGGCGGGTTCGCGCTCGGGTGCTCCGTCGCCTTCGTCCTCGCGCTCGTGCTCGCACGCTGGCGTCCGCTCGGAAGCGCCCTCATGCCCTACATGATCGCCGCGAACGCCGTTCCCATCGTCGCGTTCGCGCCGATCACCAACGCCTGGTTCGGGACGCTCTCGCCGTGGTCGAAGGTCATGATCGCCGCCCTGCTCTGCTTCTTCCCCGTGCTCGTGAACACGCTGCGCGGACTGACATCGGTCCGGCCCGAGTCGCTCGAGCTCATGCGCTCGTACGCCGCGCCGCAGCGCGTCGTCTTCGCGCGCGTGCGGATCCCGAACAGCCTGCCCTTCGTCTTCTCCGCCTTGAAGATCGCGTCGGTACTCGCAATGATCGGCGCTGTCGTGGGGGACTACTTCGGCGGATCCACCGAGGCACTGGGCGTGCAGATCGTCTCATCGGTCTCGCTCGCCCAGTACGAGACCGCGTGGGCGGCGATTCTCGTCGCGAGCCTGCTCGGAATCGCGTTCTACGCGAGCGTCGCGCTCGTGGAGCGGTGGGTGCTCGGTTGGCATCCGTCGATCCGGGCAGGTGTCGAATGACCCAAGGAGGGCACATGAGGAGACGTACGTGGACGATCGTGGCCGGAGTCGGGGTCGCGGTCGCGGTAGCCGTCGCGGCAGGGCTCGTGGCGGCCGGCTCGAGCCAGGGCCAGGGGCTGACGAAGGTCACGCTCCAGTCGAAGTGGGTCGTGCAGTCCCAGTTCGCCGGCTACTACGCGGCCAAGGAGAAGGGCTACTACAAGCAGGCCGGCCTGGACGTGACGATCAAGGCCGGCGGGCCGGACATCCTCCCGGAGCAGGTCGTCCTCGGCGGCCAGGCTCAGTTCGGGATCAACTGGATGCCGTCGACGCTCGCCCAGCGCGACACGGGGAACGACCTCGTCAACATCGGTCAGGTCTACGCGCGCAGCGGTACGACCGAGGTCACGTTCCGCTCGAGCGGCATCAACACGTTCAAGAAGATGCGGGGCAAGAAGTTCGGCGTCTGGATCTTCGGGAACGAGTTCGAGCAGCGGGCGGCACTCGTGAAGAACGGGATGAATCCCGACAAGGACGTGCAGCTCGTCAAGCAGAACTTCGACATGCTCGCGTTCCTGAACGGTGAGATCGACGCGGCGTCGGCGATGACGTACAACGAACTCGCTCAGGTGCTCGAGGTGAAGAACCCGAAGACCGGCAAGCTCTACACCCTGAAGGACCTCAACGTCTTCAAGTACTCCGACCTCGGGACCGGCATGCTCCAGGACGGGATCATCGTGCGCGGGGACTGGATCAAGGACTCGAAGAACCAGGCCACCGCGGTCAAGTTCCTGGAGGCGTCGTTCAGGGGTTGGATCTACTGTCGTGACCATCTCGCCGAGTGCACCAACATCGTCCTGAAGAACGGCCCGGCGCTGCCGAAGGGACACCAGCGCTGGCAGATGAACGAGGTGAACGCGCTCATCTGGCCGAACAGGCTCGGGATCGGTCTCATGGATCCCGTCGAGTTCAGGCGGACGGCAACGATCGCCAAGACGTACAAGGTCATCAAGAAGCCGGCGACGAAGGCCGCCTACCGGACGGATCTCGCGAGGAAGGCGATCGCGAACCTGAAGAAGGCGGGCTTGGACGTCAACGGGCGCAGCTACAAGAAGGCAGTGGTGAAGCTGAAGGAAGGCGGCAAGTAACGACGAGGCGTGGCTCCGGGCCGGCTACGTCGCCGGCTCGGGGCCCCACGCCAACCGGAGGTGAGCTGACGTGTCGACATTGATCACGGGTGGGCGGATCATCACGGCCGCCGACGACTACGTCGGCGACGTCTTCGTCGAGGACGAGCGCATCTCGATGATCGGCGAGTCGCTCGACGTCGACGCGGACCGGGTCATCGACGCGTCGGGCAAGTACGTGCTGCCCGGCTGCGTCGACCCGCACACGCACCTGGACATGCCGTTCGGGGGCACGGTCACGATCGACGACGTCACCTCGGGACAGACCGCCGCCGCGTTCGGCGGCACGACGTGTCACGTCGACTTCTGCATCCAGTCTCCGGGCACCTCGTTCGCCGAGGCGCTCGACACCTGGCACGGCAAGCGCGAGGGGAAGCAGATCATCGACATGGGCTTCCACATCGCGGTCACGGATCTGCGGGAGGGCGGCTCGCTCGAGGAGCTCGCGCGCCTGCCGGAGCAGGGGATCACGTCGTACAAGCTGTTCATGGCCTACAAGGGCGCGCTCATGGTCGACGACGAGACGCTCTTCCGCACGATGGAGGTCGCGGCCGAGACGGGCGCGCTCGTGATGGTGCACGCCGAGAACGGCGACGCGATCGACGTCCTCGTGCAGCAGGCGCTCGCGGCAGGGAACACGGCGCCGCACTTCCACGCGTTGACGCGCCCGCCCGAGACGGAAGGGGAGGCGACCAATCGCGCGATCCAGCTCGCACGCGTCGCCGGTGCCCCGCTGTACGTGGTCCACGTGTCGTGCAAGGAGGCGGTCGACCCGATCGCACGCGCCCGCGAGCAGGGCTGGGACGTCTGGGGTGAGACCTGCACGCAGTACTTCTTCGTCGACTACACGTACCTCGAGCGGCCCGACTTCGAGGGCGCGAAGTACGTGTACACGCCCCCGCCGCGCGCGATCGAGAACCAGGAGGTGCTCTGGCATGCGGTCCGCTCGGACATCCTCTCGGTCGTCTCGACCGACCACTGCGCGTTCCTCTGGGACGGCCAGAAGTCGATCGGCAAGGACGACTTCTCGAAGATCCCCAACGGCGGTCCGGGCCTCGAGAACAGGCTGCACATGATCCACGAGTTCGGCGTCCGTACCGGCCGCATCTCGCTCAACCGCATGGTCGAGCTGCTCGCGACCAACCCCGCGAAGCTGTTCGGGCTCTATCCCCGCAAGGGCACCATCGCGCCGGGCTCCGACGCGGACATCGTGATCTTCGACCCCGAGCGCCGGCACCTGATCACCGCCGCCGATCAGCACTCGAAGGTCGACTACAACCTGTACGAGGGCACGGAGGTCACAGGATCCCCGGAGATCGTCCTGCTCCGTGGCAACGTGCTCGTGGAGTCGGGCGAGCTCGTCGCGGAGCCAGGCGTGGGCGAATTCGTCGAGCGGGCCGCCTTCGGGCAGGAGCTCCTGCCGACAGCCGCTCGCTAGACGACAAGCTGCGCGGAGCGGCGCCGGACACCTTCCCCCTTGTCCAGCGCCCTCCGTGCAGAGCTGTTCCGCAGATCGAGACTCCGCTAGCGCGGACTCTCGATCGCGACGATCCCTAAAGGCGTCGGCTTTCGCCGCCGCGTCGCGGCGCAGGCTCAGCTGCAGGCAACTGTTGTCCCGCAGATCGAGATTCCGCTAGCGCGGACTCTCGATCGCGACAATCCCCGAAGGCGTCGGCTTCGCCGCCGCGTCGCAGCTAGGGATTAGTCACAGGTCACGCGGGTGTTCCAGGGATCGAACATGCCGCCAGGGTTCGGCTTCCAGACCCAAGCATGCAGGGTCCAGACGTTGGTAGCCGGGTCGCCGAAACGCGCGAGGTTCGTGTCGGCGAAGTCCTGCCCGTAGAGCTCGGGCCGGGCGCCTCCCGCGACGATGTACTCGACGCCGGTGAGCTTGAACGTCCCGTCGTTTCGCTTCTCGTAGAGCAGGGCCTCCGGGTCGGCGGCGTCGAGGGTCCCGTCGACTCGGCCGGGCGAGAGCATGTGGATGCCCATCGCCCCCTCGGCACCGTTGGCAATGCACGTGCCACCACCGAACGCAGCCGTCTGGGGGAGCTCGACCGTATAGCCGGCGTCGATCGCGGTCTGCAGGTCGTGGTACGTCTCCGTCCCCTGCCTGAGGGACGACAGCTCACTCTGGCCCCCACCGCCGAATGCGCTCGCGACCACCGTGATCGCGAGGATCGGGAGCAGGGCGACGATCAGCACTCTGAGTCTCATCACTGCCTCCTGGTCATGCCGTAGTGGGGACGGGATCTGGGCGGACGAAGACCGTGTCGACGACCTTGACGATCTCGTCGACGGGGAGCACGGCTTCGCCGGCGTGGCGACGAATCGCCTCGGGGCTCGATGCCTGGTAGATGCACACCGTGCCCACCCGGCCGTCGCGCTCCTCGAGCACATAGCTGCGGATCCACGCGATGTCGTCCGGCATCCGCTCGCCTTCGGCGGTCGAGCGCGCCGCCGCCTCGCCGAGCTCCGCTCCGTCCTTCCACCCGCTGCGACGAAGGATCACGTACGTGTCCAACGCGTCTCCTTTCCTCGAAGTGACACCTCGACGGTAGGAGACGCGTCCCGCGGCGACATCGGCGGAACTACCCAGGTTGAGCGGAGTGCCTACCTATCTTCGAGCACGCCGAGCTCTGTGGCAGCCGCAACCGCCTCTCCTCGCGTGCGCGCGTCCAGCTTGCGCAGGATCGCCGACACGTGGTGGTCGACCGTTCTCCGGGACACGACCAGGCGATCGGCGATCTCCGCGTTGCGCAGGCCGTCGGAGACGAGAGTGAGGACCTCGAGCTCGCGTGCGGTCAGTCGTGCGGGATTCTCTCGCGTGGAGGGCCGCGGACCGCGCGGGACACCGTTGGCGCCGAGCTCGCGCAGCCCGCGGCCGATCCTGGCCGCGAGTGGGCGGGCACCGAGCTCCCGAGAGATCTCGAGCGCCTGCATGAGCGCCTCCACGTCGCCTGTCTGCGAGAGCGCGAGCGCGGTCTCGTACGGACAGGCGCGGAGTTCCCACCGTGCAGCGTCCTCTCGCCAGTCGCCGGCGGCGCCCGCCGCATACGGACCGGAGAAATGGTCGTCCGCGCTCGTCTCGAGCGCCGCGAGCTGACGCCAGTACGTGAGACGCGTCGCCTCGTCGCTTGCACCGCGGCTGACTGCGCTCGCGAGTACGGGAGCAGTCACGCGGTCGATCTCCTGCGGGTTCCCCTCGAGCCATGCCAGCTCGGCCTCGGCCGCTGCCAGGGCGACGATTGCGTAGTGCTCCTCGGGTGAGACGCCGACCTCCCGCGCCTCGCGGAGCGCCTCGCGCGCGCCCGGATCGCCGCGACGGCCTCGGACGAGGGCGAGGACGACGAGCGCCTCGTGGTGCGGCCACGGTGACTCGCGAGGATCCTCCAGAAGCAGTCGTGCTGACTCCGCGGCCTCCGCCCAGCGACCTTGATCGAGCTGCGAGCGTGCTGTGAAGGCGAGGGCGTTGATGCGCCAGAGGTCGAGGTTGTGCGCGTTGCAGTGCTCGAGCGCCGCGGGAAGGTGCGTGTTCGCGAGCTCGTGGTCGTAGCGGAAGACTCCGATGATGCCGAGGTAGTTCAGCGCGCGGGCCGCCTCGGTGACCTCCCCCGACGCCCGGCAGTCGGCGATGGTGCGTTCGAGGATCTCTCGGCCGATGTGCTTGTCGCGGGAGAGCTCGGCGACCCCCAGGGTCACGAGGGCCTCGGCGGCCGTGCGCGTGTCTCCCGTTTGCTCGGCGATCTCCGCCGCAGCTCGCGCCAGCCTGATGCATCCTTCGAGATCCCCTTCGAGCCGGCGCATGTTCGCCTGCGTCGAGTAGACGCTGGCGGCCTCGCGGGACTTCGGATGGTCGGCGACGAGCTCGCTCGCCTCGGCAATCGCCTCCTGCGACAGCGTGTGGAGGCCCCGGCAGTTCAGGTACCAGTTCAGCTCGGCCAGCGCGCGTGCCTGTGACAAGCCGGCACCCGCGTCCTTCCAGCACTCGATCGCCTCGCCCATGACCTCGATCGCCTCGACCTGGTCGTCTGCGAGGTAGCACGCGCGCGAGCGCCTCTCGAGGAACGACGCGCGTTCCGCGGGAGGTTGATCACCCGCGAAGCGGAGCGCCCGAGCGAACTGCGCCGCCGCTTCGCGGAACGCACCGACCGACAGCGCCCGCTCCGCTGCCGCAGGGGCGTAGCGCAGCACGGCATCGGCGTCCCCCGCAGCGTCGGCGTGGTGTGCCAGCCGAGCGAGATCAGGCGTGCCGAGCGGCGGATCCTCGAGCGCCGTCAGCACTCGGCGATGGAGCTCGAGTCGGCGCGTGGGGCTCAAGGACTCCTCCACTGCGAGCCGTGCCAGCTCGTGGCGGAATGCCAGGCCGCCGTCGGTGGACACCAGGACGCCGCCGGAGATGCACTCATCGAGACTGTCGGCGGCATCACCGCACACGCGCCCGAGCGTCCATGCGTCGAGGTTGGGTGGCGCGACCGAGACTGATTCGGCGACCGACACCGCCTCGTCACTCAATCTCGCGGTTCGAGCGAGCACCGCACTCCGCACCGTTTCGGGGATTGCCTCACCGCCGGCGTCCAGCACCTCGCGAACGTAGAACGGGTTGCCCGACGTCAGCCGGTAGAGCTCGTACGGGTCGAGGTCGTAGCCCTCCGCCAGGCGGGCGACGGCCTCAGCGCTCAGGGGCTCGATGCGCACGCTCTCGGCGCCTGCGAATGCACCGAGCTCACCGAGTACCACGCGCAGCGGATGCGTGCGCTCGAGCTCGTCGTCACGATACGTCGCGAGGACGAGAGCCGGAATGCCTTCGATTCGGCGGCCGAGCAAGCGGATGACGTCGAGGCTTGCCTCGTCGGCCCAATGCAGGTCTTCGAGGACCAGCACGTTCGAGCCGGAGCTCAGCTCCTCCCGCACTTCCTCGAAGACTTCACTCGGGGTCGAGTCGCGCAGGAGAAGCTCTCGCAACCTCTCGCCCGCTCCGGATGCGAGATCGGCGAACGGTCCCAGCGGTCTCGGCGTGAAGAGCGGATCGCAGCCTCCGGCGAGTACGCGGCTCGAGCGGGAGACGCCTGCGAGGAATGCACGGACGACGGACGTCTTGCCTACGCCGGACTCTCCCGAGACGAGAACGAGTCGTCCCGTGCCCGCTCGTGCCTCGGCGTAGGCGCCGGACAGCGCGGCGAGGACGTCGTCGCGTTCGAGGAGCCGCTCGCCCGTATCCGCACGTCCGCTGACGATCGTCACAGCGGGATCGTGAGCTTTCGCGCTCGAATTCGCAAGCACGGCGGCGGAGAGGCGGTCAGTCGTCCGCCAGAAGCCCGAGCCGAGCGGCCTCCGCCGTCGCCTCGCCGCGCGTGCGCGCGCCGAGCTTGCGCAGGATCGCGGACACGTGGTGGTCGACCGTGCGCCGTGAGAGGACGAGCCGATCGGCGATCTCGGAGTTCCGCAGTCCCTCGGCGACCAGGGCGAGCACGTCCAGCTCCCGCGCTGTGAGGTTCGCCGGGTTCTCCCGCGTCGAGGGGCGCGGGCCGCGCGGTACCGATGCTCCGTGCGCACGCAGTTCGTGCCGGACGCCCTGCGCCGCCGGGCGGGCACCGAGGCGCTCGAACGCATCGAGGGCCTCCCGGAGAGCGCTCTCGTCGCTCGACTCCGCAAGAGCTCTGGCCGCCTCGTAGGGGCAGCCGTGTGCCGCCCACGCCTCTGCCGCAACGCGTGACTCCCCGCTCAGCTGCAGCATGTATGGCTCCGCGATCCATCCCGGCGCGCCGTCGAGCTCGCCGCACTTCCACTGCCAGTAGGCGAGCTCGCCCGCGAACCAGAGGTGCCGCTTCTCGAGCGCGAGGTCGTACACGGCGCGTGCCTCCTCGAGCGTGCGGTCGCGATTCCCCGCGAGCCATGCCGCCTCGGCCCGTGCCGCCCTGACGTGGCCGAGACGCTGGAGATGTCCGCCGGGAAGCGCAAGCTCAAGCGCCTCGTCGAGGACGTCCGTGACGCCCGGGTCGCCGCGGCGGGCCCGTGCGCGACCCAGCGCGATCAACGCCGTGATGCGGCTGATCGCGCTCGAGTCCTCCGCCAGCAACTCCTGCGCGATGGCCGTGCCTTCGTCCCAGCGCCCGAGGTACACCAGTGTCGCAGCCAGCCAGGACCGGATGTAGCCGGTGTAGAGGTCGTGCTCCGTCGCGAAGGCGATCAGGTCGTGGGCGGCGCGTTCGGAGCTCTCGAGCTCGTACATCTCCCCGAGGCCCGACGCGAGCATGCTGTACGCGGACGCCACCCAGCGGTCCAGGCCGTGCTCGACGGCGACCTCCAGGCTCCGCTGCACGTACTCGCGACCGTGGTCGATCTCTCCGGCCATGACGTGCGACGTGCCGATGGTGTTGAGCGCAAAGGCTTCGATCTCGGCGTCACCGGCCTGCATCGCGAGCTCGAGCCCGCGCTCGCCCCAGCGGACTCCCTCGTCGTTGTCGCGGCTCAGCATGCGGAGATAGCCCTGATACGTGTACGCGAGCGCGAGCTCCCGGCCCGGTGGCAGCTCCTCGAGGATCTCGATGGCTTCGCGGTTCGCCTCTTCGGCCACGTCGTTCAGGCCGAGCGAGATGCTCGCCGCGGGGAGTCGCGCGAGGTACTCCCCAAGCCGAAGGCGGTCGTCGAGAGCTCGGGCGAGCGCGATCGCCTGCTGCCAGGCCTCGATTGCGTCGGCGTGACGTCCTGTGAGACCTGTCTCGGTGGCGTAGCCCTGGAGTAGCGTGAGGCGCTCGCCGTCGCCAGTCACGTGATAGTTCAGCGCTCGCGCGTACTGCTCCGCAGCCTCGCGGTGCGCCCCCACGGCCGCCGCGCGCGCTGCCGCTGCCGGTGCGAAGCGCATGACAGCGTCGGCGTTGCCAGCAGCGTCGGCGTGGTGCGCGAGCGCGCTCAGGTCCTGGGCCTCCGCTGGCCGGGCACAGAGCGCACGGAACGCCGTCTCGTTCAGCGAGATCCGGCGATCGGGAGCCAGCGAGCGCTCGATCGCCAGGCGAGCGAGCTCGTGCCGAAAGCCGACGCCTGCTCCGGTGGGGGTCAACATGCCCGACGAGAGGCACTCCGCGAGGTGGCCCATGTCCTCGGCGGCGAGTTGCTCGAGGAGCGAGATCTCGACGGATCCGGGGACGACGGCGACCGCGTCGAGCAAGCGGCGTCCGCCCTCGCTCAGACGGGACGCACGCGCGAGGACGGCATCGCGAACCGTCGGCGGGATGTCTCCGCCCCCTCCTGCGAGCACCTCGGTGACGAAGAACGGGTTCCCGCCCGTGGCTTCGTAGAGCCCTCGAGCCGGCCTCTCGGCCCGTCGGGCGAGCTCTTCGACTGCTTCGACCGAGAGCGGCACGAGTGAGACCCGCGAGGTGGAGGTGCTCGGGAGGTCCCCGAGTACCTGGCGCAGCGGGTGCTGGGCCCCGACCTCGTCGTCTCGGAAGGTCAGGACCAGAAGCGACGGCGCCGTGTCGATCCGCCGCCCGAGGTACTTGAGCGCGTCGAGCGTCGCCTCGTCGGCCCAGTGCACGTCCTCGAACACGGCGAGAGTCGGGTGCGAGCGCAACTCCTCGAGGAGTGCGCCGAAGAACGCCGTTCGCTCCGCAGCGGTGGTCGGCGGCTCGGCCGACCAGTCGTCGAGTGCCAGCACGATGTCGTGCACCGGCCCGAGGGGGCGTGGCGTGAAGAGGGCTTCGCATGCTCCCCACAGGACGCGGACCTCGCTTCCGTGGCGCGCGGCGAACGCACGGACGAGGGACGTCTTGCCGACGCCGGCTTCACCGCCGACGAGGACGACCCGCCCGACGCCGAGCCGCGCGTGCTCGAGATCCGCATCGAGCTGAACGCTCGCGTCGTCGCGCTCGAGGAGCTCGTCGCCCGCCGCCACGTCCGTCACGGCCGGATCGTGCGCAACGAGCCGGGTCTTCGCAAGGCTTCGGCGCCAACCATCTAGGATCGGAATTCGTGGCGATCACCGAGGTGAACCCGAATCTCGGCGCGGACATCGTCGCCGACGCGAAGGAGTACGTCCTGTACTCGTGGTCGACGCAGGACGCGATCAACCCGATCGCGGTCGCGGGCGCCGAGGGTCGCTACTTCTGGGACTACGACGGGAAGCGCTACCTCGACTTCGCGTCCCAGCTCGTCAACGTCAACATCGGCCACCAGCATCCGAAGATCATCGCCGCGATCAAGGAGCAGGCCGACAAGCTCGCGACGATCGGCCCGCCGATGGCGAACGAGTCGCGCTCGCGGCTCGGGCGTCTTCTCGCAGAGGTCACGCCGGGCGACCTGCGCATGTCCTTCTTCACCAACTCGGGTGCGGAGGCGAACGAGAACGCGATCAAGCTCGCCAGGCTCGCCACCGGTCGGCACAAGATCGTGGCCCGCTACCGCTCGTATCACGGGGCGACGCACGGCTCGGTCATCCTGACGGGCGATCCGCGGCGCTGGCCCAACGAGCCGGGGATGGGCGGCGTCGTGCGGATGCTCGACCCGTACACGTACCGCTGCCCCGCCGGGCATCCGGACCCGTGCCCCGTCTGCACCGGGGCGCCGCACTTCGAGGAGCTCCTCGAGTACGAGGGCGCGCACACCGTCGCGGCGGTCATCCTCGAGACGGTCACCGGGACCAACGGGGTGATTCCGCCGCCGCCCGGGTACCTGCAGGCGGTCCGTGAGGTCTGCGACCGGCACGGGATCCTGCTGATCCTCGACGAGGTCATGGCCGGCTTCGGCCGCACGGGGCGCTGGTTCGCGTGCGAGAACTGGGACGTCGTCCCGGACATCATCACCGTCGCCAAGGGGATCAACTCGGGGTACGTCCCGCTTGGCGCGATGGTCATCCGCGAGCACCTCAAGGAGTGGGTGCGGAGCCGTTTCTTCCCCGGCGGTCTGACCTATGCAGGACATCCCCTCGCGTGCGCTTCGGCCGTCGCCTCGATCGAGGCTTTCCGAGAGGAGGGCGTCGTCGAGAACGCCGCCGAGGTGGGCGCGTACCTGGGCGACGGCTTGCGGGCTTTGGCCGTTCGGCATCCGTCGATCGGCGAGGTCCGCGGTCTCGGCTGCTTCTGGGGGGTCGAGCTGGTGAAGAGCAGGGAGACGCGCGAGATGCTCGTGCCCTTCAACGCCGCAGGCGACGCCGCCGCGCCGGTCGCGCGGCTCGCGAAGGCAGCGCTCGAGCGTGGCCTCTACCTCATGACGCACTGGAACGTGATCATGGTCGTCCCGCCGCTCACGATCACGCGCGACGAGGTCGACGAGGGTCTGGCGATCCTCGACGAGACACTGGCGATCGCCGACGAGTACGTCGCCTAGGCGTTCGTGGCCGAGGCCCTCCTGCTGGTGGCGGTCGTCGCGATACCGGTCGTACTGGGTGCGGCGGCGACGTACCTGCGGCGGCCGTGGTGGCTGGCCGCGCTCGTTGCGATCGGGTCTTTCTCGTCGCCGCGCTCGCTCCAGAGCCCGAGGAAGGAGAGTCGCGTCTTGTCGTCGGCGATCTGGGGTTCCTCGTGGTCGTCGCGCTGATCGTCGCCGGCCTGACGTGGTTCGGCGCCTGGCTGGCGCGGCGATTTCGCCGACTCGCGTGAGCGACGTCGCCGAGCTGGCGGCGCAGCTCGTCGCGATCGAGTCGATCAACCCGGATGTCGTCGAGGGTGGTTCCGGCGAGCTGGGCGTCGCGCGGTTCGTCGCGGAGTGGTGCGAGCGGGCGGGTCTCGACACGTCGCTCACGGAGCTCGCGCCGGGTCGCGCGAACGTCGTCGCGGTCGCGCACGGCTCCGGCGGTGGGCGGTCGTTGATGCTGAACGCGCACATGGACACGGTCGGCGTCGCCGGCATGAGCGAGCCGTTCGCTCCACGGTTGGACGGCGGTCGGCTCTACGGTCGCGGCGCCCAGGACATGAAGGGCAGCCTCGCCGCGTGCATGCTCGCGACCGCCGAGGCCAGGCGGCGCAGCCTCCGCGGAGACGTGCTCTTGACAGCCGTCGCCGACGAGGAGTTCGCCAGCATCGGGACCGAGGCGATTGCGGCCGCCTTCTCCGTCGACGCGGCGATCGTGACCGAGCCGACGGAGCTGCAGCTCGCAGTCGCGCACAAGGGCTTCGTGCACATCGAGGTCGCGGTGACGGGGCGTGCCGCACACGGCTCGCGCCCCGATCTCGGCATCGATGCGATCGCGAAGATGGGCCGCGTTCTCGTCGGCATCGAGGAGCTCGACCGCAGCCTGCGCGCACGCCCCTCGCATCCGCAGCTGCGCAGCGGCAGCATCCACGCGTCGCTCGTCGAGGGCGGGCAGGAGTTCTCGAGCTATCCGGCCCGCTGCTTGCTTCAGGCCGAGCGCCGGACGATTCCCGGCGAGACCGCCGAGCTCGCCGAGAGGGAGCTCCGCGAGATCGTCGGGCGGGCCGGCGACGGCGATCCCGACTTCACGGCCGAGGTTCGCGCTCCGATCTCGCGCGAGCCGTTCGAAGTGGCCGAGGACACCGAGGTCGTGCGTCTCGTGCGACGGCATGCGACGGCTGTTCTCGGCACCGAACCGGAGGTCGTCGGCGTGCCGTTCTGGGCCGACTCGGCGCTCCTCGCCGCCGCGGGGATCCCGACCGTGGTCTTCGGCCCGATCGGAGAGGGGCTGCACACCGAGGTCGAGTGGGTCGACGTGGCCTCGCTCGAGCGCTGCGTCGACATCTACACAGGTGTGGCGGAGGAGCTCTGCGCGTGAGCGAGGGAGGGACGCCGTCGGCGACTCTCTCCCGTGTCGAATCGCCCTCGTGGGGCGAGTCGTCGCTCAGTCGTGCAGGAACGCGGAGATCGCGACGCTCGTCTCCTCGAGCGCATCCCAGGTGACCGAGTGGCTGCCAGGGACGACGACGACCTCGAGGAGCTCGCCGAGTGCGTCGCGGTGCGCGCCGAGGAGATGGTCGTACGGGAGGTACGAGCGCTCCCCCAGGACGAGGAGCGTCGGAACGCGCACGTCCTCGAAGCGCGGCGGCTGCGAGGCCATCTCGCCGTACGCGGCCACGACGGCCGACTGGCAGTAGCGATAGCGGACGCGCCCGTCGTCGCCGGTCTCCACGTGCGCCGCGAGATCCTGAACGACGAGGTCGCGTGGCGCGGACACGAGCTGGCTCTCCTCGTAGCGGTGCTCGACGAGCTCGTCGAACGAGACGTACGACTTCTCGCGCCGGGCGTTCTCGGCCGCCGCGAGCGCGACGTGGCCCGGGAGGAGGATGGCCGGATCGAGCAGGACGAGCTTCGGCACGAGCTTCGGCGCGCGCGCCGCGAGCTCGAACGCGAGCCGGCCGCCGAAGGAGTGACCGACCAGGACCGATTCGCGCGCGCCGACCGTCTGCACGATTGCGGCGAGGTGCGCGTCGATGTCCCACGGCGGCTCCCACGGCGAATGCCCGTGACCGAGCAGGTCGGGCGCGACCACGTGGTAGCCGGCGAGCCGTGAGGCGAGCGGCGCGAAGTGGGCGCCGTGATTGCGGACGCCGTGCAGGCAGACGACGCGCGGCGACCCGGGATCGCCCCACTCGTGGAGGGTGAGGGTCACTCCGCGACGGCGAGGGCGTCGAGCGACTCCGGCACCATCTCGTCGCGCCGCTCGTCGCGCTCGCTCACGAGCGACCAGATCACGGTGCCGTCGCGGTCGATGAGGAACGTCCCTCGGTGTGGCGCGCCATTCGACTCGTTGAAGATGCCGTAGGCCTTCGCGGCGGCGCCGTGTGGCCAGAAGTCGGATGCGAACGTGTACTCCGCGCCGAGCTCGGCCTTCCACGCCTGGCGCGCGGCCGACGGATCGCACGAGACGAAGACGATCTCCGTCCCGGCGTCGCGGAAGGACTGGAGGTTCTCCTGCAGGTCTCTCGCCTCGTCCTCGCAGACCGGCGTGAAGGCGAAGGGGTGGAAGACGAGGAGGACGTTCGCGCGGTCGCGGAGCTCCGAGAGCCTTACGCGCTCGTCGTGCGTGACCTCGAGGTCGAACTCGGGCGCCGCGTCACCTGTCCTCACCGCCATCCTGCTCCTCTCCCTGACCGGACGGCCGATAGTACCGCCGCCCGCGCAGCTCCTCGGGGAGGTACTCCAGGGCGAAGCCGGCTTGGTCGTCGTGCGGGTAGACGTAGCCCTCGCCGTGGCCGCGAGCCTTGGCGGCTCGCGTGTGCCCGGTCGAGCGCAGCATGGCCGGCGGCCGCAAGTTCCCGTGCTCGCGCACGTCCTGGCGCGCCTCCCAGATCGCGAGGGCGGAGGCGTTCGACTTGGGCGCCCGCGCGAGGTAGATCGCCGCCTGCGAGAGGTTCAACGCCGCCTCGGGGAGGCCGACGTGCTCGAGTGCCTGCGCCGCGGCGACCGCGACGACGAGCGCATTCGGATCGGCGTTGCCCACGTCCTCGGACGCGAGGATGACCATGCGCCGCGCGATGAAGCGTGGATCCTCGCCGGCCTCGAGCATCGCCGCGAGGTAGTAGACGGATGCGTCCGCATCGCCGCCGCGCATCGACTTGATGAACGCGGAGGCGAAGTCGTAGTGCTGGTCGCCCTTGCGGTCGTAGAGGAGCGGACGCTTGCGGGACGCGTCGAGCACGTGCTCCTCGGTCACCGTGCTCCCCTCGGCCTCGGCGGTCGCCTGCGCCAGCTCGAGGATCTGCAGCGCGGCGCGCGCATCGCCGCCGGCACGCGTGGCCAGCAGCGCGAGCACGTCCGCCGGCGCGTCCGCGCCGAGTGCCACGGCTCCCCGTTCGAGGATCGTGACCAGCTCTTCCTCGGCGAGCGCCTGCAGCTCGATGACGGTGCAGCGTGAGAGCAGCGCCGAATTGACCTCGAAGTACGGGTTCTCCGTCGTCGCCCCGATGAGCGTGACGAGCCCGTCCTCGACCGCGTGCAGGACCGAGTCCTGCTGCGCCTTGTTGAAGCGGTGGATCTCGTCGATGAAGAGGATCGTCCGCAGGCCGTTCCCGCCCAGGCGGTCTCGGGCTCGGGAGATCACGGCGCGGACGTCGTCCACGCGGGCCGAGACGGCGGAGATCTCCTCGAACGCGGCACCGGTGTGCTCGGCGACGATGCGCGCGATCGTCGTCTTGCCGGTGCCCGGCGGGCCGAAGAGGATCATCGACGGCGGGCGGTCCTCCTCGATCGCCCGGCGGAGCGCCGATCCCGGCGCGAGCACGTGCTGTTGCCCGACGAGGTCGTCGAGCGAGGACGGGCGCAGACGCACCGCGAGTGGGGCGTTCTCGGCCTGGCGCTCGCGCGCGGCTTCCGAGAAGAGGTCGGCCACGCGCGAAGTATGCTCCCGGCCGGATGTCGCGCCGCGACGAGGTCACCGCGCTCCTGCAGTCGCTCCTTCGGCTCGACACCGTCAATCCTCCGGGGAACGAGACGCAGGCGGCGCACCTGCTCCGCGACTACCTGGCGCAGAACGGGATCGAGGCTGCGCTGTACGCACGCGTTCCCGAGCGCGCGAACCTCGTGGCGCGGATCGAAGGCGGTGACGGCCCGACGCTCGCGTTCCTCTGTCACACGGACACCGTGCTCGCGGATCCCGCCGAATGGGCTCGCGATCCGTGGTCGGGCGACCTCGTCGACGGGGAGGTCTGGGGTCGCGGTGCGCTCGACATGAAGGACCAGGTCGCCGCCAACGCGGTCGCGTTCGCGTCACTCGCGCGCGAGGGCTTCGAGCCGGCCGGCGACCTCCTCTTCATCGCGACCGCGGACGAGGAGGTCGGGGGCGACGACGGGTACGGGCTGATCTGGCTCTGCGCCGAGCACCCCGATGCCGCCCGGTGCGACTACGCGATCAACGAGGGCGCGGGCGAACGGCTCGTCCTCGGCGGCAACCCCGTCTACTTCGCCGCGTCCGCCGAGAAGATGTCGGCGCCGTTCACCATCCGCGTGCACGGCCGCAGCGGCCACGCCTCGATGCCGGGGATCGCGGACAACGCGCTCGTCAAGGCGGCGCGCTACCTGGAGGCGCTCGGCGCGTACGACCCGCCGCAGGAGCTGATCCCCGAGGCGAAGGGCCTGCTCGAGGCCGTGCTGGGAGAGACGCCGCCGCTCGACGAGGCGCTCGCTCGCGCAGCCGCCGTGCATCCGCTGCTGCCCGCGCTCGTCGAGCCGCTGCTCGCGTTCACGCTCTCGCCGACCATGATCGACGCGTCGCACCAGCGGAACGTGATCCCGGCTCTCTGCCAGATCACCGTGGACTGTCGGCTGCTTCCGGAGACGACGCCGGCCGACGTCGAGCCGCTCATCCGGGCTGCGCTCGGCAACGGCCGCTACGACCTCGAGTTCGACGAGGCGACCGGCGGGACGCGCTCACCTCTCGCCACGCCGCTCTGGGAGGCGCTGGAGCGCTTCACGGAGTCGATCGAGCCCGGCGCGCGCCTGGCGCCGATGGCGTGCCCCGGCTTCACCGACAGCCACTACCTCCGACAGGCGTTCGGCACCGTCGCGTACGGCTTCTTCCCCATCCGGCACATGGACCCGGAGCTCGCGACCAAGCTCGTCCACTCCGCCGACGAGCGGATCAAGGTCGACGACCTCGAGCTCGGCGTCGAGATGCTGCGCTCCGTCGCGCACTCGCTCCTCGCATCGTGAGCGGCCAGGACGCCGACGCGCTGGTCGTCTTCGGGATCACCGGCGACCTCGCGCGGCGGAGCACGCTACCCGCTCTCTACGACCTGACGCAGCAGGGCTTGCTCGTGTGCCCGGTCATCGGGGTCGGACGCAGAGCACTGCCCGAGGACGAGTTCCTCGCTCATGTGTCGGATGCCATCAGCGCGAAGAAGAAGAATCTCGACGAGAACGTGCTCCGCGACCTCCTCGCGCGCATGAGCTACGTCGGAGGGGATGCGGAGGAGGGCCCGCTGTACGACCGGTTGCGAGACGCCCTCGGAGCTGCGAAGACGCCCGTCTTCTACCTCGCGACGCCGCCGTCGATGTTCGACGAGATCGCCGAGGAGCTCGCGGCCGAGGGGCTCGTCGGGGAGAACGCGCGTCTCGTCGTCGAGAAGCCTTTCGGCACGGACCTCGCGTCGGCGCGCGAGCTGAACCAGCGGCTGACCGCGATCATCCCCGAGGAGCGGCTGTTCCGGATCGACCACTTCCTCGGGAAGGAGCCGGTCCAGGACATCATGTATCTCCGGTTCGCGAACGCGCTCTTCGAGCCGATCTGGAACCGCGAGCACGTCGAGTCGATCCAGATCACCATGGCCGAGGACTTCGGTGTGGAGGATCGTGGCTCGTTCTACGACCCGGTCGGGGCGGTCCGGGACGTCGTGCAGAACCACCTCCTGCAGGTCCTCGCGCTCGTCGCGATGGAGCCGCCGTCGGGAGATGCGGACGCGATCCCGCGCCGCCGAGCCGACGTCTTCCGAGCGATGCCGGCGGCGGACCCGGCGAGTGCCGTCCGCGGTCAGTACGCCGGCTACCGGGACGTCGAAGGGGTCCAGCCGGACTCGGACACGGAAACGTTCGTGGCGCTTCGCCTCGAGATCGAGAACTGGCGCTGGGCCGGGGTCCCGATCCTCGTCCGAACCGGGAAGGCGCTCGCCCGGACAGCCACGGAGATCGTCGTCCGCCTTCAGCGCGTCCCACAGCTGCGGTGGGGCACCCACGTGCTCGATTGTCCCGGCCAGGACGACATCGTCCTTCGCATCGGGCGGCAGGCAGGAATGTCGATCTTCCTGCGGGCCAAGACTCCCGGCAAGGAGGTCTCGCAGCCCGTGTCACTCGATCTCGACTTCGCCGAGGAGCTCGGCGAGCCGCCTGGCCCGTACGAGCGACTGCTCGCAGACGCGCTGCGCGGCGACAGCACCCTCTTCCCGCGCTGGGAGGTGATCGAGGAGACCTGGCGGATCGTGCAGCCACTCCTCGATGCGCCGAGCCCGATCGAGCCCTACGAGCGGGGCTCCTGGGGGCCTGCGTCGGCAGATGCGCTTGCCGAAGGCCACGGCGGCTGGCGGGAGCCGGAACCTCAGCACAAGCCTCTAGCCTGAGTCCCATGAGCTGGGCCGAATGGGCAGATGCGGTCGAGATCGAGCCGTCGATCTATGCCTCGGACTTCTCGCGACTCGGCGAGCAGCTCGGCTTGCTGCGGGCGGCAGGCGCGAAGGTCTTCCACTTCGACGTGGGCGACGGCCACTTCATCCCCGAGATCACGATCGGGCCGGTCGTCGCCGCAGCGATCTCTCCGTTGACACGCGGCTGGGGCGCGAAGCTCGACTGTCATCTCATGGTGAACGAGCCGGAGAAGCACTTCGAGGCCATCGCGACAGCCGGCGGCGACAGCGTCACGTTCCACGTCGAGGCGTGCAACGACCCGGCCCGGGCCATCGGGCATGCGCGATCGCTCGGCCTGGGCGTCGGGCTCGCCCTCAACCCCGAGACGGCGGTCGAGGACGTCGCCCGCGCCGCTGACGGAGCCGATCTCGTCCTCTGCATGTCGATCCATCCCGGCTACTCGGGACAGGCATTCATGCCGGAGGCCCTCGACCGGATCGGGCGCCTTCGAGAGCTCCTTCCTTCCGGCACGCGGTTGCAGGTGGACGGCGGCATCAACTCCGAGTCGGCGCGTGCGGCCCGAGACGCCGGGGCGGACCTGCTCGTCGCCGGGAGCGCGATCTTCTGGAAGGACGATCCAGCGGCCGCCTATGCCGAGCTCGTCGGGCTCGTGACGGAGCCCGCGCGTGCCTGAGCTCCTCGAGATCCACGACGCCGACGGTGCGTTCGAGCGGATCGAGACGTGGCTGCTCGACCATGGCTTCTTCGGTCACGGCGCCGATGATCCCGTAGCCGAGGTGTACTTCGGCTACGGCCTCTCCGACGCGATCCGAAGAGGCAGGTCGACCCCTCCGGACGAGCCATGTCTCGCCCTCCCACTTGCCGCGTGCCGCCTTGCATCGGAATCCCTTGTAACTGATCGTTACAAGGACGGGTTTGCGCTGGGTGAGTGGGAGCGAACTTGGGACGCGGAGCAGTACCGCTCCGCCATCGAGGACGTGCGCGATGCGATCGCTCGGGGCGACGTCTACCAGGTCAATCTCGTCCAGCACCTTCGGGCTCCGTTCGACGGGGACCCGCGGTCGCTGGCCGCGCGGCTGGCTCCCCTGCGCCCGAGCCATTCCGAGCCGTTCGTGACCGAGCGGTGGGCGGTGGTGTCCGCCTCGCCCGAGCTCTTCCTCGCCCGCCGTGGCGAGCGCGTCTGGACGATGCCGATCAAGGGCACCCGCCCGCGGGGAGCGTCCGCCGAGCTGCGTGCCTCCGAGAAGGATGCGGCCGAGCACGTGATGATCGTCGACCTCGAGCGCAACGACCTCTCGCGCGTCTGCCGGCCCGGCACGGTCCGGTGGCCGGAGCTCATGGCCGCGCGGGAGCTCGCCGGCGTCGATCACATGGTGTCGACGGTCGACGGAACGCTCCGTGAGGGAGTGGGCCTGGCCGAGATCTTGCGCGCGACCTTTCCCGGCGGCTCCGTGACGGGGGCGCCGAAGATTGCGGCCGTCGACCTGATCGCCGAGCTCGAGCCCGTGGGTCGCGGCGCCTCGATGGGCGCCATCGGGCGGATCCACGGAAACGGGGACTTCGACCTCGCGCTCACGATCAGGACCTTCGCGATCGCGGACGGGACCATCCACCTCTGGGTCGGCGGGGGGATCGTCTGGGACTCCGATCCGGCGACCGAGGTCGAGGAGTCGTGGGTGAAGGCGCGGCCGCTGCTCCACGCGATCGGCTCGCGCCTTCCAGAGGCTGCACTCGCATGACCGTCCTCGCGCTCGCCGTCACGGGCCGCGGTCTGGTCGATCCCACCGAGCCCGTCATCCGGGCCGACGACGAGGGGCTCCTTCGCGGCCGCGCGGCTTTCGAGACGCTGCGGGTGTACGGAGGCCGTCCGTTCCGGCTCGAGGAGCACCTCGACCGGCTCACCGCGTCGGCTGCGAGCATCGGACTGCCGGCGGTCGAGCGCCGTCGACTCCAGGTGCTCGTCGGTCTCGTGCTGCCCAAGGCCGAGCAGGGCGACGCGACGCTGCGGCTCGTCTGGACGGCCGGGCCGGCCCGAGGCGGCCCCTCGGCCCTCGCACTCCTGAGCGAGATCCCGGACTGGATCGAGCCGACGCGCGAGCGCGGAGGGACGGCCGTGTCGCTGCTCGGAGTGCGCGCGTCGGCTCCGTGGCTGCTTCCCGGCGTGAAGTCGACGAGCTACGCCGTGAACATGGCCGCGGAGGACGAGGCGAGACGGCGTGGCGCCGACGAGGCGCTCTTCGTCGACGGGGAAGGCATCGTCCTCGAGGGCACCGTCACGAACGTGTGGTGGCGGGTCGGGGACATGCTGTACACGCCGTCGCTCGATCTCGGAATCCTCGCCGGCGTCACGAGGGCGACGCTCATGGAGCTCGCGCCCGCGTGCGGCTATCGCGTCGAGGAGGGCGCCTATCGGCTCGAACGGCTGCTCGCCGCGGAGGAGGCGTTCACCTCGTCGTCCGTGCGCGAAGTGATGCCGCTGACGGAGATCGACGGGAGCCCGCTCGGCCGCGGGCCTGCGGCCGACGTATTGCACGCAGGGCTTCGGGAGCTGGCGGCTAAGGTCTGACGGTGGACGAGACACCGGTCAGGCTCGGCGGGATGGCGCTCCAGAACGGCGTGCTCGTGCACGGGCCCACGGCCTGGGGCTGCGCGGTGCGGGACGAGAGCGGCGCGCTCAGGGTCGCGTCGGGTCGCAAGCCGCATCTTGCGCCGGCCATGCGGCAGCGAGTGCCGGTCCTGCGCGGGCCAATCGCTCTTGCGGAGGCGTTTGCGCTCCTCCCGACGGTTCGCCGGGCGATCCCGCAGGTGCGCTTCCCGTTCGAGCGGCCAAGCGTGCTCGGCGCGATTCTCGGCACCGCGGTCGCCGCACGCGTCCTGCGCCGGTCGAGGCTCTCGGCGGGCACGCGAGAGGTCGCGGCCGCCGGCGTCGCGTTCCTCCCGGCCGCGCTCGCGCTCCGCGGACAGGACCTCGCTGCATATCACGGCGCCGAGCACATCTCGATCGGGACGTACGAGAACGGCGGGACACCCGCGCCGAAGGAGCACCCACGCTGCGGCTCACAGCTCATCGCGCCGATGGTCGCGTCCTCCCTGGCGGCGAACGTCGTCGCGGCCAAGGCGCCGGCGGGAACGCGAAACCTCGCCCGCCTCGTCGGGACCGCGGGCGCGATCGGGGGCTCCGTCGAGGTGTTCTCCTGGGTCGCCCGCAACCCACGGCACCCGCTCGCTCGCGTGCTCGCGCGACCCGGCTTCGAGCTCCAGCGCCACCTCTCGACCGCCGAGCCGTCTGTCGAGCAGCTCGAGGTCGCGAACGCCGCGCGCGACGCCTGCCTCGCGCTCGAGCGCGCCGCCTCGTAGCGCTTCAAGCGCCGTCGGCGCGGTGCCGATAGCTGCTGGTGGTGGACCTCGAGAACACGCTCCTGACGTGGCTGCCGATCGTGTTCTTCGGCATCGTCATCCTCCTCCTCCTCTACACGCTCCGGTTCATGCCGCGTGCCAAGCCGGCACCCGTCGTGCGCGGGTCGCAGGTCGACGTGTCGTGGGACGACGTCGCGGGGCTCGACGAGGCGAAGGAGGAGCTCGTCGAGGTGGTCGAGTTCCTGCGCGACCGGAAGCGCTTCGAGAAACTCGGTGCACGGGTGCCGCGCGGGATCCTCCTGCACGGGCCTCCGGGCACCGGGAAGACGCTCGTCGCGAAGGCCGTCGCGAGTGCGTCGGGCGCGAACTTCTACTCGCAGAGCGCCTCGTCGTTCGTCGAGATGTTCGCCGGCCTCGGGGCCGCACGCATCCGCAAGCTGTTCGAGGAGGCGCGCAAGCACGCGCCGTCGATCGTCTTCATCGACGAGCTCGACGCGGTCGGCACCGCCCGGATCGGAGGCGGGTTTCATCGCGAGCACGACCAGACGCTGAACCAGCTCCTCGTCGAGCTCGACGGCTTCAATGCGCGCGACGAGGTCGTCGTCATGGCTGCGTCCAACCGACTGCAGGACCTCGACCCGGCACTGCTGCGGCCCGGTCGCTTCGACCGCCAGGTGCTCGTCGCGGCGCCGGACGTCGCCGGTCGCGAGGCGATCCTGAGCGTGCACACGCGCGACAAGCCGCTCGCGTCGGACGTCGACCTCGGCGTGATCGCCCGGCAGACGGCCGGGCTCACCGGAGCCGATCTCGCGAACCTCTGCAACGAGGCGGCGATCCTCGCCGGCCGCACGAGCGCGCAACACATCCGCCAGCTCGACTTCGACTCGGCCATGGACCGGATCGTCGCGGGGCTCCAGCAACGGCGCGTCGTCTCCGAGAAGGAGAAGCGCATCCTGGCCTTCCACGAGGCCGGGCACGCGGTGATGTCGCATCTCGTCGGCGATCTCTTCCCTGCGCAGAAGGCCACGATCGTCTCGCGCGGACAGGCACTGGGCTACACGTTCAACACGCCGACCGAGGACCGCTACATGCACACGCGCGAGGAGTTCGTCGACCTCATGAAGGTGTTCCTCGCGGGCCGCGCGGCCGAGGAGATCGTCTTCGGGCGGATCACGAACGGCGCGGCCAACGACCTCGAGCGCGTGACCGAGATCGCTCGCTCGATGGTCTTCGAGTACGGCATGTCCGATGTCGCGCCCTCGCGGACGATGCGCGCGGACAACTACGCCCTCTCGGAGGAGACGAAGCGCCTGCGCGACTCCGCGCAGGCACGCCTGACCGATCACGCGTACGAGGAGTCCAAGCGGCTGCTCTCCAAGCACCGCGCCGCGCTCGACCGCGTGGCGTCCGCGCTGCTCGAGAAGGAGACGCTCGACCGCTCCGAGCTGCAGGCTCTGCTCGCCGACACCGTGCCGGAGTCGCACTCGTCCGAGACCGTCGGCACGGTGCGCGCTCTTCCCATGCGTGACTAAGAACTCGATTCAGAATGAGCCTTGTGTCATTCTGAACCGAGTTCTAGTCGCCGGGTAGAGTCGCGAGCGTGCTCGGGATCCACCATCTCGGCGTTGCAGTGACCGATCTCGACGAGGCGATCGCGACCTACGAGCACCTCTTCCACGCACGTCTCGAGCACCGGGAGCCGCTTCGCGAGCAGGGCGTCGAGGCCGCGTCGATGCTGGTCGGCGACGGTCGTGTCGAGCTCGTGACGCCGACCGGGGACGACACGCCGGTCGGGCGCTTCCTCGCGCGACGCGGACCCGGCATGCATCACGTCGCGCTCTCCACGGACGACCTGCGCGCAGCCCTCGACGAGCTCGAGTCTCAGGGAGTGCAGCTCATCGACCAGGTTCCACGGCAGGGGCTGTTCGGGCTCGAGGTCGCGTTCGTCCATCCCGATTCCGTCCACGGCGTCCTCACGGAGGTGGTTGCGAGTGGCTGAAGACTTCAT
>DASUCI010000316.1:0-6428 GCA_035762825.1 Gaiellaceae bacterium | reverse complement strand
GCGCGAGGTAGAAGCCCGAGAACATGGTCGCGTACCAGGCCGGGAATGCGGCGAACGTCGCGCCGCCGGCGACGACGAGCCAGACCTCGTTTCCGTCCCAGACCGGCCCGATCGTCCGCAAAGCCGTGCTCCGCTCCTCGTCCGAGCGCGGAACGAACGGCAGCAGCATCCCCACCCCGAAGTCGAACCCCTCGAGCAGGAAGTACATTGCCCAGACGACGACGATGAGGCAGAACCAGAAGGTCTCGAGATCCATCAGTACGACACCGCCGGACGCGGGAACTCGTCACCCTCCCCGCCGATCTCGGGCGGGTCGACGCGCGCATACCTGCGCATGAGAATGACGTCGACGATCAAGAGCACGACGTAGAGAACGACGAAGGTCCCGAGGCTGGTGGCAATCGTCGCGGTCGAGACGCTGGGAGAGTTGGCATCGACCGTCTTCAGGAGGCCCCAGACGATCCAGGGCTGCCGCCCGACCTCCGAGAGCACCCAGCCGGCGAGCGCGGCCGCGTACGGGAGCGGGATCGCCGCGACGCCGAGCCAGAGGAACCAGCGAGTCGACGCGAGCCTCCCGCGCCGATACAGGAATGCTCCCAGTGCGAGGACGAGGAAGACGAGCGTGCCGGCGTAGGCCATGACCCGCATGCTCCAGTACGTCGTCCGTACCGGCGGGATGTAGCCGCCGGCGCCGTACTCGGACTGATCCGTCGCTTGCAGCTCGTTCATCCCCTGGACCTCGCCGTCCCAGGAAAGAGTCGCGAGGATCGAAAGAAGGTGTGGGACCTGGATAGAGAACGACGGCGTCTGGTCGTCCTCGGAGAAGCCACCGATCTGGAAGAGGGAGAATGCACAGGGCTGGCACGTGTCCCACTGCGCCTCGGTCGAGGCGATCTTCATCGGCTGGTAGTCGGTCACCACCACGCCCATCTGACTACCGACCGCGAGGTTCACGGCAGCGATCGGGACGCCGACGATCAGCGCGAGCTTGGCGGCGTGGCGGAAGAGCTCCTGGTTCCGCCCGCGCACGAGGTGCCAGCAGGCGACGCCGAAGATGACCACCGCCGCGGTGGTGAGCCCGACGAGCAGCACGTGGACGTAGGCCCAGATGCCGAAGCGGTTGGAGAAGAGCTCCCAGACGTCCGTCAGCTCGGCACGCCCGTCCCTGACCGTCGAGCCAACCGGACGCTGCATCCACGAGTTGGCCGCGATGATGAAGAACGCGGACGCCCAGCTCCCGAGCGCGAACAGCCAGATCGTCGCCAGGTGCACGCGCTTAGAGAGGCGATCCCACCCGAAGATCCAGAGCCCGAGGAACGTCGACTCGAGCATGAACGCCGCGAGCCCCTCGATCGCCAGCGGCGCGCCGAAGACGTCACCGACGAACTCGGAGTAGATCGACCAGTTCATCCCGAACTGGAACTCCTGCACGAGCCCGGTCGCGACGCCGATCGCGAAGTTGATGAGCATGAGCGTCCCGAAGAAGCGCGCGAGCCGGAGCCAGGCCTCGTCGCCTCCGCGGTACCAGAGCGTCTGCATGACCGCGACGAGCGGCGCCAGCCCGAGCGTCAGCGGGACGAAGAGGAAGTGGTAGAGCGACGTCGTCGCGAACTGGAGCCGCGCCAGATCCACGGTGGTGACGGCAACCTCGTGCATCGCGCGGATCATTCCACCTGTGACACGACAGATGGAATGATCCGCCGATGGGCGCGACGGGGCAGGCCGACGTGCTCGTGATCTTCGGGATCACGGGCGACCTTGCGCGCGTCATGACGTACCGCTCGCTGTATCGGCTCGAGGCACGTGGGCTGCTCGACTGCCCCATCGTCGGTGTCGCCTTCGACGAGTGGACGCTCGATGAGCTGATCGAGCGAGCGCGCGACTCGATCGTCGCCACCGGTGAGGAGCTCGACGAACAGGTCTTCGACCAGCTCGCGAAGCGGCTCTCGTACCACCACGGCGACTTCGCAGACCCGGCGACCTACGCGGAGGTCGCCGAGGCGCTCGAGGGCAAGGAGCGGCCCGTGTTCTACCTCGAGATCCCGCCGTCGCTCTTCGGGACAGTCGTCAAGGGACTCGCCGACGTCGGCGTGACGAAGAGTGCGCGGGTCGTCGTCGAGAAGCCGTTCGGGCACGACCTGGCGTCCGCGCACGAGCTGAACGCGACCCTCCACGCCCTGATCGACGAGTCGCAGCTGTACCGCATCGACCACTTCCTCGGGAAGATGTCGGTCGAGGACATCCTCTACCTCCGGTTTGCGAACACGATCCTCGAGCCGGTCTGGAACCGGCAGTTCGTCTCGTCGGTGCAGATCACGATGGGCGAAGACTTCGACGTCGCCGACCGAGGGCACTTCTACGACCCGGTGGGCGCGATGCGCGACGTCGTGCAGAACCACCTCCTCCAGGTGCTGAGCCTCGTCGCGATGGAGCCCGTGACAGGGCGCGGTCAGGACGTCATCAACAACCGCAAGCGCGACGTCTTCGTCGCGATGGCCGAGGCGGATCCCGCCCAGTACGTCCGCGGCCAGTACCACGGGTATCTCGACGTCGACGGAGTCGCCCCGGGCTCGCAGACGGAGACGTTCTGCGCGCTGCGGCTCGAGATCGACAACTGGCGCTGGTCGGGCGTCCCGTTCTTCATCCGTGCCGGGAAGTCGCTCCCCGTGACCGTCACCGAGGTCCGCGTCGTCTTCAACACGACACCGTGGCTCGGCTTCGTCCCGAAGGACTCCCCGCGACCCGAGCCGAACCAGCTCGTGCTGCGCATCGGGCCGCAGCCCGGCGCGCGGCTGCGCCTGCAGGCCAAGGACGCTCACGAGCAGGCTCTCCGCTCGGTGCAGCTCGACATGGAGTTCGAGAGCTTCGGCGGCGACGGCCCGACTCCGTACGAGGTCCTCCTCGATGCCGCGATGCGCGGAGACTCGAGCCACTTCGCGCGCCAGGACGCGGTCGAGGAGACCTGGCGCGTCGTCCAGCCACTGATCGACTCGCCCCCGCCCGTCGAGGTCTACGAGCCCGGCACCTGGGGACCGGCGTCCGCCGACGACCTCGTTCGCGATTACGGAGGCTGGAGGAGCCCTTGGCTTCCATGACCGGCGCGCCGCTTCGGGAACGTCCGGCGTGGGCGGCGCTCGAGCGCCATTTCGACGAGATCCGGCAGAGACACCTCCGCGACCTCTTCGCCGAGGACGCGACGCGTGGCGAGCGGCTCGTGGCGGAGGGCGCCGGCATCCACCTCGACTACTCGAAGAACCGCGTCACCGACGAGACGCTGCGCCTCCTGCTCGAGCTCGCCGAGGAGTCGGGCCTCGCGGAGCGCACCGAGGCGATGTTCCGCGGCGACCGGATCAACGCGACGGAGAACCGGTCGGTGCTGCACGTCGCGTTGCGCATGCCACGCGGGCAGTCGCTCGTAGTCGACGGCGTCGACGTCGTCGAGCAGGTGCACGAGGTGCTCGACCGCATGGCCGCGTTCTCGGAGCGCATCCGCTCGGGCGCATGGAAGGGTCAGACGGGAAAGCCGATCCGCAACGTCGTGAACATCGGCATCGGCGGCTCCGACCTCGGGCCCGTGATGGCGTACGAGGCGCTGCGCTTCTACGCCCGCCGCGACCTGACCTTCCGCTTCGTCTCGAACGTCGACTCGACCGACTTCGTCGAGGCGACCCGCGACCTCGCGCCCGAGGAGACGCTCTTCGTCGTCTCGTCGAAGACCTTCACCACGCTCGAGACGATGACGAACGCGCACTCGGCGCGCGCGTGGGCGCTCGCGGCCCTGGGCGACGAGGAGGCGATCGCAAAGCACTTCGTCGCCGTCTCGACGAACGCCGACGAGGTCGCGAGGTTCGGCATCGACCCGGAGAACATGTTCGGCTTCTGGGACTGGGTCGGGGGCCGCTACTCGATGGACTCGGCGATCGGCCTCTCGACGATGCTCGCCGTCGGCCCCGAGCGGTTCCGCGAGCTGCTCGCCGGCTTCCACGCGATGGACGAGCACTTCCGCACGACGCCGCTCGAGCGCAACCTCCCCGTGCTCATGGGGATGCTGTGCGTCTGGTACGCCGACTTCTTCGGGACGCAGACCTACGGCGTCATGCCGTACAGCCAGTACCTGAAGCGGTTCCCCGCCTACCTCCAGCAGCTCACGATGGAGTCGAGCGGGAAGAGCGTCACGCTCAATGGTCGCCGCGTCGACTACGAGACCGGCGCCGTCTTCTGGGGCGAGCCGGGGACGAACGGCCAGCACAGCTTCTACCAGCTGATCCACCAGGGCACGAAGCTGATCCCGGTCGACCTGATCGGGTTCGCGAGGACCCCGAACCCGCTCGGCGACCACCACGACATCCTCATGTCGAACGTCCTCGCCCAGGCCGAGGCGCTCGCATTCGGCAAGACCGAGGACGACGTGCGAGCGGAGGGCACACCGGAAGCGGTCGTGCCCCATCGTGTGTTCGAGGGCAACCGTCCGTCGAACGTCCTCCTGGCCGAGGAGCTCACGCCGTTCACGCTCGGCGCGCTCGTCGCCCTCTACGAGCACAGCGTCTTCGTGCAGGGCACGGTCTGGGAGATCAACTCCTTCGACCAGTGGGGCGTGGAGCTCGGCAAGGCGCTGGCGCAGCGGATCGTCCCGGAGCTGACGAGCGAAGACGAGCCGGAGCTCGCGCACGACTCGTCGACGAACGCGCTCATCCGCCGCTACCGGGCGCTGAGGTGACCGAGATCCAGCTCGTCCTGGCGGACGTGGACGGGACGCTCGTGCGCCCGGACAAGTCCCTCGCCGCGAGCACGATCGACGCCGTCCACGCGCTCCACGAGGCGGGCATCCACTTCGCGGTCACGAGCGGGCGCCCGCCGCGGGGGATGGAGATGCTCGTCGAGCCGCTCGCGATCCAGACGCCGCTCGCGGGGTTCAACGGCGGCCTCGTCGTCGAGCCGGACCTCGACGTCGTCGAGGAGCACCTCGTTCCCGACGACATCGTTCCCCGTGCGATCGGCCAGCTCGAGTCGTTCGGGCTCGCCGTGTGGCTCTACGTCGGCGCGGACTGGTTCGTGCGCGACCCGGACGGGCCGCACGTCGAACGAGAGTCGCACACCGTCCAGTTCGAGCCGAGCGTCGTCGCGAGCTTCGACGACGTGAGCACGCGGGTGGCCAAGATCGTGGGCGTGAGCGACGACTTCGACGCGGTGGCCGCTGCCGACAGTGCCGCGCATGACGGCCTCGACCGGCATGTCTCCGTCTCGCGCTCGCAGCCGTACTACCTCGACGTCACGCACCCGCAGGCGAACAAGGGCGCCGTCGTCACGTTCCTCTCCAAGCGCTACGAGGTACCGCTGCACGAGATCGCGACCATCGGCGACATGCCGAACGACGTGCTCATGTTCGCCCTCTCGGGCCTCTCGATCGCGATGGGCAACGCGCACCGAGAGGTCCAGCGCGCGGCCCGACACGTCACCACTGCGAACGACGAGGACGGCTTCGCGAACGCCGTCGACCGCTACATCCTCGGAAGGAGCTAACGATGGCCACGGACACACCCATGCAGCTCGGAATGGTCGGGCTCGGGCGGATGGGCGCCGGGATCGTCCGGCGGCTCATGAAGGACGGGCACGACTGCGTCGGCTACGACATCCACCCGGACGCGGTGAAGGCGCTGGAGGCGGACGGCGCGATCGGCTCCTCGTCGCTCGAGGAGTTCGCGGCGAAGCTCGACAAGCCGCGCGCGGCCTGGGTCATGGTGCCCGCGGGAGACATCACCGACAAGACGATCGCGGCGCTCTCCGAGGTGCTCGAAGCCGGCGACGTGATCATCGACGGCGGGAACACCCACTACATCGCGGACCTCCGCCACGCCGAGGCCTTGAGGGAGAAGGGCATCCACCACGTCGACGTCGGCACGAGCGGCGGCGTGTGGGGCTTCGACCGCGGGTTCTGCCTGATGATCGGCGGCGAGAAGGAGGTCGTCGACCGCCTCTCCCCCCTCTTCGCCTCGATCGCGCCGGGGGTGGACGCGGCGCCGCGCACTCCAGGGCGCTCCGGCGAGCCGAGCCAGGCCGAGCACGGCTACTACCACTGCGGCCCGAACGGCGCAGGGCACTTCGTGAAGATGGTGCACAACGGCATCGAGTACGGCCTCATGGCGGCGTACGCGGAGGGGCTGAACATCATCGCGAACGCCGATGTGGGGAAACGGCAGCACGAGATGGACGCCGAGACCGCCCCGCTCGAGCGCCCTGAGCTCTACCAGTACGAGATCGACACGGCCGACGTCGCCGAGGTCTGGCGGCGAGGGAGCGTCGTCGGCTCGTGGCTCCTCGACCTCACCGCCCAGGCGCTCATGGAGTCGCCGAAGCTCGAGGAGTTCGCCGGGCGCGTCTCCGACTCGGGCGAGGGTCGCTGGACGTCGATCGCGGCCATCGAGGTTGGC
>DASUCI010000315.1:0-18938 GCA_035762825.1 Gaiellaceae bacterium | reverse complement strand
TCCGCGCGCGCCCGTAGCTCAGTGGACAGAGCGGCGGACTTCTAATCCGCGGGTCGGAGGTTCGAATCCTCCCGGGCGCATCCGCGCTAGTCCGGCGGGATGTTCTGGTTGAGGCGGAAGAAGTTCGTGGGGTCGTACTTGCGCTTGAGCTCGACCAGCAGGTCGTATTTCTGTGTGCCGTAGGCCTGTCGAACGCGGTCAGGCCCCTCGTCGCCGAGGAAGTTGACGTAGACGCGGTCGCGCGCGTGCGGCTGCATGGCGTCGAAGAAGTCGCGCGCCCAGTCGACGTGCCGGTGTGGGTCGGGGTCGTCCTCGAGCCAGACCGCGTTGACGTTCACGTTGAAGGCCGCGTCGCGTTGCGGGTACGCCGTCGCGTCTTCGGCCACGCGCGCGAGTGCGCCGCCGAGCTGGAAGACGATGGTGTACGAGCGTGGCGACGTGATCCGCGAGGTGTGGTCGACGAGCGTGTCGATCGCAGCGTCCGTGAGCGCCGGCAGCTCGACGGATTTCCAGTAGCGGTGCCAGCCGTGGGGCACGAACGGGTCGAACATCGACTGCAGTGCCAGGTACGGCTTGGGCTCGAGCAGGTCGAGGATCGGGTTGCCGAACTCCTTGAGCGGGCGCACGATCTCGGCCCCGGCCTCGGGCGGTCCGGCGTAGCAAGCGGCCACCATGACGATCGGCTTGCCGTGCACGTCCTCGGGCAGGACCGGCGCTGGCGGCGCGGGCTCGAGCTCGAAGATCGTCGTGAGCTCGTCGGGCGCGGCGGCGGCGAACTCCCGGTAGAAGCGCAGCACCTCGTCGGCATCGTGGAGAGGGTGGAAGATCGGCCCGGCGAGCACGACCGGCCCGACCGCGTGCAGGCGGAACTCGAACGACGTGACGATGCCGAAGTTCCCTCCTGCACCGCGCACGCCCCAGAACAGGTCGGGGTTGTGTTCCTCGCTGGCGGTGACGAGCTCGCCGTCCGCCGTTACGAGGTCGACGGAGAGCAGGTTGTCGACCGTCGCACCGTACTTGCGCATCAGCCAGCCGATTCCGCCGCCCAGCGTCAGGCCGGCGATTCCGGTGTGCGTGACGATGCCGCCGACGGTGGCGAGCCCGAACAGTTGCGTCTCGCGGTCGAGCTCGCCCCACAGCACGCCCGCCTCGGCGCGCGCCGTCCTCGCTACCGGGTCAACGCGGACGCCCTTCATCGGCGACAGGTCGATCACGAGCCCGTCGTCGCAGAGCGCTTGCCCGCCAACCCCGTGGCCACCGGAGCGGACCGCGACGAGCAGATCGCGCTCGCGCGCATGGCGAACGGCCGCGACCACGTCGGCGACGCCTGTGCAGCGCGCGATGCCGGCCGGCCGGCGGTCGATCGCGCCGTTCCAGATCCTGCGACCGGCCTCGTAGTCGACGCTCGCCGGGAGCAGGAGCTCGCCGCGCAGCGCACTCGCCAACTCGTCGAACCCCGTGGTCGTTCCCTCGCTGCTCGTTGCCCGGTCGGGAGCTGCCGTCTCGGTGGTCATGCGGTCACGGTAGGGCCGAGCGCCCCGTACGACTAGGCCGAGATTCGGACCAACCGGTTCGGATTTCGAACCTGCGACGGACTCCGGGCTAGCATCGTTGGCGCGATGCGAAGCTACGCCCAGTACTGCCCGATCGCCAAGGCAAGCGAGATCCTCGGCGACCGCTGGACGCTCCTGATCGTGCGCGAGATGCTCGGTGGCGCCAAAGGCTTCAACGAGCTTCAGCGCGGCCTGCCAGGGATCTCGCGCTCGGTCCTCACGGACAGGATGCGCGCGCTGGAGCGGGCCGAGATCGTTGCGCGGCGAACCGGCCCGAAGGGCAGGACGCTCGAGTATCAGCTGACGCCGGCCGGCCGTGACCTGGAGCCAGTCGTCCAGGCGATCGGGGAGTGGGGTGTGACCTGGTCGTTCACCGATCCTCGCCCCGAGGAGCTGGACCCAGACCTGTTGATCGTCTGGATGGCCCGTCATGTCCACCGCGAGCAGCTTCCCCCCGGCCGAACCGTCATCAGATTCGACTTTCGCAACCCGGCCAAGCGCTACTGGATGGTGCTTGAGCCCTCGGAGGTCTCGGTGTGCCTGCAGCATCCCGGGTTCGACAACGACCTCGAGGTCAGTGCCGACACCGCCACCCTCTATCGCGTCTACCTGGGTCGGGCGGACCTCGGCGGCGCGGTGCAGGCCCGAAAGCTGACGCTGAGTGGCCCGCGTGCGCTCCAGCGCGGCTTTGCTCGCTGGTTCGCCTGGAGCGCGTTCGCCCCGGCCAGCCGCCTGGCCGAGCGGCGCCGCGCGGCAGCGTCGCGGCTGGGAACCCTCGACACGGTGAAGATCGCGGACTGACGCGAAGCCGCCGCAGCCCGCGCACCGTGCGGGTCATGCGTTACGCGTAGATGCATAACGCATATGCGCGTAACAGCTGCTACGCTCGGTGCGGTGGCGACGAATCCCTTCCGTTACGGCGCGCTGGCCCTCGACGACGCGTTCACCGATCGCGAGACCGAGGTCGCGAGCCTCCTGTCGGACGTCCTGAACGGGCAGGACGTCGTCGTCTTCGCACCGCGGCGCTACGGCAAGTCGTCGCTCGTCTGGCGCGTGTCCGAGCGGGCGGTCGCGCAGGGCGTCCTCGTCGCGCACGTCAACCTGATGACCACGCCGACGACCGAGCGGCTCGCCGAGAAGCTCGCCGAGACCATTCACGACGACCTCGCCTCGACGCTGTTCCGCGCGCGAGAGCGCCTCCGCGTCTTTTCGGGATTGCGGATCACGCCGATCGTGACCGTCGACCCGACGACGGGGAAGCTCGGCTTCAGCTTCGACGCCGGACGTCAGCCGCAAGACCTCGACGTGACGCTGGAGCGGCTCCTCGAGCTCCCGGGTCAGCTCGCGGCCGAGCGCGAGCGGAAGGTCGCGCTGGTGCTCGACGAGTTCCAGGAGATCGTCGACATCGACCCCGAGCTCCCGAAGATCATGCGCTCCGTCTTCGAGACGCAGCCGGAGGTCGCGCACGTCTACCTCGGAAGCAAGCGGCACATGCTCGAGCGGATCTTCAATGACGAGAACGAGCCGTTCTGGCGCAGCGCGAAGCAGATGGAGATCGGCGTGATCGCGCCCGACCTGTTTCGCGGCTACATCGACGCGCAGTTCTCGCGCACGGGACGCCGAGTCGAGCCCGGGGTCGTCGACCGCGTGCTCGAGACCACGCTCGGTCATCCCTACGCGACGCAGGAGCTGTGCTACTTCGTCTGGGAGGAGACGCCGGACGGAGGCCCCGCGACCTCCGAGCAGTACGAGTCCGGTCTCGAGCAGCTCCTGCGCGCCGAGCACGCCCACTTCGGCCTCGTCTGGGAGAAGGCCGCGCGGGCGCAGCGGCTCGTCCTCCACGCGCTCGCCAAGGAGCAGGGGAGGCCGCTCGCGGCCGACTACCGCCGCCGCCATGGGCTTCCGGGCCCCTCCAGCGTGCAGCGGGCACTCGACGCGCTGCGCAAGGACGAGCTCGTCGCCCGCACCGCGAGCGGCGAGCACGGGATCTCCGAGCCGTTCCTCGCGGAGTGGCTGCGGCGAGGGCTCTTGCCCTAGCTCGCGCGCTTTTCGATCGCGTAGCGCGTGAACACGTGCGCACCGTGGCGACGGATGCCCAGCAAGCGGCAGTCGACGAGAGGGACGAGGTCGGCGGCCTCGACGAGCCGGAAGCGACTGCCCGCACCGACGTCGCCGGCCAGGAACGGCGACGTCGTGAGGAAGAGCTCGTCCACCGTGTTCGCGTCGAGCAGCGAGCCGAAGGTGTGCGGACCGGCCTCCGCGAGGATCCGGCGGTGGCCGCGGTCGCGTAGGGCCTCGACGATGCGGGCGCCGTCGAAGCGGGTCTCGGAACCGAGCGACAGCATCGTCGCGGAGTCGGGCAGCTTTCCGGCGAGCCGATCCACACCAACATCGCTTGTCAGGACGACCGCGCGCCCCTCGAGCACGGGATGGGCCGGATCGATCGATCCCGAGCCCGTGAGGATCGCGATCTCGGGCGCCTCGGGAAGGCCGAGTGATGTACGCAGCTCGGCGTAGCTCTCCGCCGCGGGCGGGTGGATCTTCTCTGCGCGCCACGTTCCCGTCGGGGACGCTCGCAGCACGCCGGCTCCGATGAGCACGGCGTCCGCGACCGCGCGCAGCAGCCCCATCAGGAAGCGGTCGGCGTCGCTGTCGCCGGCGATCACGGTGTTCGAGTTCCGCACCGACGGGATCGCGACGACACCGTCGATCGTTGCCACGAAGTTCGCGAACACGCTCTCCTCCGCGAGCGTCAGATCGCCGCCGTAGGTTCGCGCCAGCCCGGGAGGAAGCGGGATGGTCGTGAGACCCGTCTCCTCGACGAGCACGTCGAACGGCTCCACGCGGCGATCGTAGTCGCGGCTAGCGGGGCAGGCGTAGCCCGAGACGCCGCGGGAGCGACGCGACGAAACGGGTGGGCGCGCTCGGCTCGCGCCCGTCATCCTCGGCCGCGTCCTTGGCGATGAGGGCGCGCCGGATGAGAGTCCCTCCCGCATACCGGAACGGTTCCGGCGGGAAGAGCTTCCGCGGCGGGTCGACGATCGCGAGGCGCGTCCGCTCGTCGCGCCTGTCGAGCGCAAGCCGCGCGAGGATCTCGCCGCCGAGGTACGAAGGCCCGACGCCGTTCCCGGTGAAGCCGAATCCGTGGTGGACGCGGCCGCGGCTCCCGAAGATCGGGAGGTGCGTCGGCGACACGTCGATGGGACCTCCCCAGGCGTGCGTCAGGGCGCGTCCACGGGTCTGGGGAAAGAAACGGCGGAGCGCACGCTCGGTCTCCACCACGACCTTCCGGTCCAGCTCGAGACGGTCGGACGCCCGGCCGTCCATCCCCATCGCGCCGCCACCCCAGCCGAACACGATGCGGCCGTCGCGCGTCGTCCGCGTGTAGTGGACGAGCGTGCGGCTGTCGACGATTGCCTCGCCGCCCGTCCAGCCGAGCTCGTCGAGGACGTCCGGGAGGGGCTCCGTGAGGACGATGTGGCTCGAGGCGATCGCGAGCGAGAGGCGGTAGCCGGGAAACGAGGCGGCCGCGGAGTTGACGGCGAGGACGGCCGCGCTCGAGCGGACACGCCCGCTGCGGGTCTGCGCGCCACCACCCTTGCGGTCGAGCTGCGTCACGGCCGTGCGCTCGTGGATCCTCACGCCGCGCTGGATGAGCTTCGCGCGGAGGCCCAGCGCCAGCCGGGCGGGGTGCACGGTCGCGTTCAGGCGGTACCGGGCGCCGCCGAGGAAGAGCGGCGACGCGCAACGCGCCCGCACCTCGTCCGCGGACAACTCAACGATCTCTTCTGCGGCGCCGAGCTCGGCTGCCGTGCGAACCTCGTCCGCCCACGACCCGACCTGCAACTCCGTGGTCGCGACCCGGAGCATCGGCGCCTCGCGAAACCAGGCGTCGACCTCGTTCTCGGAGCACCACGCGCCGATCCCGCGCACCGCGTCCTCGGACGCCCGGCAGACGGCGAGCGCCGCCGCGTCCCCCGCCTGGGCACGAAGCGTGGGCGCGTCACCCCACAGCGTCTCGCAAAACCCGCCGTTCCGTCCGCTCGGGCCATGGCCGCATACCGCCGCCTCGAGTAGCACGACCTCCAGCTCGGGCTCGAGCTCGAGCAGGTGCCAGGCCGTCCACATGCCGAGGTAGCCGCCTCCGACGATGACGACGTCGGCCGTCGCGTCGCCCTCGAGCGGACGCGCGGGCATCACCTCGCCGGCCTCCGTGAGCCACCAGCCCTGGCGTGTGTGGAGCATCAGGCAGCCGGGACCGTGCGCCGAGCGAGCGCGACGCTGCAGGCGATCACGGCGGCGACGGCGACGGGAACGATCAGCGTCCAGAACAGCGGAAGGCCGCCGAGCACGGCTCCGAGCGAGACGAGGAGCGCCGACCGGCCGCTGGGCGGAAGCGCGAGCTGGCCGACGAGCAGCAGCGCCGCGCCGCCGAGCAGCAGGACGAGCCAGAGGACGCGGCTGGCGGTCGTGTCGAACTCGATCGCCACGACGCCGACGACGGCCGCGAGCGCGTAGAAGGCGCACAGGGCCAGCACCAGGAACTTCGTCGCCGACACCAGTCCGTCCCCGCCCATCGGCGAGGAAGCCTAGACGCGGCGGCTCTCAGGGGTGGCGGACGGGACTCGAACCCGCGACCACCGGGACCACAACCCGGGGCTCTACCAACTGAGCTACCGCCACCGCGCCCAAAGCAGGATAGCGCCGGGCTCGCGCAGACCTGTGGACACATCGACGCTGTTCTTTCGTCTTTACAGTGCCAGGCACTGTAAAGACGTCCCGGCCCTCCGCTCCGCTCCGTCTGCGCGCAGGTCGGCCGCTACCCGCCGAGAACGGCCTGGGTCTGTGTCGTGCGCGCGACTCGTCGGCCGGACGCGTCGAAGAGGTCGGTCTCGACGACGATCGTCGTCTTGCCGACGTGGAGCGGCCGAGCCCGCGCCGTCACCTCTCCCTCGCGCACGGCGCCGAGGAAGTTCGTCTTCGACTCGATCGTCGTCGTGCGCGCTCCGGCGGGCAGGTTGAGGAAGGCGCACACCGCTCCGGCGGCGTCGGCAAGCGTCATGAGCACGCCGCCGTGGAGGATGCCGCCAGCAGTGCAGAGCTGCGGCGCCCACTGGAGCGTCGCTGCGACCTCCTCGGCGTCGCCGAACGTGCGGATCCCGAGCGTCGTGCCCAGCGGCATCTGCTCGTTGACGATCTCGGTGATCTCGGGCTTCTCCACGTGTGGAACCTATGTCAGTCGCTTCTCGAGGTACGCCGCGAGTCGCGTGAGCGGGAACGAGATGACGAAGAAGATGACCATGACCGCGCCGTAGATCTCGATGGCGTGCTGCTCGCCCTCGAACGTGAGTCGCTCGACCTGGCGCTCGGCCGACTCGAGCAGTTCCGGCGCACCGATGACCTGGACGATCGTCGTGTTCTGGATGATGTTCACCAACAGGCCGACGAGCGGCGGCAGGAGGCGGCGCAGGGCCTGCGGCATGATCACGAAGGCGTGCCGGCCGACCCAGCCGAAGCCGAGCGCCGACGCTGCCTCGTGCTGCTCGCGCGGGATCGACTGGACGGCCCCGCGAGTGGTCTCCGCCACCTGCGCGCGTCCCCAGAGAATGAGCCCGATCGCCCCGGCCGTGAGCGCGTCGAACCGGAACCTGTCGCTGATCGCCGGCAGCGCGAAGAAGATGATGAAGATGGTCACGAGGATCGGCAGGCCTCGCCAGACCTCGATGTAGAGCCGGATCAGCGCCCTCATCGGGAGGAACCGGATGGTCAGGAGCGTGCCGAGCGTGATGCCGATGAGCGCGCTCCCCACCAACGCGATGGCGGACAGCTTGAGCGTGTTGACGAGCCCCTGCTCGATGACGTAGCGGGCGACCGGCTCGGTCCAGTCGGGCACGTTCACCTCGCCTCCTCCGGCAGCGCCAGGTGCGATTCGAGCAGCCGGATCACCGCGGAGAGCGACCACACGATGACGAGGTACGTCACTGCCAGCACCGTGAACGTCTCCGTCGTCTCCAGCGTCAGCGCGTTGATCTGGAGCGCGACGGTCGTCAGCTCCGGGTAGGCGATGACGTACATGAGCGACGTGTTCTTGACGACGCTGATGTACGTGTTGATCGACGAGGGCAGCGCGATGCGCCCGCCGATCGGGAGCGTGACGTTGAGGAAGGTCGAGACGCCACGGAACCCGAGCGCGGCGCCCGCCTCGCGGTACCGCACCGGCACCGCCTCGAACCCTGCCCGGAAGTTCTCCGTGTTGAAGGCGCCGCCCCAGATCGTGACGGAGAGCCACGCGACGGTGAAGGCGTCGAGGCGGATCCCGACCTGCGGGAGCGCGTAGTAGAGCATGAAGATCTGCACCAGGATCGGGGTGTTCCGGATCACCTCCACGTACACGGCCGCGAACTGGCTGATCACCGGCAGGCGGTGGGCGCGGGCGGCGCCGAGGACGAGGCCGACCGCGAACGCGCCGGCCACGGCGATCGCGGAGATCTTCAGCGTGTTCTTGAGGCCCTCGGCGAGCTCTGCGCTGTTCTCCTGGACGAAGTCCCAGACGCTTTCGAGGAATCCGAGCGCGAGAAGCCAGGTCACGAGGGGGCTCGCGTCACGAGAGGAGGAGGGGCGGCCGCGGCCGCCCCTCGCTCGAGCACGTCCGGCCCGTTACGGGCACTGCGTGGTTGCGTCTCCCTGCGTGTAGCCGAAGTTGTTGTTCGGCCGGAGGATGTTCCGCTGGAACCCTGCGAACAGCCTCGGCGGAACGCTGTTGCGCAGAATCGTGTTGAACGTGTCCCGCCGCTTCATCACGGCGAGTCGCGAGTCGACCCAGCGCTTCAGCGCGGTGTTGCCCTGCTTGATGCCGATCCCGTACGGAAGCAGCAGGAACGTGTCACTCGTGAGCTTCAGGTTGCGGTCGGTCGCCGCGATTCCGACGAGGACGGTGTCGTCCCACATAAGCGCCTCGGCGCGGCCGTTGCGGAACTCGAGGAGCGCGTTCGTGAAGCTGTCCGTCGCGATGACGCGCGTGTCCTTGAAGCAGTTCTTCATCCACCGGTCGTAGATCGACCCTGTGGTCGTCGCGACGGTCTTCCCCGCGAGCGTCGGGACGTAGTTGTTGGGTGCGCTGTTCGGAACGAGGATCCGTCCCGTGGCCTTGTAGTACGCACGGGAGAAGTCGATCCGCGTGTCGCGGTCGGCGGTGTAGGTGAAGGTCGCGATCACCATGTCGACGCGGTCCGACGTGAGCGCGGGCTCACGGGCGGGCGTCGTCAGGCACGTGAACGTGACACGGTTCGGCTTGCCGAACGCGAACCGTGAGAACCACCGTGCGATGTCGACGTCGAAGCCGGCGTTCAGCCCCCGGACGTCGATGTAGCCGAACGGCGGCGAATCACACTTGATGCCGATGTTGAAGCGCCCGCGCTCCTTGATGTTGGACGGCAACGCGGGAAGCCGCTGCGCCTGTGTGTCCTCACGGGCGGACGCGGAGCCGCCCCAGGTCGCGAGCGCGACGCCTGCGACGACCGTTACGAGCACGCCTACGGCGAGTCGTTTCATTCGGGTGTCCCTCCTTCGTCGATGGTGAGCTCCTCCAGTGAATGTGCGAGTTGCAGGCTACGTCGCAGGAAGCGCTGCGTCCGCTCCTTGCGTGGTCTGTCGAGGATGTCTGCGGGCACGCCCTCCTCCACGATCTTGCCCTCGTCCATGAAGACGACGCGGTCGCCGACGTCGCGCGCGAAGTGCATCTCGTGCGTGACGACGAGCATGGTCATGCCCGTCTGGGCGAGGTCGCGCATCACGACAAGAACCTCCCCGACGAGCTCCGGGTCGAGCGCCGACGTGACCTCGTCGAAGAGCATCACGTGCGGGTTCATCATCAGCGCGCGGGCGATTGCGACCCGCTGCTGCTGGCCACCCGAGAGCTGATGGGGGTGCTGGTTCGCCTTCTCCTCGAGCCCGACCATGGCGAGCAACTCGCGCGCCCGGCCCTCGGCGTCCCGTCGGCGCATCTTCCGGATCCTGCGCGCCGCGAGCGTGAGATTGTCCATTGTCGTGAGGTGGGGGAACAGATTGAACTGCTGGAAGACGATCCCGACGCGCTGCCGGACCTCGGCCACCGGGGCGCCGCCCCTGCCGGTGATCTCCTCGCCTTCGAGGTAGATCCTCCCCTCCTGGATCGGCTCGAGGAGGTTCACGCAGCGCAGCAACGTGCTCTTGCCGCTCCCACTGGGGCCGATGATCACCAGGACCTCGCCATGCGCGACGCTCAAGTCGATCCCGTCGAGCACGAGGTTGTCACCGAAGCTCTTGCGGACGCCTTCGAGCTGCACCATCGGCGTCCCGTTGGGGGACGTCACGACAACCGCGGCGTCCGGCGCTCCACTGTTCACCAGCTGTGCCCCACGTGGCGTCCATGAAACGAGACCACTGACGGCAAGTCAAGCATTGACTGTCACGAACCGGGCGCGTACCCTGCCGAGGTTCCGCCGTCGAGCGAAAGGAGAGGGCGTCATGAAAGTCGCATACGTCATACCTCTCCGGCTCGCGGCTGCTTCGGTCTAGGACCCTGCGGCTCGAGCCGCGGCCTGGTTCACCACTGACCGAAGGAGACTTCAGTTGTCCGCTGGAACCCTGGCCGCCCTCGGCTGGACCGACGAGCTCGAGGCGGCCTTCACACCGTACGTCGAACGCGGCTTCATCCCCGCTCGCGTCGTCGCGGAGCATCGCGGCGGCTACTACGTCCGCTCCGAGCTCGGCGACCGGCTCGCGCAAGCGCGCGGCCGTCTTCGCGACGACGAGCTGTGGGGCGGGATGCCCGCCGTCGGCGACTGGGTCGTCGTCTGCGACGCGCCCGGCGAGCGCTTCGCGATCGAGGCCCTCCTGCCGCGTCGCACGAAGGTCTCGCGCAAGACCCCCTGGCTGAAGGCCGAGGAGCACATCCTCGTGGCGAACGTCGACACCGTCGTGCTCGTCACCGGCCTCGACCAGGACTTCAACCCGCGGCGGCTGGAGCGCTACCTCACGGCTGCGTGGGACTCGGGGGCCGATCCCGTGATCGTGCTCACCAAGCTCGACGTCTGCGACGACCCGGGGAAGCTGGCCGAGGCGGAAGCCGTTGCGGTCGGCGTGCCGGTTCACGCCGTCAGCAACGTGACGGGAGAGGGGATCGACGCCGTCCGTGAGCTCCTCGAGCCCGCGAAGACGTTCGTGCTCCTCGGCTCGTCCGGAACGGGGAAGTCGACGCTTGCGAACCGCCTTGCCGGTCGAACCGTCATGGAGACGGGTGGGCTTCGCAACGACGGCCGCGGTCGCCACACGACGCGTCACCGCCAGCTGCTCGTCATGCCGGGTGGCGCAATCCTGATCGATACGCCCGGGCTGCGCGAGCTGCAGATCTGGGAAGGCGACATCGACAGTGCGTTCGCGGATATTGTGGAGCTGGCGTCGCAGTGCCGCTTCAACGACTGCGCGCACTCGACCGAGCCCGACTGCGCAGTACGCGAGGCGCTCGAGACCGGCGAGCTCGACGAGGGTCGCTGGACGAACTACGTGAAGCTCCAGCGCGAGCTTCGCTCGATCGAGGCGCGATCGAGCCGCCGCCTGCAGCGCGAGCTCAAGAGCCGCTGGCGGGCGCGCGCCCGCGAGACCCGGCGCGCTCGGCGCTACGGAGGAAAGCCCTGACGATAATCCTTCCTCGATGCCCATTCCCGGGAAGCTGGACGTCGCGCAGGTCTACAACGACTCCTGGCGTGGCTGGCCGGTCAAGCCGCTCCACCGCCAGCATCCGATTCGCGGCTCCTTCCTGGATCCGCGCCCCGACCCCGATCTCGGCGCGATCTACCACGACGGGATCGACGTCGCCGTGCGCGACGACCGGCCCGAGCAGGGTGCGCCGGCCGGGCGGACACACCGGGTGTTCGCGATCGAGGGCGGCCCCGTGTTCCTTGCGACTGCACGCGGCGCGCGTGGCTTCGCGCGCGTCGGCCACTTCGGCTACGGCCACATCGACCCCGTCGTGCAGACCGGAGAGACCGTTGCTCCGGGCCAGCACATCGGCTGGACGTGCAAGGGGGACTGGCACGTCCATCTGAGCGAGTTCGTCTTCACGAGCGGGCGGCCGATCCTGGTCAACCCGCTTCGTCCCGGTGGGAAGGTGCATCCGTACGTCGACGAGGCGCGGCCGGAGATCCGCGAGCTTCGCTTCTACACACCTGCCACTCCGGCCTGGTCGAGGCGCCCGACGACGAGCGTCGCCCGCCTGCCGCAGGCAGGGGCGCGTCTCGCCCGCGACCGGCTCGTCGGCCGGGTCGACGTGCGGGTCCGCGTGAGCGACCCACAGTCGTTCATCGGCTGGTTCGTGGAGCTGCCGTGGCTCGCTGCACCTCACCATCCGTTCCGGCTCGACGTTCGGATCTTCGACCCCGCCGCGAACAGGATCGTTCGGCGCCGCGAGGCCTTCCGCGCCGAGCAGGTGCTCGATCAGCCGGCCGACCGCCACTTCGCGCCGGGCACGGAGCAGAACCTCCCGGCCGGAGGCTGCATGACGCGCCACGCGGCGATCCGGTGCGACGGTGTGTACTGGTTTCGCCTCTTTCCTCGATTCTGGGACACGACCCGACTCGCCGACGGACGCTACGACGTCCGTGTCCGCGCGTGGGACGTGGCGGGCAACGTCGCGGATGCCAGCGTGCCCGTCACGATCGCGAACGGCGTGTAGCCGGCCTCAGACGTCGGGAAGGAGGCCGAGCCAGCGCGCCGCCCCAGGGAGCTGGAGGCGCCGGTAGCTCTCGGCGGTGTGGCTCCAGGAGCCGGTCACCTTCTCGAGGGCCGCTCGGGGGTCGAGCTCGCGCAGCGTCTCGAAGAAGCGGCCGGACTGGTTTTCCTGGCCCGTGACGATCTCGTCGGCGTCGCTCCACCAGACCTGCAGCGGGACTCCCGAGCGCGCGATCTCGGCGGCCCAGTGCTGGGGGCTGCGCAGGTGGTACGCCTGCGGATTGCTCGCGGGCGTGCCTCCGACCTCGACGCGCGCGAGGCTCTGCAGCACCGTCCCCTTGCGACCGAGGATGGCGAAGTCGGCGTAGCGACGGAAGAAGTCGGTGACCGAATCGAACGCAACGGCGCCGGCGAGCAGCTGGGGACGGCGACCGACGAGCAGCAGTGTCTCCTGTCCCCCCATGCTCCCGCCGACCGCGTAGACCCGGTTCGGATCGATGCGGAGCCACGGGCGCGCGGCACGCAGGATCGAAGGCATGCCGGCGAGATCGTCGATCTGGCCCTTCCAGCCCCACGAGTGCAGCGGCAGTCGCCTCCCCATCCCACCGGGGCAGACGACGGCGAAGCGGCCCTGGCCCGGAAGCCCTCGCCACAGCTTGGCGTTCGTCCGTGCGCGGACGCCTCGGCCGTGCGGCGAGATGACGAGCGGCAACGGAGGCGACGGGCTTCGAGGGCCGTACTGCGAGGGCGCCACGACGACGGCCCATCTGGGTACGCCGTTGTGAGCGCGGTAGCGAATGCCCCACTGCGTGACTCCGTTGCTCACCTCGACAGCCTGCCGGAGGACCGTGGCGGGCGCGCGCAGGGGCGCGCCCGCCGGCTATCGGCTTGGGCCGAGACCTATTTCGCCACCTGGACGACCGAGTACTCGGTCGTCGGCGTCGGCGTGGTGCCGAAGCGCGCGTTCACCGCGTACAGTCGGCTGCCCAGCTCCGCGACCGTCGTCGGCACGTCGAAGTCGGGAGACGAGATGCGGCTCAGCACCCGTCCGCTGCGCAGGCTCGGCGCGAGCGCGATCTTGGCGATCACGTTGAGCCGGTTCTGCACGACGTAGAGCGTCTTGCCGTCGAGCAGGATGCCGTCGCCGTTCGGGACGCTCTCGTTTCCGGCGAGCGCGATCTCCCGCGTTCCGCCCATCGCGTTCACCGCGAAGAGCTTCCCGCTGCTCGATTGGACGATCACCAGCGTCTTGCCGTTCGGCGTCGCGTCGATGCCGTTGACGTTGAAGCCGGGCCCCTGCATGTAGGGAGGTGTGAGGTTCACGGTGCTGAACGCCGACGCTGCACCGGGTCGCCCGGCCGGGCCGAGCGGCACGCGGTAGAGGACCGGCTTGAGCGAGTCGGTGAACCACGCCGCCTTCTTGGTCACCACCACGTCGTTGATGAAGCTCCCGCCCGTCGACAGCGCATACGTGCGGATCAGCACACCGCTTCGCGCGCTGTAGACGAACGCGTTGCCCGTGTTCCCGCCGGCCACGAACAGTCGGCCGCGATCGAACTTCATCCCGATTGCCGCGCGCCCTGTCTGCGGCTGGACGAGGATGGCGCCCTGCCCAGTGCGCAGGCTGCCGCGGTACACGGCTCCGGTCGGGATCGAGCCGACGTAGAACTGCTCGCCGCTCGTCGTGATGCCCTCGGGCTGGAACCCGTCCGGCAGGTCGATCTTGGTCGGAAAAGCGCTCTGCGCGCCGGCGAGCGATGTCAAGACTGCTGTGAGGGCGGCCAGCGCGAGCACGAGTCGAGTCATGCGGAATCCCCCTTCTGCTTCCGTCGGACCTCGTCAGGTGTACTTACTCCGATACCCGCATCGCGGATTGGGCATGCATTGGCAGCGGCAGCATGTGGCGATCCGCTCGCCGGCGAACCAGGGAGCGATCCGGTCGCGGAACCTGCCCGGCCTTGAGCGAGCCTTGAGCCGATCGATCTAGAAGGTGCCCGATGAGACATCGGACCTCGTTGTCGAACGGACTTCGAGGAACACGAAGGAGGGTTCCATGGGCTTGCTGTCGATTCAGGCTCTCGTGCCTCGGTTGAAACTGGTCGCCGGGCTGTCGGTGGTCGCTCTCCTCGCGGTCTGCATCGGCTTCGTGAGCGGCGCAGGTGCGGGAATCGCCGGGACGGCGTCGTTCGACGACCCGGTCGGTGACGCAGAGGGAGGTCCTGACGTTGCGAGCGTCACGATCAACGGTGATGCAGCGACGGGGCTCATCTCACTCTCGGTGAAGATCTCGGGCTATCCGCTGGCCTCGGTGGACGGGCTCGAGCGCTACGTCGAGCTCTGGCTGGACACGGACAAGAACAGGACGACCGGCGATCCGGAGGACGGAACCGAGTTCGGGCTCCAGTCGTGGGTCGACTCGACCGGGCGCTGGTGGTCCGCCGGTCGCTGGAACGGAAGCGCGTTCGAGGCGATTCCCCAGTCGACGACGAGCTTCGTCCGCGCGGCTGACGTGGTGACCTGGACCGTGAACGCGACCGAGTTGGGTGCGACGAGCTTCAGCTTCTACGTCCTGGCAGGGACCTGGAACGACGCAGAGGAGAAGTCGGTCACGCGCGACGAGGCTCCGAGCGCCGGCTGGTGGGAGTACGACATCTCGGCAAGCACCGCCACCCCGCCGAAACCGCCCGCGGCCTCAGTGGGGCTGATTGTCAGCGCGCCGACCACGAGCCCCAAGTTTCCAACTGGAGGGAAGCGCTTCACGGTGAGCTTCGATGTCAAGCTCCAGAAGACGGAGCCGACGGTCGTCGTCGACCTCGAGACCGGTGAGACGCGGGAGAGTCTCGTCGTGACGTGGCGGCCTGTGTCTCGTGGGAAGGCGGTCGCGACCCCGTCGGTCGGCGGGAAGCCGATCCGCTACACCGCGTCCCTCGAGGACGGCGAGGTGCGCATCTCGATGGTGATCCCGAAGGCGGCAAAGGGGAAGGTGCTCAGGGTGCCGGTGAAGGTCACCGCCACTGACGCCGGAAGGACCGTGCGCGCTTCCAGGGTCGCGACATTCCGCATCAAGTGACGCAGTCGGGGGAGGAGCTCCGTCGCGGGCGCCTCCCCCGAAATCAACTCACTACGGCAGCGGCTGCCCCTTCACCCCCGCGTCGAGCATGAGGACCGCCGGTCCGGGACCCCCGGGGGGCCCGATCGCGAAGTTGACGACCCACAGGTCGGTGTTCTTGCCGAACGCGAGGCTCGATGCCCAGTCGAGGCCGTCCGCAGCGGTCGCGATCGTCGTGATGGCGCCGCTCGGCGACACGCTGACGATCGTGCTCTGCGCGATGACGCAAGCCCAGACGTTCCCGTGCACGTCGAACGTGATGCCGTCGACTGCGAGCAACGCCAGGCTCTCTGCGAGGATCGAGGCGCTGCCTGCGCTTCCATCCGGGTTGATCGGGATGCGCACGAGCCGCGCTTTCTCGGTGTTGCCCACGACGAGCTCGTTCTGGCGATAGGCGATGCCGTTCGCACCGAGGGGGAACCCGAAGTTGAAGCTTCCATCGCCGAGGAGAAGCGGCGACTCGAACCACTTCGTCGCAGCGCCTCCGTTCGCGGGCACGCGCCACACCGCGCCGCCAACCGTGTCGGTCACGTACACGTTGCCGTTCTTGTCGAGCGCGACGCCGTTCGGGAACGTGATCGCGCCCGTTCCCGGCAGCCTTGTGAACGACCCGTCGCGGGCGATCTTGTACACACCGGACGTCGCCGGATCGAGCGTGGCCGTCGCGACGTAGACGTTCCCGGGCGCATCGACAGCCATCCCGATCGGGCCGTTGCCGCTGCCCGGCGGCACGACCTGGGCGAGCAGAGACACCGAGCCGTCACGGTCGAGCTTCCGAACCTGACCGAGCGGAGACACGCTGAAGAAGACGTCCCCGCGCTTGTCGACCGCGACGCCCTCGGGCAACTCCCCGAGCGCAGGGTTGAGGTCGACGACGACGGTTGTGCTGACTGCGGCCCCGGCGATCGCGACTGGCAGAGCCACCGCGGCGACCAGCACGGCAAGAAGCATCCTCATGATCCCCCTCCTTCTCCCATTTCCCCGGGCGGCGAGACTCTTGCACATCGCGTCGCGAATGTCACGATCTCGCACTGCACCATGGATTTGCAGCGACTTCCGAAAAGTGGCCCCGGGAGGAGTCGAACCTCCGCCCGCAGATTCGAAGTCTGCCGCTCTATCCACTGAGCTACGGGGCCGAGCTGATCGCTATGCGATCAGCGAACCGGGCAAGTATGCCCGTGCTCGACTACGCGGCTCGTTCGGCTCCGTGCTCGTCGCGGACGCGTGCCACGAGAACGCGCGCGACGGTCGGGTCGAAGTCGGTGCCGGCGCAGCGCGTGAGCTCGTTCAACGCGTCCTCGACCTCCATCGCCTCTCGGTACGGACGCCGCGAGGTCATCGCGACGAATGCGTTGCACGCGCGAATGATCCGCGACGCGAGCGGAATGTCCTCGCCGGCGAGCCCGTCGGGATACCCGCTGCCGTCCCAGTTCTCGTGCGAGGCGCGCACGACGGTCGCGACGCTGCGAAGCGCGGGCGATGCGCGCAGGATCCGCTCGCCCACGATGGTGTGCTGCCGGACGAACGCCCACTCGCGTTCGTCCAGCGGCCCGGGCTTCGAGAGGATCTCGTCCGGCACCGCGAGCTGGCCGAGGTCGTGGAGCTGGGCGGCTCGGTCCAGCTCCTCGAGCTCGTCGCGGCGGAGCCCGAGCATCCGTCCGACTTCCGCTGCGAGTGAGCCGACGCCGACGAGTTGCTCCTTAACGGCCGGATCGCGCACCAGGAGCGCCTCGAGCAGCGCCGCCATCGTCCTGTCGCTCTCGCCCCGGCGCGAGTACTTCTGGGCATAGAGGCGCTCGTCGGCCAGCTGCAGTGCGTGGCTCGCGTCGGACGCCTCGTCCGGCAGCACGATGGCGCCGAATGAGGTCTCGATCTCGAACCCTTCGCCCTGCTCGGAGAGCGCGGCGCACGCGCGGTCGATGAGCGGCTCTGCCTCGCCGTCGGCGACCGTCGCGAGGAGGCAGAACTCGTCCCCGCCGAGCCGGTAGGCGGCACCGTCCGCACCAGGGACGGTCGCAAGCTTCTCGCCGAGGCGCGTGAGCAGCGCGTCGCCGGCCGGGTGGCCGAACGTGTCGTTGTAGCTCTTGAAGCCGTCGAGGTCGAACAGCATGAGGAGCGTCGGCCGCATGGAGTCGGAGCGCAGACGGCGCTCGAGGTCGGTAAGCAGCTGGCGCCGATTGCCGAGGCCCGTCAGTGCGTCCGTCGTCGCCTCCTGATGCGTGAGCTCGAAGAGGCGGCTGTTCTCGCGGAACGTCATCGCGAGCCGGACGACGACCAGCGCGAGCGTGCCGGTGGCGAGCACGATCGCGAGGATGTTCAGGCGCGCGAAGTGGTCGTACACGAGGATGCCCGTCGCGACCAGCGCACACACCGCCGGAACGGCGAGCAGCGGACGTCCTGCGACGTGCAGGCCAGCGCGTGTGTGGTCGCCCACCCAGGCCGACGATGCGATCAGGAGGAGCGCGGTAGGCCAGAGGATGTCGATCCAGGTTCCCTCGACATACGTGCCCTCTGCGGACTGGAAGAGATAGACGATGTCGGCGAGCGCGGTCGAGAGGACACCGAGACCGAGGAGCAGCCAGCGCAGCCCCGGTCGCCAGCCGGTGAGCGAAAAGACGCCGAAGACCGCCGACAGCAGCAACACGTCGCCGAGCGGGTAGGAGAGGTTCGTGACCACGACGGACGTCGATCCGTGCGTCACGTCGGCGACGAGCTCGAAGATCACTGCGGCGCCGAGCGCGCCCGCTGCGAGCGCTGCGGTCAGGCCGTCCAGCCACAGCATGTCCCCGATCGTCCGTGCGCGTGAGCGAAGGAGCAGGACGATGCCGACGTACAGGAGGGGGTAGAAGAGGATGTAGCCGAGATCCGCCATCGAGGGATAGGTCTCGGGCTTGAAGACCGCATACCAGATCTCGCCGAACGTCCAGCACGCCAGCGCGATCGTGATCACCGTCCACGCTGCGCGGTCCTTCGCCACCAGGTATGCGTGCGAGCCGGCGATCACGCAGGCGAGCACCATGAGGCCGTCGTAGACCCACGTGTTGAAGAATGTGAAATAGCCGTCGTCTGGCGGCGCCAGCACCGTGTAGGCCGCGAACGCGGCGAGACCCGCGGCCGCAGCCGCGCGCGTCGTGTAAACCCAGCGCTTGTGGGGCATCTCGACCAGGATCGGCTTGTGACGACCGGTTCTTGAGCTTTTGACCCAAGAACGGGCCCGCTCCGTCCGGCCCGGGTCCTACCCTCGCGCCATGGCACTCGGAATCGTGGTGTTCGGCGCCGCGTTCCTCGTCGGGCTCGGGCTCGGGACGTACACCCGACGGCCTCTCTCGACCGCGTTCCTCGTGCTCGGCAGCTTCGGCGCCTTGCTCGTGCTGTCCGCGACGGGTGAGGTGTTCGGCGCCGCAGCGCTGCTAGCGATCGTGGCCCTCGTCGGGCTCGTGGCCGAGAGCATGCGCGAGACCTTCGTGCTGCTGTTCGGGCGCTACTGAGCGAGTCAGGCGAGGAGTGCGGGCGGAGGGACTCGAACCCTCAAGCTCTCTCGAGCACCGGCTCCTAAAGCCGGCGTGTAT
>DASUCI010000314.1:0-3898 GCA_035762825.1 Gaiellaceae bacterium | reverse complement strand
GCCGGCGAGCTGGGTGCGGGGAGGATGCTCGAGCTGTGCGGCCTGAAGGGCCACCGGATCGGCGGCGCGATGATCTCGCCGAAGCACGCGAACTTCATTGAGAACGCGGACGGCGCGACGAGCGCCGACTGCGTCGCGCTGATGGTCGAGGCTCGCCGTCGGGCGAATGAGGAGTACGGCATCGCCCTCGAACGCGAGGTCGTCTTCGCGGCCGTGCCGGAGCTCCCGCCGCTGACGTAGGAGCTGCCCTACACACGCCGAATCCCCTGTCATGGTCGGGGGACGGAGTGCGCGCGGTTCGCGTCGGCGTGGCGCTGCGGCAAGCGTCGTCGTCCCGTTTCCGCGAGGTGCGGCCGGTGCTCGCCTGGACCTCGTGCGCTTCGTCCCCTCCGGCCGCTCGCTCGTCGTCAGCCTCGCCGTCCTGATCGCGGCGGGGGTGGCGTACTGGGTTGCCTACGCGACGTCGGTGTTCGCGGTCGAGCGCATCGACGTCCGGGGCGCGCCTTCCCCGGTCGCACGCCAGGTGAACGTGGCGACGCGTGACCTCCTGGGATCGAGCCTCGTCGCCGTCGACGCGGACGCCGTCGAGGGGAAGTTGCGTGCGCTCCCGACGGTCGCAGGCGTCTCGGTGGACCGTGCGTTCCCCCACACGCTCGTGGTCAGGGTCGCTCCCGAGCGTCCGGTCGCGGTCGTCAGGCGAGGCAGGTCGTCGTGGCTCGTGACCGGCGCCGGCAAGGTCATCCGCCCGATCGAGACCGGCACCCAGCGCTCCTTCCCGCGTCTCTGGCTGGCGAAGGGCACGACCATCCGGCTCGGTGGGAGCGTGCCCGCAGGCTGGCTCCCCGCCGCGCGGGCACTCGCAGACGCGCACTCCGTCGGTCTCGGCTCCCGGGTGAAGGGCATCCGGCCGGAGGGGGACGAGCTAACGCTCGTGCTTCGCCGCGGCACCGAGATTCGACTGGGGCGGGCGACCGAGGTCGGGCTCAAGCTCACGGTCGCAGCGAAGGTTCTCGGTCTCGTCGACTCGGGAACCAGCTACGTCGACGTGAGTGTTCCGCAGCGCCCGGTCGCTGGCTGAGCAACCTTAAAGTCTCTACTTGAGCTTGAGTCTGTCGCCGACGACACTCGTTGACAAGCCGCCGAAGGAGGCCTACCCTCGGCAGCGAAGGATGTGCGGCACGTCGCACGTTCAATCCGAACTTCACCTTGAGGTGGGTTGAGACATGAGCAATCAACTTGGGAGCTATCTCGCCGTCATCAAGGTCGTCGGCATCGGCGGCGGCGGCACGAACGCGGTGACGAGGATGGTCGAGGCCGGTCTTTCGGGCGTCGAGTTCGTCGCCGTCAACACGGACGCGCAGGCGCTCCTCATGACGGAGGCCGACGAGAAGATCCACATCGGCTCGCGCGCCACACGCGGTCTCGGTGCCGGGGCCGACCCGCGCGTCGGTCAGGCCGCCGCGGAGGAGAGCCGGGACGAGCTGAAGGAGGCGCTGAAGGGCGCGGACATGGTGTTCGTCACAGCCGGCGAGGGTGGCGGGACCGGGACCGGCGGAGCGCCGGTCGTCGCCGAGATCGGGCGCGAGATCGGGGCGCTCACGGTCGGCGTGGTGACGCGGCCCTTCGCGTTCGAGGGCAAGCTTCGCTCCGACCAGGCCGAGCAGGGCATCCAGTCGCTCAGAGACAGCGTCGACGCGCTGATCGTCATCGAGAACGACCGCCTGCTTCAGGTCGTCGAGCGCTCGACGCCCGTCACCGAGGCGTTCGGCATGGCAGACGACATCCTGCGCCAGGGCGTGCAGGGGATCACGGACCTGATCACCGTGCCGGGTCTCATCAACCTCGACTTCGCCGACGTGCGGACGATCATGAAGGACGCCGGTTCGGCGCTGATGGGCATCGGCTCTGCGAGCGGCGAGAATCGCGCGGTCGAGGCCGCCCGCGGGGCGATCTCCTCGCCGTTGCTCGAACAGTCCCTCGACGGCGCGACCGGGATCCTCCTGAACATCACGGGTGGCCCAGAGCTCGGGCTCGCCGAGGTCGACGAGGCAGCCGAGGTCGTGCGCGCCGCCGCCGACTCGAACGCGAACGTCATCTTCGGAGCCGCGATCAGCGAGGGAATGGGCGACGAGGTTCGGGTCACCGCGATCGCGACGGGCTTCGGAACGCGCGCAACCCGGAGACGTCGTGTCGAGACGCCTGTCGGTGCCGCGGTCTCGTCGGAGCGTGAGCGGCCCCCGTTCAGCGCCCCGAGCGTGCAGGACGTCGAGCTCGACATCCCGTCCTTTCTCAAGGACGACTGAGCTTCGTCGCAGACGGCGGGATCGGGGATCCGCTTGGCGGATTCCCGATCTGCGCAGGGCGGTAGAGTCGCCCTCGTGGAAGCGACGCTGCTGCGCACGCCGCTCTACGAGCGCCACGTCGCGCTCGGCGCGCGCATGGTTCCCTTTGCCGGTTACGAGATGCCCGTCCAGTACGAGGGCGTCATCCCCGAGCACAAGGCGGTTCGAGCCGACGCGGGAGCGTTCGACGTCTCGCACATGGGCGAGATCCACGTCGACGGCCCCACGGCGCAGGAGTTCCTGCAGGTCATGCTCTCGAACGACGTCGAGGGGCTCGAGGACGGCGAGGCGCAGTACACGCTGCTCACCAACGAGGCAGGCGGCATCGTCGACGACCTCATCGCGTATCGGCTCGGCCACGGGCAGTTCTACCTGGTCGTGAACGCGTCGAACCGTGCCGCCGTGTACGGCTGGCTGAAGGAGCGCGAGCCCCGTGGGTGCGAGGTCCGCGACGCCTCGGACGCGTACGGCCTGGTCGCGGTGCAGGGGCCTCGAGCGCTCGAGCGGCTCGGTCTCCCCGACGCCCCTGCCTTCACGCACAGGATGGGCGAGCTCGACGGGATCGAGGTGATGGTGGCCCGCACCGGCTACACCGGCGAGGAGGGCGTGGAGCTGTGCTGCGCGGAGGACGACGCCCTCGCACTCTGGGACGCGATCCTCGCGCGCGGCGTCACTCCGTGTGGGCTCGGCGCGCGCGACACGCTGCGGCTCGAGGTCTGCTACCCGCTGCACGGCAACGACATCACGCCGGAGACGGACGCGATCTCGGCGGGCCTGGGCTGGGCATGCGCGCTCGACACCGGGTTCACCGGCGCGGACGTGCTTCGGCGAATCAAGGAGGAGGGGCCGACCCGCAAGCTCGTCCCGTTCGTCATGGAGGAGCGCGCGGTCCCACGGCAGGGGATGCCGATCGAGGGCGGCGGCGAGGTTACGTCGGGGACGCACTCGCCGATGCTCGACCAGGGCATCGGGCTGGGCTACGTGCCGGTCGCATCCGCAGCGCCCGACACCGAGCTCGTGATCGACGTCCGCGGCAAGCCCCGGCGGGCGCGCGTCGTGAAGAAGCCGATCTACCGGAAGGAGAACTGAGTCTGATGCCCGCCGCAGAGAGCTACCCGGACGACCTCCGCTACCACGCCGAGCACGACTGGGCGCGGGTCGACGGCGACGAGGCGACGCTCGGCATCACGTGGTTCGCGCAGGACTCGCTCGGCGAGCTCGTCCACTACGAGGCACCCCAGGCCGGGCTGACCGTGACGAAGGACTCCTCCTACGGCGAGGTGGAGTCCGTGAAGGCCGTGTCGGAGATCGTCGCGCCCCTCTCCGGCGAGGTGGTCGAGGTCAACGCCAAGGTCGTCGAGTCTCCGGAGACGGTGAACGACGACCCGTACGGCGAGGGCTGGCTGATCCGGATACGCATGTCGGACCCGTCCGAGCTCGATGCGCTCATGGACGCGGACGCCTACCGCGCGCACGTCGCCGAGTCGTAGGGGCGAGGCTTGCCTCGCCCTCGTCCCAAGACCTCATGAGCTATCTCAGCCTGACCGACGACGACC
>DASUCI010000313.1:0-10502 GCA_035762825.1 Gaiellaceae bacterium | reverse complement strand
CTGCTCCCACGACCAGGGCTCGTCGTCGAGCCAGAGGGTCCCGCCGTCACGCTCGAGCCCGAGGCGAAGCTCGCCGAGATGCTGGCCGTGGTCGACGTTCGGCCAGAAGAGACGCTCGATCTCTCCTCGCGCGCTCACCGTCGCGAGGAGCGAGCCGTTGCCGAGGATCGCGGCGGGGCGGAACGCGTACCGGCGCCCGGTGCCGTCGAGAGCGTGCGTGACGTCCGGCTGCACGCTCACGAGCGCACCCTCGTCGTGAGGACGGGGGAGGTCGAGACCGAGCCGTCGTTTGCTCGGGCGACGGCGACGAACGATGCAGCCTGCCCGCGCCTGAAGTCACGCGGGTCGACGAAGACGCCGTAGGGAGCGCCGTCGTCCGTGCCGATCCGCGCCCACCTCCTGCCGGGACGCTTCACGGCGAAGGACACGCTCAGGGGATCGACCGACGTCGAGTCCGCGGAGATGCGCACGAGGTTCGTGAAACGATCGGCGGCGAGCTTCAGCCGCAGCCGCGCCGCCCCCCGGCGCGGCAGCTCGTCGTCGGCGCGGAAGAGCGCCGCGGACAGCGGCGGGATCCGGAGCGTGCTGCGGCCGTTCGCCAGCGACGACGTGGCCGTCGCGGCGCCGAGGAGTGGCGCCCACGCCGACGATGGAGTCGCCGTTTGCACGGTCACCGTCGCGGCCGTCTCGGACGCGTTGAACGCCGCGAGGTACTCGCGGCGCGTCTCGCGGTCGATCCGACTGACGACCAGCGTCCCCTCGCGCGCGAGCCGGACGAACGACGCACCCGTCGAGAGCGCGGGATGCGCGTCGCGCAGCGCGCCGAGGGCACGCAGGTGCTGGGACACCGGATGCGCGACGAGGTCGAACGAGGAGCCGGTGCCGATCGCCGGTGAGCCGACGCGTTCCTCCGTCCGCCACTCCGCGACAGCCGTCGGGAAGAGATCCTGGCGCGCGGCCTTGTCCCCGCCCCGGCCGATCATCCCGACCTCGTCGCCGTAGAAGACGGCAGGCGCGCCGCGCAGGAGATAGAGGAGGCTGTGGCCGAGGAGATCGCGCGCGAGCAGCTCCGCCCCCTCGCCTCCGCCCTGCTCCTTGATCTTCAGCGCAGCTCTGCCGACATCGTGGTTCCCGAGGAAGGTCACGGGCGCCGGCGCCGCGCCGTCGCCGAGCCGGAAGTAGTCGTCGTCGCCGAGTCGGGTCGAGATGCCGCGCGCGCCCGCCGATCCGCCGGCGTAGCGCATGAGCGCGTCCTGCAGCGGGAAGTCGATCACCTCGGGCACGCCGCGCTCGCGGACGAACGAGGCGAGGGTCGCAGCGTCGGTCTCGAAGACCTCGCCGAACACCTCGAAGTCCGGGACGCCCGCCGCCCGGGCTGCGGCCCGGATCCTCGGCATCCATGCCTTGAAGAACGCGCGGTCCACGTGCTTCGCGGTGTCGACCCGGAAGCCGTCGATCCGATACGCCCGGATCCAGTCTCCCCACACCTTCGCGAGACCGTCCACGACGAAGGGCTGCTCGGTGAAGACGTCGTCGAGCCCGAAGAAGTCGCCCTGCTCGAGGCACTCCGCCGAGCACGAGGAGAACTCGATGTCACCGCGGTTGTGGTACCGCGTGACGTCGTTGAGCCACGCGGGGCCTTTGAGGTTCCGCTTCTCCGGGAGCACGATCGCCTGGCGCGGCTGGTAGCGCGCCGAGACGCACGGAAAGCGTTTGCCGCCCGCGTACCGCTGCGCGGAGTACGGCTTGCCCTTGCAGTCGCGGTACGGCTGCTCGTCGGGCGAGCGGTACGTCGTCCCGCCGGAAAGGAGGATCACGTCCGCGGTGTGGTTCACGACGACGTCGAGGTAGACCTTCAGCCCGAGTCGGTGCGCGCAGTCGGCGAACGTCCGGAAGTCCGCCTCCGTGCCGAGGTGCGGATCGACCTTCGTGAAGTCGAGGCCCCAGTAGCCGTGATACGAGGCGCTGTCGCCCTGCACCCACTGCTGCACGACGACGGGCCCGAGCCAGATCGCGGTGAAGCCGAGGTTCTCGATCCGTGCGAGGCCGGTCCGCGTGTCGGTGCAAGCACCGGTCAGCCCTTTCAGGTCGCCTCCGTGGTACCAGCCGACGTCCGCCGGGTCGAAGCCCGACACCGAGCGACCGCCACTCGAGCCCGCGCGATCGTTCGAGGGATCGCCGTTCGCGTAGCGGTCGGGCAGCACGAAGTAGATGCGCTGCGACGCGAGCGAGGAGTGCGAGATCGGCCGCGCGAGCGCGGCGAGCTCGGCCCCGCGCGGCGGAGTGACGGCGCCGGGCGTCGCCGCCGCCGAGCCGACTCCGATGGTGACGGCAAGGGCGAGCGTCGCGCCCGCGAGGGCTCTACCGAAGCGCGGCACCGGTCTGCTTGTCGAAGAAGTGCAGGCCGGCGGTGTCGATCGCCAGCGGGATCGTGTCGCCGATCCTCAGGTCGAGCCGTGGCGGGAAATGCGCGATGAGGTTCGGCCGCGCGACGACCGCGCTGTCGCCCTCGCCCGGCAGCTCCGGCTCCTCCGCACCTTCGGGCCGCACCTGCCTTGCGTCGATGTGGAGATGGGCCATCAGGCCCGAGCCGAGCGCCTCCACGAGCTCGATCCGGCCACCGATCGTCGGAAGCTCCGGTCGCGCCGCCGCGGGGTGCACGTCCTCGGAGCGAACCCCCACGACGACCTCGCGCCCGACCGCATTTGCGACCCCCTTGTAGCGCGCGAGGCACACGTCCGCGACGGGCAGCGCCGCGGCGCCCATGGCCACCGAGACGGCGCCGTTCGCATGGACGACGCCTTCGAAGAGATTCATGGGCGGTGTCCCGATGAAGCCCGCGACGAAGAGGTTGAACGGCTCGTCGTAGAGATGCTGCGGCGTATCGACCTGCTGCAGGACGCCCATGCTCATCACCGCGACGCGGTCGCCCATCGTCATCGCCTCGACCTGGTCGTGGGTGACGTAGATCGTCGTCGTCTGCAGCTCGTGCTGCAGCTTTCCGATCTCCGCGCGCATCTGGACGCGCAGCTTCGCGTCGAGGTTCGAGAGCGGCTCGTCCATGAGGAAGACTTGCGGCTCGCGGACGATCGCGCGTCCCATCGCGACGCGCTGACGCTGCCCGCCGGAGAGCTCGCGCGGCTTGCGGTCGAGATACGGCGTGAGATCGAGGAGCTTCGCGGCCCAGGCGATTCGCTCGGTCACGACCGCCTTCGGCATCTTCCGCAGCCGCAGCCCGAACGCAATGTTGTCCGCAACCGAGAGGTGCGGGTAGAGGGCGTAGTTCTGGAACACCATCGCGATGTCCCGGTCCTTCGGCGAGAGGTCGTTCACGACGCGGTCGCCGATCGTCACCGTGCCGTCCGAGATCTCCTCGAGCCCGGCGATCATGCGCAGCGCGGTCGTCTTGCCGCAGCCCGACGGCCCGACGAGCACGAGGAACTCGCCGTCCTTGACGTACAGCGAGAGGTCCTGCACGGCGTGCACGCCGCCCTCGTAGATCTTGTCGACTTCCTTGAGCTGAACGTCAGCCATCGAGCGTCTCCTCGGTCGTCATGCGATTCGCCATACGTGGAAAGCAGGCCCGCCCGAGGGCAGCACCGCCGCGTCTCCGTCGTTTCGGGCGTCGTCTCCGAACAGGGTTTCCCGCGGGGCGCCGCCGAGCGCCGCGAGCGGCAGGCGCACCTCCGGATGGTCGGCACGCGCCGCGAGGCAGAGCAGCGTCTCGTCGCGGGACTCGCGCAGGTATGCGATCGCGTCGCTCGAGACGTGGGCGTACCGCATCCCCCCGCGCGCGAGCACGGCTCTGGAGCGCCGCAGCGCGATCAGCCGGCGGTACGTGTCGAGCACCTCCGTGTCCCACGTCTCCGGGCGATCCCACGGCATCGTCCGTCGCGCGTCCTCGCCCCAGGCGCCCTCGAGCCCGATCTCGGCGCCCGCGAAGATCATCGGCACGCCGGGCATCGTCATCTGCATTCCCACACCGGTGAGCTGTCGTTCGCGCGAGCCCGCGATCGTGCGGAAGCGCGCCGTGTCGTGGCTGTCGAGGAGCAGCCACGAGTGGAGGTGACTCCGCCAGGGGACACCGGCGCCGAACCTGGCCATGGTCTGGACGACGGCGTCACCGGACGCGCACGGGACCTCCACGGGCAGCTCGAAGAAGCCGCTCACACCGGCCGGGAGCTCGGCTGCGCGCAACCACTGCCAGACCGAACGCGTGAAGCCACGGTAGTTCATCGTCCCGTACCAGCGGCCGGCCTGGAGATCGGCGCGCGCGTCGTGCGCATGCTCGGCGACGACGAGCGCGTCGGGTCGCGCGTGCGTCGCCGCCGCCCGCACGCCGCTCGCGACCTCCGGGAGGAGATCGACGTCGTGCAGACGGCCCGTCATGTTGGCGACGTCGATGCGCCAGCCGTCGAGCGCAAACGGGGGCTCGAGCCAGCGACGGACGGCCGAACGCTCGCCTTCGTACATGCGTCGGCGCAGCTCGCTCGAGGCGTAGTTGAGCTTCGGCAGCGAGGGGTGGCCGTACCAGCACTCGTAGCCGGAAGGCAGCTCCGGGTCGAAGTAGAAGAACTCGCGCTCGAGCTCGCTCCCGGCGAGCGCGGCCGCGAACCAGTCGTGGCCCGACCCGACGTGATTCGTCGTGAGGTCGCCGAGCACGCGGAGCCCGCGCCCGCCGGCAGCCCGAGTGAGAGCGACGAGAGCGTCGTCCCCTCCGAGCAACGGATCGACCTCGTCGAAGGTCCGTGCGTCGTAGCGATGCGTGCTCCCGGCAGGAAAGATCGGCGTGAGATAGAGCACGTTCGCACCGAGCTCGGAGATGTGATCGAGCCGTTGCTCCAACCCGACGAGATCGCCGCCGTACCACTCGAACGGCGTCTCCGGCCCACGGCCCGTCGGCAGCTCGTCCCACGAGCGCGGGATAGCCCACTCTGGCGCTGCGACGTCGAGCCCGGCTGACGCGAAGCGGTCGGGGAAGACCTCGTACACGACGGAGCTCAGGTGCCAGTCGGGCCCGCCCGCCTCGGGCGTCGCGACGAAATCGTCCGCGTCGGGGACGTCGAAGGGCTGCAGACCGGCGCCGTTGAGCCAGGCGTAGCCGAAGGACCCGCCCGAGAGCAGCCAGCGGTATGGCGTCGCGGGGTTCCACACGGGGAACGACGCACGCCACCACGTGTGCGACTCCGTCTCGCGGTCGACCTCGGCAGCGACGACGAGCGGATCCTGATCCCGCACGTAGCGAACCGCCACGTCCTCGACGGGCGCCTCTCGCGCGACTCGGAGGAGGACCGTGATCTCGTCGCCGAGGTCGGCGGGCGGCTCCGGCACGTAGAGCTCAGAGCCATCGTGGTGCGGCGTGTCGAGAGGCGACGGCATGTCGACTAGCCCTTGACCGCGCCGCGCGTGAGGCCCTCGGTAATGAACCGCTGGAGGAAGAAGAAGATGACCACGACCGGGATGGCGGCGAGCACAACGCCGGCGCAGAAGGGCCCCCACTGCTGTGCGTATTTGTCATTGATGAAGCCGTACAGCCCGACCGGGAGCGTGAACTTGTCGGTCGTCTGAAGAAGCCGGCTGGCGATGATGAACTCGTTGATCGTGGCGATGTACGAGAGGAGCCCCACGACCGCGAGCACGGGCGCTGCGAGAGGGAGGATGATCCCCCAGAACACCTGGCCTGGTGTCGCCCCGTCCACGCGCGCCGACTCATCGAGCGAGTCCGGGATCGAGTCGAGGAACCCCTTCATGAGCCACGTGTTGACCCCGAGCGCGCCGCCGAGGTAGACGAGGATCACGCTCGTGCGCGTGTCGAGGCCGAACGCCGGGAAGACGTCGCCGATCTCGAGGACGATGTAATAGATCGCGACCACCGCGAGAAACGTCGGAAACATCTGGATGAGGAGGAGGGACATCATCCCCATCCGCCGTCCCCGGAACCGGAACCGCGCGAAGGCGTAGGCGGCGAGAGCCGCGAAGAACACGGAGAACAGGGCCGTAGCGCCGGAGATGATGAGCGTGTTCACGTACCAGCTCGTGAACGGGACGTCGAGCGCCTCCTGCTCCGTCCCGACCTCCCCTGGGTTGCCGCTCAGGATCCGCCGGAAGTTCTCGAGGGTCACGTCATCCGGGATGATCTGTGCACTCGTGAGCGATGGAATCGGATTGAACGCCGCCGACACCACATAGACGATCGGGAAGATCGCGAACGCGATCGCGAGGAGCCCGACGAGGTACCGCCACCAGTTGTAGGAGAGAATCGGACGACGCCCCCGGCGTGCCTTCGCAACCCGAACGTCGGCCACGACCTCGGCCTGGTCGACCGTCGTCATCGAATCTCCTCCAGCATGCGTGTGCGCCAGAACGAGATCGCGGATATTCCGGCGACGATGAAGAAGATGAAGATCGAGACCGCGGCCGCAAGTCCGTACTGCGCTCCGCCCCCCGCTTGGAAGGCGATCTTGTACGTGTAGCTGATGAGGATGTCCGTCGAGCCGGCCACGGTCTGCTCGAGCTCGTACGGGCCGCCGCCGGTGAGGAAGTAGATGTTGTTGAAGAGGTTGAAGTTGAACGCGAATGATGCGATGAGCAGGGGCGCCGTGGCGACGAGCAGGAGTGGCAGCGTCACCTTCCGGAACACCTGCAGGTTGCCGGCGCCATCGACGCGGGCAGCCTCCCTCAGCTCCTCCGGCACCGCCTGCAGGGCCGCGGTGCACACGAGGAACCAGTATGGAAAGCCGATCCAGACGTTGACGAGAATGCAAGACACCCTCGCCCACGTCGGATCGAACAGCCACGGGATGTCGGTACGCAGCGTCTGGTTGACGATCCCGAACTCGTCGTTCAGCAGCCCCTGCCAGACGAGGACCGCGAGGAACGCCGGTACGGCGAACGGCAGCACGAGCAGCGAGCGCTGGATCCGACGAAGCTTGAGGTCGGGCTTGTTCAGTGTGATCGCCAGGAAGAGCCCGATGGCGAACTGGATGAGAACGGAGAGGAAGGCGTACGCGAAAGTCCAGATGAAGACGCGAACGAAGGGATCGCGAACGAGCGGGTCCGTGAGGATCGTCCGAAAGTTCTGGAGTCCCACGTGCGTCTTCCAGCCCGGCTCGAGAAGCTCACCGGAAGGCGATTCGTAGGCCCCCTCGCCGTTGTCCGCGTACACGACCCCGGTCTCGACGTTCGTGAACGTGTCGGTCGCCGCGTCGTAGCGGACGGTCGGCTGCACCTCGTTCGCGATGCTGAGCCCTTCGGGCTTGACGTACGAGTCCTCTCCCGTCGGGATGACGAGAGCAGCCAGCTCTTGGTCGATCGCGAAGAGGTCGTTCCCCTGAACGACGTCGTAGCCGTCGGCAGCGACGATCGCGCCGTTCTCGACCGTCGCGGTTCCGCGAGGAAGGGGCTCGAGCCCCTCCCTCGTTCCGACGTAGACGTCTCCGGACACGTCATCCACGAGCAGGAGCACGAGCTCCCCGTCGCTCTTCGCGGGAGTCGACGTGTACGTTGCCGCGTCGGCGGCCGATACGAGCGACCTCTCCTGGATGGCTCGGATGGCCTCGTCCTGCGTCAGGTTGTGCAGCGTCGACCAGTTGGTGAACGCGATGTTGACGTTCGAGATGATCGGGATCGCGACGAAAGCGACGAGGAAGACGGTGCCTGGGACGAGATACTTGAGTGGGACCAGGCGCCTGTCTGGAATGACGTAGATCGCGACGATCAACAGCGTCGCGGCGGCGATCGCGAGGGCTGCGAGCGACTTCCCATCTCCGATGAGGATTGCGACCGCCCAGATCGCCAGAGCGCTGAGGGCGCCGAGCAGGACCAGCTTGATGACGAGCCCGACCGTGCCGGAGAAGAACCCGATTCCCCTCGCGACGAGCGAGGGCCGAGGCACGGCGATGTCGGCTGCGATGGGCGCGCTCGTCATGGATTAACCGCCTGGGGCACCGAGGATCCTCCGCTGCGACGCGGCCGCGACGGCGGCCGCCTTCAGGATTTGCGCGACCGGGGATCCGCGCCAGCGGATCCCCGGTCTGCGCCGAGAGCTCAGCCGATCTTCTGGGCGATGCTCTTCTGGGCGGCGATGAACGACTTCCGTGCGGGAGTCGAGTTCGCACCCTTCGTCGAGCGCACCCACGCAGCGCCGAGGTCCTGCCAGACACTCGCCATCTGCGGGATGTTGGGCATCGGCACGCCGCCGGCGGAGGCGGCACCGAACGCCTTCAGGTCCTTGTCCTTGACCTGCGCGAGCGCCTTCAGGTTCGCCGGCGACCGATCGTTGGCCGTCGCGAGGGCGAGCTGAGCGGCGGGCTGCATCATGTAGTTCGCGACGAGGTCCTTCGCGAGGCTCTCGACGCCGTGGGCGGAGGAGTACTTCGTCACCATCATCCCTCCCACGCCGAGGAACGGAGCGGACTTGATCCCGGGGACGATCGCCGGGAAAGCCGAGACTGCGTAAGGCACTCCGGACTTGCGGATATCGGCGAGGAACCAGGGACCGGTGATCCAGTACGCGACCTTGCCCTTGAGGAAGAGGTCCTTGGCGATCGAGTCGTTGACCTGCGAGCGAATGAGGCCTTCCTTGTTCCACTTGTCGACCAACGGTGCGTTCTTCAAGAACCGCGGGTTCGCGAGCCCGATGTCCGACGGGTCGAGGTTGCCGGCCTTGTTCGTCCCGAAGACGTAGCCGCCGAGGCCGGAGAAGAACGGGTACATGTGGTAGGCGTCGCCCTGCCCCTGCTGCACCGCAACGCCGACCTGGGACTTCGTCTTCTTCTTGGCTGCGAGGGCCTGCTTCTCGAGGTCGGCGAACGACTTCGGGACCTTCGCGAGCCTCGTATTGGTGACCAGCGCGATGTTCTCCAGTGCGGTGGGCGCGCCGTAGAGCTTCTTGATCGCAGTTCCGTACGAGAACGCGTTGAGCGCGTACGCCGGGAACTGCTTCCTCGTCGCCGCGGAGGGCGACAGCGGGATGATCGAGCCGTTGCCCGAGAGCTCGCCGACCCAGTCGTGGGCGCCGACGATGACGTCCGGCGCGTTCTCGACGGCGACCGTGGAGACCTCCTGGCGGATGGGGCCGGACTGCTTCTGTACGACTTGGACGGTCGCGCCCTTCGCGCGAGCCCACGCGTTCGCAACCTGCGTCACGGCCGGGACGCGGTCGGCGTCGGCCCAGATGACGATCTTCGCCGACTGACTGTTTGCCGATGTCCCCGTCGAGACGGCGACGACGGCGACGAGCGCGCTGACAGCCAGGCCGGCAGCGACTCGCAACCTGCGAGTACTGAACATAAGAGGTGCCCTCCTTGAGGAACGGGATGATGCGCGCCGAATGAAATGTTGTTTCATTCTCATGAAACGCGCGGGGAGCTTAACGCCATCGAGACCATCGGTCAAATGACCAACCGTCTGCAAACGGCGCTAAGATCAGCCGGTCGCACATGACACGTGTTTCCTCTCTCAGAAACGAATCGTTGCCTCGCTCGGCCCGGCGCTGGACCGGGATCGATGGCCAGCCTTAGGGACGTCGCCGACCGCGCCGGGGTTAGCGTTGCCACGGCTTCGCGGGTGGCGAGCGGCTCGCAGGCCGTGCGCCCGGAGACGCGGGAGCGAGTGGAGGGCGCGATGCGCGACCTCCTGTACGTCCCGCCGGGCAGGAACGAGGAGTCGAGCGCGATCGGGCTCTTCGTGCCGGAGTTCTCGAACCCGGTCTTCGCCGCGCTCGCCGAGGCCATGGAGATGCACGCCGCCCGAAGCGGCCTCGCGACCATCCTCTGCAACACGCACGGCTCGGCCGGCCGCGAGCGCGACTACGTGCGGATGCTGCTCGAGCGTGGAGTCGAGGGGATGGCCTTCATCTCCGCCGAGATCACCGACGTGCGGGGCAGGCACGCCCACTACGCGAAGCTCCTCGAGCGGGGCGCGCGGCTCGTCTTCGTGAACGGTGGCTCCGAGGAGCTCGACGTGACGTCCGTCGGCGTCGACGAGCGGACCGCAGGACGCATCGCCACCGAGCATCTCATCGAGCTCGGCCACGAGCGCATCGGCTTCGTCGCCGGCGACGAGTACGCGCTCCCGACGCGCGAGAAGACACTGGGGCACCTCGACGCACTGCGCGCGGCGCAGCTTCAAGACGGCCTCGTCGCGCACTCGACGTTCACGGTCGGCGGCGGGCGCGAGGCTCTGCGCGAGCTGCTTTCGAGCCCGGGCCGAGAGCGCCCGACCGGGGTCATCTGCTCGAGCGACCTCATGGCGATCGGAGCGCTGCAGGAAGCCACCGCGCTCGGCCTGCGGGTCCCGGAGGATCTCTCGATCGTGGGCTTCGACGGGATCGACGCGGCCTCGTGGACGAACCCACCGCTGACGACGGTCGAGCAGCCGATCGACGAGATCGCGCGCACCGCGGTCGAGGCACTCCGGAGCCAGGTCGAACGCCCGCTCGAGCGGCAGCCGAGCTACGTCTTCCGTCCGCGGCTCCGCCTCGGCGGAACGACCGCTCCACC
>DASUCI010000312.1:0-3279 GCA_035762825.1 Gaiellaceae bacterium | reverse complement strand
GTACCGTCGCCGTGTGTCGGCGTCGGTCGTCGTACGCATCGCGCTCGTCGCGTTCGTCCTGGCCTGGATCCTCGGGCCGGACGTCCTGCGGGACTCGGTGCCGCTCCTCGTGGTCTTCGCGATCGCGCTCGGCCTCGAGCTGCAGTTCCTCGTCGGCGCATTGCGAGGCGGTGGGCGGCGACATGCACCCGATCGCTCGCCGCAGCCGGTCGACCGCGAGCGCTACGGATTCGACCTCGAGGACGACGAGGAGTCCGCGCCACCGCCGCAGTCACCGTCGTCGCCGTTTCGAGGCTTCCTCCTCGGGCTGGGCGTTCTCGCGGCGCTGGGAGCGCTCGCGTGGGTGCTCGACAGTCGCACGGGGTGGAGCTCGCTCGACGGCGACACGAAGCTCGCGGTGGTGGAGCGCCTGTCGGCGGAGGCTTCACGGCTCGCCGAGAAGCCCGTCTCCGTCGGATGTGACGAGGCGCGCGACTACGTCGGCTACGTCCAGCACGCCGACGGGATCGCGGTCGTCGGTGGCGATCGCACGTACGTCACGCCGGAGGTCTGCTTCGCGCTCTACCGGCTGGCGTTCGAAGGGGACGTTCGCGGGAGCCGCACAGGGCGGGCGATCGCAGTGCTCTCGCACGAGACGTGGCATCTTCGCGGGGAGAGCGACGAGGGGACGACCGAGTGCTACGCGCTCCAGTCGGGGATCGAGCTGGGGCGGCGGCTCGGGCTCGACGAGGGCACGGCGCGCCGCCTGATGGCACAGCAGCTCACGGAGAACCGGCTCCGCGGCCTGCAGACCGTCGAGTACCGCGTGTCGTCGGAGTGCCGTGACGGAGGACGGCTCGACCTCGATCCCGCCGACAGCGCCTTTCCGTAGCTGCGACGAGAGGACGGTTTCGACCTGGCGTAGTGTCCCGCCGTGGAGGAGCTCGTCCCGCAGCCGCCGTCCGGCCGGACGTTCCGCGTCGGCTATCGCGTCCGCCTGTCCGACGCGGATGCGACGGGACGCGTTCGGCTCGATGCGGTGGCCCGCTACCTGCAGGACGCCGCGATCGACGACGTCGCGGAGACGAACTGGGGGGCGCCGGAGCACCTGTGGGTGCTGCGCGCCGTGCGGATCGACGTGCTGAGACCGTTCCTCGGAGACGGCGAGGTGGGCGTCGTCACGTGGGGCAGCAGCTTCTCGTCGCTCGCCGCCGGCCGCCGGTGGTCGTTGACGGGCGACGCGGGCGGTGCGATCGAGGTCGACAGCACCTGGATCCATCTCGGCGCCGACGCCCGGCCGGCTCGCATCGGCGAGGGCTTCGAGGAGTACGCCGAGGCTGCGCAGGGGCGCGTGGCCTCGACGAAGCTCACGCTCCTCACACCGGCGACCGACGGGAGCACGGTCGCGTGGCCACTGCGCGCGACGGACGTCGACCGCATGGGGCACGTCAACAACGCGGCGTACTGGGCGGCGATCGAGCATCGCCTCGCCGGTAGGACGCCGGACCTCCGACTGCCCCACCGCGCGCGGCTCGAGTACCGGCATCCGATCGACCTGGGCGAGCAGGTGGAGCTCGCGGAGACGACCCACGACGGCCGCTACGGCGCCGCGTTCCTGGTGGACGGGCGTGCGAAGGCGGTCGCCTGGGTCGAGCAACTCAGGTCTTAGACCCCTCTCAGGCGCTGGTCGCTACCCTCGGCGCCATGGCGGAGCAACGCATGTCGCGCCGGGCGTCTCTCGCGTCGCTGGGCGGGCTCGTCGCGGGCGCCGCGGGCCTCGCCGGCCTGAGGGCGTCCGAGGAGGCCGGCGCCGGCCCTGCCGGAGTCTCGTCCGGCCTCATCTCGTGCGTGCTCGCGCCCGAGCAGACAGAGGGCCCCTACTACGTGGACGACGCGGCCGTCCGCCGCAACGTCACCGAAGGACGGCCGGGTGTCGCGCTCACGCTGCGCCTCACGGTCGTCAACGCATCGAGCTGCAAGCCGATCAAGGGCGCCGCCGTGGAGATCTGGCACTGCGATGCAGGGGGTGTGTACTCCGCGACCGGCGCCGAGGCTGACGAGCGCTTCCTACGTGGCATCCAGCGCACCGATGCGAAGGGCGTCGCGGTCTTCAAGACCCTCTATCCCGGCTGGTACCAGGGCCGGACGGTCCACATCCACACGATGGTCCACGTCGGCGGGAACGTCGTGCACACGGGTCAGCTGTACTTCCCCGACTCCGTGACCGACGCCGTCTATCGACGGAGCCCCTACAGCCGGCGTCCCAACCGGACGACGCGCAACGCCGCGGACAGCATCTACCGCAACGGTGGACGGCGTTCGACGTTGAAGCTCGCAAGGAACGGGACGGCGTACGTCGGCTCGATCACGATGGGAGTTCAGCGGTCGTAGGCGGCCGCTTCACGCTCCGTTTACCCAAACTGGGACCGAGCCTGCTTTCGTATGAACCTCTGAGCCGCTAGAGAAGGGATTCCGCATGACCGAGAGTGCCGAAGGTCGCAGCCCCACCCCGGAGCAGGCGCAGGAGCAGCTCGAGCAAGCGCTCTTCGAGATCCGCCGCATCATCGCCGGGCAGGACGCCATGCTCGAGCGGGTCCTCGTGTGCCTCCTCGCGCAGGGCCACCTCCTCATCGAGGGCGTTCCCGGGCTCGCGAAGACGCTGACGATCAAGACCACGGCCGGCGTGCTCGGCGGGTCGTTCGCACGAGTCCAGTTCACGCCCGACCTCGTGCCCTCGGACCTCGTTGGCACGCGGATCTACCGCCAGCAGGAGGGCACCTTCGACACCGAGCTCGGACCGGTCTTCTGCAACTTCCTGCTCGCGGACGAGATCAACCGCGCGCCCGCGAAGGTGCAGTCCGCCCTCCTGGAGGTGATGCAGGAACGCCAGGTGACGATCGGCCACGACACGCACCGCGTCCCCGAGCCGTTCCTCGTGATGGCGACGCAGAACCCGATCGAGTCCGAGGGGACCTACCCGCTGCCGGAGGCGCAGATCGACCGCTTCATGCTGAAGGTGCTCATCGGCTACCCACAGCACGACGAGGAGCTCACCGTCGTCCAGCGCCAGCTCGTCGATCATCCCGAGCTCAAGCAGGTGCTGTCGCTCGACGATCTCTCGGCGCTTCAGCGCGCGGTCTTCGAGATCTACGTCGATCCGGCGCTCGTGAGCTACGCGGTCGACATCGCGACGGCGACGCGCGAGCCGGCGGCGCACGGGCTCCCGGACCTCGCGCAGTACATCTCCTACGGCGCAAGCCCGCGCGGCCCGATCAGCCTCGTCCAGGGTGCCCGGGCGCT
>DASUCI010000311.1:0-10671 GCA_035762825.1 Gaiellaceae bacterium | reverse complement strand
TAGAGAAGGATGACCTCTGTTGCCGGGTCGTCCTCCCACCATTCGAGGAGGTCGTTGGACGAGACGTCGGCCTTGTTCCCGATCGACACGAACGACGAGAGCCCGAGCCCGCGTGCGTCCGCAGCCTCGAGCACGGCGATCGCGAGAGCGCCGCTCTGCGACGAGAACCCGATGTTGCCGCTCGGCGCAAAGCTGGCAGCGAACGTCGCGTTCAGGCTCGTGGCTGCGATCGCGATCCCGAGACAGTTCGGACCTATCAGCCGGCCGCCACTCGCCCGTACGAGCGCGAGCAGCTGCTGTTGCCGCTGGAGGCCCTCGGCCCCGACCTCGGCGAACCCGGCCGAGATGACGACGAGCGCGCGGACACCCGCGCGAAGCGCCTGCTCGGCAGCCTCGAGCACGCGTTCCGCGGGCAGCGCGAGGACCGCGACGTCGACCGACTCGGGGATCTCGTCGACCGAGCGATAGGCGCGGACACCCGCAACGGCTTCTCCCGTGCGGTTGACCGGATAGGCGACCCCGCTGAAGTCCCCGGCGAGGATGTTGCGGAACAGCTCGCCTCCGATCGATCCGCGTCGGCGCGATGCCCCGACGACGGCCACGCTCCGTGCCTCGAAGAACGGCCTCAGCGATGCGGTGACCGCCAGGTGATCACGCTCGGCGACGCGCTCGCGGTATCGCTCGGTCGAGACGATCGGGAAGCGCACCTCGACCTCTCCACCCTCGAGCTCACGCGTGAGCTCGAAACCCGCCGCCGTGAAGACGCCGAGCATGTCGCGGTTGTCGGCGAGGACGCTTGCCACGAAGCGCTCGATGCCGACCTCCGCTGCCCGAGCCGCGAGCTGCTCGAGCAACCGCGTGCCGATGCCGCGCCGCTGATGCTCATCGGCGACGGTGAATGCAGCTTCGGCCGTCGCCGGGTCGCGCAGCCGAACGTAGTTGGCGACGGCCACCACGCGCTCGTCGGCGCCGTCGGCGAGCGTTCCGAGCAGCGCACCTCGTTCCTCCCAATCGGGCTCGAGGAGAGGCTCGACGATGCGCTCGTCCACCTTGCGGAACCCGTGGAACCGCAGGTAGAGGCTTTGCTCGGAGAGCGAGCCGAAGAACTCGAGCAGGGCACCGGCGTCCTCGGTCCGCGGCGCACGCAATCGTAGGGTCCGGCCGTCTCGGAGGATGACGTCGGCGGCATCTGCGACTTCAGGGGCCATTGGTCTCCTGTCAATCATCGATGACGCGGGGCGCCTGCCGGCGAGTGAACCCGGACCGGATGCGAGCCACGCTCGCCCGGAGCCCGTCTTGCGGAAGCGCCGGATTGAGCAGTGGGCTCTGCGCCGGCTCGCTCAACAGCCGGAAGCACGCGACAGCACTTGCCGGGCTCAGCTCGAGCGCCTCGTCCTCGAGCTCGTCAGCGAGTGTTCTGAGCCCGTCGTGGGCACGGTCGCAGCGGCCCGAAGAGCTCGTGCGCGTCGACTCGAGATACTGGCGGATCAGGGCAGCGGACGTCCGTCGTCTCTCCATCGTCGTCTCCCGCGAGGCGTAGGCGAGCACCTCGGCAATCGCGTACGCGTCGGGCTCATCCGCCAGGCGGTCGACGAGATCCCAGCGTCGCCAGAGCGCCCGGATCCCAAGCGCGCCGACGGCGAGCCCTCCGATGAGGAGAGGCAGGGCCAGCGACGGCGCGTACGCCGTCGCACCGATGGCGAGCGCGAGGGCGACGCCGGCCAGCGCGAGATCGTGCCACTCGTCGCGGCGAAGCTCCCGAAGACGGGTCCCCGCGTCGTCGACCGCTCGCGCGTACATGACCGGAGAATCCTGAGCGCGCGGCTTTGCCGCATCCGTAGCTCGTCGGACGTCGTAGCGGCTTTTCCGCAGTCCGGCCGGAACGAACTGCTCGCAAGTACGGACCGAGTCTCGGTGCGTCCGCGGATGCTGCCGAGCTCGTTCCAGGACACGCTGGTTCCGTCAACGAGAAGCACAATCGAAGGGGGTCGACGTGGCGGCGCAAGCAATTCTGGAGCGGTCGACACGGTCGCCGAGGCGTCCACAGACGCGCAGACCGGAGCGACGGCGGCAGCCCCCTGCCCCCCGAACCCGAACCCTCACCGACCCGAGGGGGCGCGAAGTCCGTGCCCGCCAGAGCTTGTCGCTCGCGATCCGGCAGGCCGACCAAACGTACACGCTGGCCGCGCGCATGCTGGCCGAGTTCGATCTCTACTTCGAAGGAGTCCACCGTCGGTTGTGCGCAGAGGGCTACCTTTCCGTCACGACCGAGCGGGCGGGCGGCCTGAGATTTCCGCGCACGCCCGCTCGACACGCACCTTGATGCCGCGGAGCATTCCGCCGGCGTTCACGAAGTCAGCGGGCCGATCGTGAAGGCACGCCTCACCGTGACGCCTCGAGCTGAACGGGGTCGGCCGGCTTGCGGGTCGGGAACCAGGCTCTCTGGCGCTGCGCGACGACGACGCCCGCATGCCACCCTGGCGCGCGCCCGCCGACTGGCGGGCGAACTGCGTCGACCTCGAGGCCGCTCCGCGCGATCAACCACGAGGTCAGCGAATTCGAGTTCCACATCTCGCCGGTCTCGAGCTCGTCGCGTCCCCAAACCGGCGTCGGCGCCTCGGGCACGAGCTCTAGTACGTGTTGCGCGACGAGCGGGTCGACGCTCAGCCGCTGCGGGCTCTCGACCGCGTCGTCGATGTCGGCGATGATCCCGGCGCGCCAGCGCCGGATCTCGTAGCGAAGGACGCCGAGGGCGCCGGCCCAGTGGGTACCGACGGGACCTTCGCCGACAACGCCGCGCCGGACGCCGTCGCGATCGGGCATCGGCCAGGCCTGCTCGATGACGAACTCGCCCTCGTGCACGGTGACCACGAGTGCCGAGTGGTAGAGGTCGCACGACACGCGCTTGTTGCGCCTCGCCGCGATCGCCTCGTAGATCCGGCCGTTCAGCCGCACGAACCAACCGCCTGCGCCGAGCGGCAGCCAGTACAGATCGACTGCGGCCGGCGGTCCTTCTGCGAGTGTCGGCATCGCAACCTCCCTCGATCTGCCGCGAGAATCCGTCCTGCACGCGGTCACGGCGTCCCGAAAATCCCTGTTCGCGCTGCGGCGAACTACGTGTCGTTGTTTCCGACCGACGGACGGCAGCGAAGCGGGACACCCACGCAGGAACGGGTTTTCCGCACCGCAGATCAGTGCAGCCACGGACGCTGCTCGACCGTTCGTGGCTGAGCATGGTCGTCGAGAACGACTTCCATCTCTCATCAATGAGAAAGGAGGGCACGATGACGCAGCTGGCGACTCCCTCGCCGGTTGGCGCTCGAGCACATCCTGCTGCGACTCGGTACGCGCTCGGAGTCTTGCTCGCATTCGGCGCTCTGAACGCTTTCGGAGGTGGTTACTACGGGATGGCAGGCGCCGAAGGCGTGCCGCGGGAGTGGCTCGAAGGAAGCCCTTTCGAGGACTACTTCGTCCCGAGCCTGGTTCTCTTCGCCGTGGTCGGGGGGAGCCTCCTCGCCGCCGCGATCGCCGTCTTCGCCGGCCTGCGCTTCGCACGTCGGATAGCTCTCGCCTCCGGGGTCATCGTCCTGGGCTGGCTCGCGGTGGAGACGCTCATCCTCGGCTACGTCTCGTGGATGCAACCTGCCACGACGATCGGAGCGCTCCTGATCCTCGTACTCGCCCGGCTGCAGCCTGAGCGGAGTGTCGATCCCTCATGACGCTCATCTGGTTCGTCATCTGGTTTGTCTGCAACCTCATCGGCGACGACGAGGTGCTGACCTTCGACCCGGTGAACTGGTGGGCCGGGACGCTGCTTCTGACGATCGCCCTCGATCTCAGCAGGCAGCATGCGCCGCAGTTCGGCAGAGCGCCGCGCCACGAATGACGCGGTTCGTCCGCAAGTACCTGCCAGACCTGGTTTACGGCGCGAACGACGGGATCATCACGACGTTCGCGGTCGCGTCGGGAGTCGTCGGTGCAGCCCTCTCCGACCGGATCATCGTCATCCTCGGCTTCGCCAACCTCTTCGCCGACGGCTTCTCCATGGGCGCAAGCAACTTCCTCTCACTTCGGTCGTACGCCGATCCGGTCGAGCGCGCCGGCCGCCCGCAAGCGGCGCGCCGAGGCGGCGCCACCCTTCTGGGCTTCGTCACTGCCGGAATGATTCCGCTCGTCGCCTACATCGTTCCGCTGGCCGACGGCGCGCGCTTCCCGATCGCCGTCGCACTGACGCTCGGGGCCCTGTTCGCCGTCGGGGCGTCACGCACGTTCGTCACGCATCTCGGTTGGATCAGGAGCGGATTGGAGATGCTTTGCGTCGGAGCGCTGGCTGCGGCAGTGGCGTACTCGATCGGCGCGCTCGCCGCAGCCGTGACCTAGCCTGGTGTCGAGGAAGGAGATCTGAACTGAAGCGTCATCCGGCACTGATACCGCTGTCCCATGACCACCACGCCGAGCTCGTACAGGCTCGGCGGCTACGCCTCGCCTCCGGCTCCGACGTCGCCGAGGCGCGAGTCGCGGCAGCGCAGCTGTACGTCGCGGCCTTCTTCACCGAGTCGGCGAGCCACTTCCGCGTCGAGGAGGAGCAACTCTTCCCGCTCCTCACACGCGATGGCGGCAGCAGTCCGCTCCTCGAGCAGGTGCTGAGTGAGCATCAGGAGCTGCGACGCCTCGCAGCGACGTTACGAGAGGAAGCCGCTGCCGGCGCCGCCAGTGGCGCCACCATGCTGCAGCTGGCCGACCTGCTCGAATCGAACGCGCGTCGCGAGGAGCGCGAGCTCTTCCCGCTGATCGAGCGGACGGTCCCCGACGCGGAACTACGCGCCCTCGACCTGCGGTCCTCGGTAACCGCAATGTCCGGCGGATAGCCGAAAGATCGGCGCGCGTTTGCAGAAGCGCGATACGGGAAGAAACCAGGCGATGCCCCACTCCAACCCGACCGAGAACCTCCCGCCCAAGCACGATCCCTTCGACGCCCCAGACGCCGAGGACGAGGCCGACACGCGCGAGCGCGTACTCGAGGGAGGACAGGACGCAGGCGACGGGGACGACGAGGAAGTACGCCGCGAGCTAGGGCTCGACGAGGACGGCGACTTCTCGTAGCGGCCAGTTCCGTCGTGCTTCCGACATCACTGCCCCGCCGCGGACGTCTCGTTCGAGGCTCCGAGCGCGCTCTTGATCCGCGCGATCGCCGCCGTCTCCTCGTCTCGAACGCCGCCCTTGGCCTCTGCCACCGCTGACACGACGTCGAGTACGAGGTCACGATAGGGCTCGAGCTCGTCGGGGGCCTTCTGCTCGAGAACAGCTACGGCACCACCGAGCGCCTTGATCGTTCCCTCCACGACTTCCTTGGGCGACGCGATCACCCCGAAGCCGGTGCCGCGGGTCGAGGAGAGCTCGCGGACGAGCTCGCTCTCGCTGTCCCGATGGGCGGCGAGTTGCTTCGCGATGGAGCCCGCCTCGCCGAAACTGTCGGTGAAGTCGCGGTGGGCGGTGGAGACGAGCAGCCCGGAACCGGTGACGCCCTGCTTGAGGTCTTCCCATTCCTGTTCGGTGAAGTCGGCCTTGCCCGCCATCGTGTCCTCCTCGGATTGGGGTCGCGCGAGTGTTCCTACCCGCTACGGCGCGTGCGAAATCCTGTCCTCGAGAAGGGTTGACACCGACGAGCTGGCGTCGAGGATCAGAGACAAGGGGAGGTTGGGGGACGAATCCCGTTAGCGCGGGCCGCGCAACTAGGAGCGCCGGGGCCAAGAGCCCGCGCTCCCCCGCCCCGGACCAGCGGGCGGGGCCGGGAAACACCCGGCCCCGCCTCAGCAGCGTGCGAGCCGACCCAATGCTCAGCGGGTCGGTCGGCTTGCGTCCCCTAGTTCTCCTCGACGTTTCCGCGCCACGCGCCCGTCTCGTGAGCGCGACCCTCGATGAACTCCTTGAACGACTCGAGGTCACCCTTCACGCGACGGTTGTCGAGGCCGACGAAGCTTGCGATGGACTCGGTGACGCCTTCGGGCTCGTATCCCATCTGCACCATGACCTTGGTGCGTCCTTCGTCGAGCTTGTGGAACGTGACGACCCCGTTCGGGCCGTCCTGGTCGAGTGCCTTCCAGGCGACCCGGTGGTCGGGATGCTGCTCGGTGATCTCGGCATCCCACTCGCGCTTGTCGCCGCCGATCTTCGCGACCCAGTGCAGATGCGTGTCGTCGCGTTGCTCGACGCGCTCGATGCCGTCCATGAACTGCGGGAACGTCTCGAACTGCGTCCACTGGTTGTACGCCGTCGAAACGGGCACCTCGATCTCGATCGATTCCTCGATTGTGGTCACGCACGTCCTCCTCGATAGTGGTTGGAGGTCGAGGCTTACCCGGATGCGTGTGCGGCAAACAGCTCAGTCTGTTCGCCAGGGCGCTAGAGGCGCCGAGGCTCTTGTTCCCTGCGGCTCATCTCAGCACCTATTCCCATCTTCGCGATCACCCAGTAGCGCGGTTCCTGCCGGACCACGTACTCGATGTCCGAGCTGAGGTGCTCCTCCGAGGGCGCGATGAAGAAGTGGGTCGGCTCGACGCGGACTGCCTCGTACTCGGCAATGGACATGCTGATCGGCTCTGCGCAGTTCTCGTCTGAGCACTCGCACACCCACTCGGCGACCGTCGGCTGAACCCGCAGGTGATGGTCTTCGATCCGCTCGTTGAGCTTGCGGAGCAGGATCTCGTTCCTCGCCTTGCGAACCGCATCGGCGTCGTCGCCGAGCCGCGTCCTTGGGTCATCGGTCACGCGTTCGAGAGTAGCTTCCTTGGTGCGGCTGCGGCTCCGCCTACGTGCCCTGATCCTCGGGGTCTCCGTCGCCCTTCGGATCGCTCTCCGGGTCAGGCCCGTGGTAGCCACGGTCTCCCCGAGCCTCATCGAGACTCCGTGATGTATCCGGCGTGCTCGCCGCGGAAGCCTCGGTCCGTGATCGCGCCTTGTCTGCCAGCTTGTCCAGGTAGTCTCCGACGTCCTTCGCCTTGGTTGCCAAGGCACCCAGCACCTCCGGTGAGCGCTGCTCGGCTCCTTCCTTCAGCGACGTGAGCCACTCCTCGATCCGTTGGTCGTAGCGCTTGAGTCGTGACTCCTGGTCGCTGTCTGCCGCAGATTGTTCGACCGTGTCCTCGGGCTTCGTGTCGTTTGCCACTGGCATGTAGAGCCTCCCTTCCGACCAGAAGCCCCGCCGTCGGCGAGGCTTCCGAATCGAACTGGTCTTCGTTGCCTTCAGGTGCCGAGAGCTCGGCGCCCGCCCCCGCGGTTCGCGACGAGGCGGTAGAGCGCGAGCAGGATGATCGAGCCCACGATTGCCGTCAGCCACGACGAGATGTCGAAGAACTCGTCCAGCGGATCGGCACCGAAGAGCGCTCCCGCGAGAAAGCCGCCGAGAAGCGCGCCCGCGACGCCGATGATCGCCGTGACGATGTACCCACCGGGGTCGTCCCCGGGCATGATCGCCTTCGCGATCAGGCCGGCGAGCAGACCGAGGATGATGAACGCGATGATTCCCATTGCCGCCCCTTCGATCGATTGGTGCAAATGGGTTCCCGGTAGCGGGTGAGGTGAAACGTCAGGAGCCGGCCACTCGACTGCCGCAACGCGAGCCGCGTTCAATCCCTCGGCCGGGTGATACTCACCGGGTCAGGACGAGCAAGCTGTGAGTGTGGCTGCTGCGGCCCACTTGGAACCCGTGAGTCCTGAGCTCGCTCTCGTCGATGCTGCGCTTGCTGCACAGCTGCGGGCGATCCTCGAGGCTCCGATCCGGCATGTCGCTGCAACCCCGTCTGCTGGTCCCGACCGCGAGGAGCCTGCCGGCGATCCGGTCGAGGATCCGGCGGTCGCATCGATAGCGCGGGTCGACGAGAACGACCCGATTGCAGACCTGATCGTGCAGGGACCCGAGTCCCGCCTCACCGAGCCGTCGATGTTCGGCTCCCTCGAACACGATCCGAGCGCCGACCCGTTCGTCGAGGAGCCCCAAGAGCAGGCGGAGCTCTCCCGGTATCCCGCCCTCCCTTCACCCGCTGATGGCGGGTCGGAGCAGATGGACGCCACCGAGACGGTGCTACGCGAGATCAGGGATCGGCTCGCGACACCCACGTCCGAGACACGCCGCAGGCGGTTCCGCAGACGGTTCACCGTCGCATCGGGGCTCAGCGCAGCCATTGCGCTCGGCACCTTCGCCACGAACGTCGGCCTCGGCGTCACGCAGCTGCACGTCTAGGCGTCCCAAGCAGGTTCGGGAGCTCACGAGCGGGCGAGCCGGGGCGTCGATTCAGCTCGCCGGGCGTGCCACCGCGATCAGACCATCGCACCAGTACGGCCACCTCCGGCTGGCGGCGAGCCTCCGGGCGGCATTTGCAAGTGACAGGCGAACTGCTCGCGTGAAGCCGCCGGCGAGCCTCACGTCATCACGCCGATTCTGGTAGTAGATCACCGCCTCGATCTCCCATCCGCTCGAGTGCAGGAGGCGGGTCAGGGTATGTGGACTGTGCCTTGACAAGCCGCCTGTAGCGGAGGGCAGCAGACTGAAAGTGCCTGCAAGAAGCACGACGCAGCGCTGCACGGAAGTGCAACGGACTGTAGGTTGCGGAGACAAAGCGGTACTCCAACTCGTACTCCGAACGAGTCCACCAAGGCCTTCCTCTCCAACTACATGGATGAGTTCCGGACCTACATCGTTCGGGTCCTAACCGTGATACCTCGCAGAGTGGCTGAGGATCGCGAGGTTTGGCTAGCTCGCTCCGGCCACGCGGCAAGTTCGGACGGGAACTCGACGCTGATCCTCCGGCCAGAGGTCGTGACGTAAAGCCCATGTCACGCCTATCGTCGGTGGCAGCGTCGGGTTACTGCACTTTGCCCATAAGGTGGTGCCAGGGACGCCACCAGCGCGTTAGCCCTGCATGATCGCTGCCGCCTTCCCGGGCGATCATCAGGGCGTCACGGTGCGTCGGTTGGCCGAGGCGCTTGTGCGACCACACGACGACCGCGTCGTTGCCGTCGAAGTAGCAGAAAATTCGGCCACCGGGTTTGTCCGGGCCGTGCAGCCACTCGCGCTCGCCACCCCACGAGAAAGCGTTGCATCGTCCAAAGTCACGGTCACTGGCAGAGCCGTTACGGAGGGTTCCTTCGTAGGCGTCGTTGAGCGCTGCACCGTCGGGGTACGACGAGATCTCCCATCGGTCAGGCATGCCGCCGGAAGGGAGACAGACCGCAGTCTGCAGCGCCGCCGGGTTCGCAACGGTCTGCAACGCACAGTCCTTCCAAAGCGCGGCCGGGACGATCGCATCCAGCCCCGCATCGGCCGCGAGCACCTCGGGTGTTGTCGTTACCGGGAAGGTGCCCTGTCCGGGTGACGCGGTGCCGGCGTCGCCCGAATCGTTGGACGTCAGGTAGACGACTCCGGCCGCGGTTAGGGCCGCGAGTGCCACGACGACAGCGCCGACCCTCCAGCCCAGCCGGCGGCCCGGCTCGCCGAAGAACATCACCACCCAGTTGCTGCTTCGAGGCGCGTCGAGCTCCGAGTAGACCTGGTAGATGTGGACGGGTTCCGGAATACCTTTCAGACGCACGCGGCCTCGATCGCTGTACTGGAGACCACCGAGCTTGCCAGTGAGCCGGACGGTCGATGCGCTGACGAGAACATCTCCCCCGTGCGCACGTCCGCAGAGACGCGCAGCAACGTTGAGTGACGCGCCGCGAAAGCTCCCATCGTCGATCTCGACTGCCTCTCCTGAGTCGATACCCATACCTACCTTGAGCGGGATGTCCGAATTCGCCCCTGTCTCGTCTCCGAACCTCGCCTGCAGGTCCACTGCGGCCCGGAGGGCTTGTCGAGCCGACGTGAAAACCGCGAGCGCTTCGTCTCCCCGAAGCTCGACTAACTGTCCATCGTGAGCCTGGACTCCATCGGCGACGAGCTCCGCGAAATCGGCGGCGAGTTTGGCTGCCGCTTCGTCGCCGTATTCCTCGGTGTAGCGCGTGTAGCCACGGATGTCGGCGATCAGGAAGGTGCGGAGAGCGGATGGAGCGTCGCTCATGACCCCGTCAGTATGCGCATCCTGCCCAAGCCAGGGGCACATTCACAGTGATCGGCTGCCGAATTGCAGGAATTCTGAAGTGGGCCGGGCAGGGATCGAACCTGCGACCTTGGGATTAAAAGTCCCCTGCTCTACCGACTGAGCTACCGGCCCGCCGGGGCTGAGTGTAGGCGGCGTCGCCGGGTGGTGGTGGCGCCCGGTCGACTGGTACACGCCGGCACGAGCACAGACGAGGTGCCGCCCAACCCGTCTCTACACTGCGCCGCGGGCCCCCATCGACTAGCGGCCTAGGTCACCACCCTTTCAAGGTGGCAGCACGGGTTCGAATCCCGTTGGGGGCATGGCAGCTCACCTGTCAGGCAAGTGCCCGCTCGAGATCGGCGCGCTCGAACGGGCCGCCGTGCGTCGCGAGCACGTGCTCGACGGGGAGCTCGAGCAGCGGGCGCAACCCCTCGGCCACGCCCTCGCGCGTCATTCCGGGGCGGAGCCACCTCTCGTTGATCTCGAGGCCCTGGCCGAAGTCGACGAGCGTGTCGCCGGAGATCACCGCGCCGTGGCTCTCGACCCAGAGCACGGTGTCGTTCGGCTTGTGGCCCTGGTACACGTCGGCGCCGAA
>DASUCI010000310.1:0-7188 GCA_035762825.1 Gaiellaceae bacterium | reverse complement strand
CGAACCGCGCCGGCGCAGGCCGCCTAGAATCGGACGCATGACCGAAACCGATTTCATGCCGCTCGAAGGCTGGGACCACCTCGAGATCTGGGTCGGGAACGCGAAGCAGGCGGCGTACTTCTACGAGAGTGCCTACGGCTTCACGCGCACGGCCTACGCGGGCCCCGAGACCGGCGTCCGCGACCGCGCGTCGTACGTCCTCGAGCAGGGCGAGATCCGGTTCGTGCTCACGAGCGGCCTGCGCGCCGACAGCGAGATCTGCAAGTGGGCGGCGACGAAGGGCGACAGCGTGCGTGACGTCGCGCTCGCCGTGCCGGATGCGTCGAATGCCTACCGCCAGGCGGTCCAGCGCGGCGCGCGCGGGGTGGTCGAGCCGCACTGGGTCGAGGACGATCACGGACGTGTCGAGCTCGCCGCGATCGCGACCTACGGCGACAACGTCCACTCCTTCGTCAACCGCTCCGAGTACTCGGGCCCCTACCTGCCCGGCTACCAGTCCGTCGCCCCGAACGGCGGCCCTTCGCGGGGCGTCGGCCTCATCGCGCTCGACCACGTCGTCGGCAACGTCGAGCTCGGCCGGATGGACGAGTGGGTCGACTTCTATGCGCGCGTCCTCGGCTTCACGCAGCTCACCCACTTCTCGGACGAGGACATCTCGACCGAGTACTCCGCGCTCATGTCGAAGGTCATGACCGACGGCGAGGGGAAGATCAAGTTCCCGATCAACGAGCCGGCTGAAGGCAAGCGCAAGAGCCAGATCGAGGAGTACCTCGAGTTCCACGGTGGCCCCGGCGTCCAGCACGTCGCGATGCAGTCGGAGGACATCGTCCGCACGGTCGCGGCGCTGCGCGAGCACGGCGTCCTCTTCATCGCGACGCCGGATACGTACTACGACATCGTCCAGGAGCGGGTCGGCGAGATCGAGCAGAACTGGGACGACCTGCGCTCGATGGGAATCCTCGCCGACCGTGACGAGGAGGGCTACCTCCTCCAGCTCTTCACGAAGATCGTCCAGGACCGCCCGACGCTCTTCTTCGAGGTGATCGAGCGCCACGGCTCACGCGGATTCGGGATCGGCAACTTCAAGTCGCTGTTCGAGGCGATCGAGCGCGAACAGGCGCTACGCGGGAATCTCTGACACCTCGCCGAGGAGCTCCTCAGCCTGCCTGATGTAGCGCGTCGCGTCCAGCGAGCGCCACGAGGCAAGCCACCGCTGGAGCTGGACGTCCGCCTCGGCGCGGCGGCCCTCGGCCAGGGGTCGGCGCGCCCCACGTAAGCGGGCCATGGGCTCGAGCTCCGCGTCGCCGATCTCGTGGAGGAGCACGGCGGAGTGGGCGACGTCTCCCCGCAGGAACGCCCGCGCCGCGTCGGTCCATATCGTGGTCGGGCCGCGCTCGATCATGGCCCCGAGCTCGTCGACACATCCGAGCTCGTCTGCGACGAGGGCGAGCTCGACGAGGGCCCAGCGGGTCATCGTTCCCCCGTGGAACACGTCGCCGGTGAGCTGCCGTGCTTCCTCGGTCAGTCCAGCCTCGACGAGGAGAAACGCGCACCCCGAGAGCCACGGGCCACGCTGCTGCGGGTCGCCCGCGCTTCGCGCGAGCGGCACGACCTTGCGAACGTCGTCGAGCGCGCCTTGGACGTCGTTGCGCGCGAGCCGGATTTCCGCGCGACGAAGGCGCATGCCGCCCTCGTGGTAGTGAGGCTCGCCGGCTTCGCAGGCTGCCACGAACTCGTCGATGTACGGCAGCGCCTCGTCCCAGTGGCCCTCTCGGGCGAGCAGCCAGTGCTGGACGTTCCGAGAGAACCGGAGGAGGCTGGCCAGGCCGAGGCGCTCGGCGTGAGCGACCGTCTCGTCCATGAGCCGACGCCCGCGTCGGAGATCGCCCAGAGCCCAGACTGACACCGCCAGGTTGTTGTACGCGCGGGCGACCGAGGAGGAGCTCGCTGCGGACGCGATCGCAACAGCACGCTCCAGGTCCTCGAGACCCGTGGCATCGCCCATGTTGGCTCGCGTCGTCCCGATGTTGACGAGCGCCTCGACCTGGGGCTCCACGAGCCCGAGCTCGTCGGCCATGGCGAGCACTTCCTCACCGATTCGAATCGCCTCTTCGTCCGCGCCGGCAAGCATCCGGTAGCGCGAGACCTGGCTGAGCACGTGTGCCTTTCCGGGCGACGGCGGAAGATCGTGGACCGTGGCGTACGCGCGCTCGAGATGCAGGTCGCAGGCCTTACGGTCGCCGCGGTACCAACAGACTTCGGCGAGCAACGCCTCCGCCTGGGCCGCCAGATCGGCCCGGTCCGCCCGACCGGCAGCATCCCGCGCATTCTCGAGCGCGCCCTCTTGCCTCTGGTCGCCCAGCATGTGGAACGAACGACCGAGCCGGAGGAGGAGGTCGGGCCGCTCGGGATCGCCTCGAGGCCACAGCTCGATGCCGAGCTCGTAGTACCGTGCCGCCGCTGAGAAGGCGTTGAGAGCGATTGCGCGGTCGCCCGCGTCCCGCAACGCGATCCTCCCTCGGTCCGCAAGCGACTCGACGTTCTGGCTGGACAACCGCGCGTACTCGATTGCCGACGCGTAGTGGTGGGCGAGCATCTCGGCGTGATCTTCGGCTCGGCCGAGCGACTCGAGCCATTCCGCGGCAGCCCGATGCTTGTCCGCCCGCTCCGCTCGCGGGATCTGCTCGTAGGCGACGTCGCGCACGAGCGCGTGCCGAAATGCGTACTCGTCCTCGCCGGCGACCGAGCTCCGGCGCTGGCGGCTCACGAACTCCTTGCGCCCGAGAGAGTGCAGTCTCGACTCGAGCGTCCAGCGCTCGCGTCCAAGCGCTCCCAGCCAGAAGACCCTGCCCACGACCGCTGCATCCTGAAGGAGCTCCTTTTCGTCCGCGGGCAGCGTGTCGAGGCGCGCGGAGATGATGCCCTGCACCGTCTCGGGGAGGACCGTCTCGGTCGATCGCTCGTTCGACATCCGCGTGAACTCCTCCGCGTACAGCGGGTTGCCTCCAGCGTGCTCGAGCAGGCGCGCCTGCAGCTCTGCGTCGATCGCCGACCGGCCGAGAAGGGCGTGCAGGAGCGTTGCCGTCTCGTCCTCGGAGAGCGGCGAGAGCAGCGTCGTCGACGAGTTGACCTTGCCGCCGCCCCAGCCGGGCCGCCGCGAGAGCAGCTCGGGACGCGCCGTGCAGAGGACGAGCAGAGGGACGCCGCTCGCCCAGTCGACGAGGTAGTCGACGAAGTCGAGCAGCGCCTCGTCCGCCCAGTGCAGGTCCTCGAAGACGAGGACGAGCGGGCGGTCGTCGGCGATCGCCTCCAGGAAGCGGCGCCAGGCGGAGAACGCCTCCTCGCGCCGATCTCCCATCGTCTCGTCGGCCTCGAGGCCCGCCAGCGGACGAAGCCGCCGCTCGATCCAGGCCCCGTCAGACTCGTCCGGAACGAACCGGTCGACTGCCCGGCGGAGCTTGTCTGTCGCCTCCTCGGGGGCGTCCGACTCGAGGATCCCCGCCTGGGCCTTCACCATCTCGCCCAGCGCCCAGAACGTCACGCCCTCCCCGTACGGAAGTGAGCGGCCGTGGCGCCAGTAGACGAGCCCGTGGTCCCCGGTCTCGATGGTCTGGAAGAGCTCGAAGACGAGCCGGCTCTTGCCGATCCCGGGGACGCCGACGAAGGTGACGAGTTGCGGCTCCCGTTCGCGGATCACCCTGGCGAGGGTCTCGCGCAGGAGGTTGACCTCCTGCTCACGGCCGACCAGCGGAGCACCGCCCACTCGCTCGACCGACACCCGCGCGCGGGCCTTGAGCGCCTCGCGGACGGAGATGGGCTCGGCCTTGCCCTTTGCCTCTATGGCGTGAGCCTCGCCGTACTCGATCGCGCGCTCGGTGGCGTGGAACGTCGTCTCGTCGACGAGGATGCCGTTGGTCGGCGCCGCGGTTTGCAGCCGCGCCGCCGTGTTGACCACGTCACCGGACGCCATGCCCTCGCCTGTCTCGGGTCGAGCACCGAGCGCGACGAGTGCCTCGCCCGTCGTGATGCCGATGCGCACCTCGAGGTCACCCTCCTCGGCGAGCGCATCCCGGATCGAGAGCGCTGCCCGAACGGCTCGCTCGGGGTCGTCCTCGTGTGCGACGGGCGCGCCGAAGACGGCATCACGGCGTCGCCGATGAACTTCTCGACGGTTCCCCCGAAGCGCTCGAGCTCGGAGCGCAACCGTGCGTGGTAGGGCTGCAGCAGCCCCCGCACGTCCTCGGGATCCATGCGCTCGGCGCGACTCGTGAAGCCGACCAGGTCGCAGAAGAGGCACGTGACGACCTTGCGCTCCTCCCGGGCTGGGGCCGTCGTGCGGCGTCGCGCACCAGGAGCAGAAGCGGGCGTCTTCCCCGTTCTCACGACCACAACTCGGGCAGATCGTCACGAGAGGAGAATAGGACGCTCGTCTGCACGGGGGAACGCTCTAGCCTTCGAGCAATGTCGCCGCAGCGGCGCACCGCGCTCGTCTCGGTCGGGGCCGCCTGCGTCCTCGTCGCGATCAAGCTCATCGCAGGTCTCGCAAGCTCGAGCCTCGGTCTGCTCGCGGAGGCGGCGCACTCGGGAACCGACCTCGCGGCTGCGCTCCTGACCTTCTTCGCCGTGTCGGTCGCCGTGCGCCCGGCTGATCGCGGCCACCCTTGGGGTCACGGGAAGGCGCAGAACCTCGCTGCGCTCGCGGAGGCGGCCTTTCTCGTCGCCGTGTCGATCCTGATCGCCATGCTCGCGATCCTGCGCCTGGCCGGCGTCGTCGAAATCGAGGTCGACCCGAGCTGGTGGACGTTCGCGGCTGTTGCGCTGGTGCTCGCGATCGACGCCTCGCGAACGGTCGTCTCGTGGCGAGGCGCGCGTCTCTACTCGAGTGACGCGCTCCTCGCCAACGCGCTCCACTTCGGGAGCGACTTCGTCGGCACGATCGCCGTTCTCGCGGGCCTCGTCGCGGCGTCGGCGGGCTTCCCCGCCGGAGACTCGATCGCCGCGCTCTTCGTGTCCGGCCTCGTCGTCGCCGCCGCGACGCGACTCGCCGCCAGGAACGTGGACGTGCTCATGGACCGCTCGCCCGAGGACGATACCCGCGCCGCCCGTCAGGCCATCGCGCGACTCCGGCCGCCCGTCGAGCTTCGGCGGCTGCGGGTCAGGCGCGCCGGCGGCGAGCACTTTGCGGATGTCGTCATCGGTGTCGCGCCCGGCGCGGCGATCGGACAGGGGCACGCAGCTGCCGACCGCGTCGAGCAGGCGCTCCACGATGCGCTCCCGGGCATCGATGTCGTGGTGCACGTCGAACCCCAGGCGGGCGAGATCGCGATTCGCGAGCGCGTCCTCGCCGCCGCGCTGACCGTCTCGCACGTGCGCGAGATCCACAACCTCACCGTGCTCGACGTCGAAGGGAGCATCGAGGTCTCGCTCCACGTCAAGCTCCCCGGCCATCTGTCGCTCGTCCAGGCGCACGAGATCGCAGAGCAGGTCGAGGCCGCAATCGTGTCCCAGGTGCCCGAGGTCGAGTCCGCTCAGACGCACCTCGAGCCGATTCGCGAGACCGCCGCGGCAGCGGAGGTACGCGTCGATACGGCCGCGATCGAGGCTGCCGTCCGAGAGGTGACCGGTGCCGAGCCGCGGGAGGTCCGCGTCGTCCGCACCGACGAGGGGGTCGTCGTGTTCCTCACGCTCGGGCTCGGTCGCGAGGGCTCGCTCGCGGACGCGCACGGCCAGGCGAGCGCCATCGAGGAGCGCGTGCGGGGCGCCGTGCCCGCGATCGCCGACGTGGTGGTACACACCGAGCCCTGATGAGGCTCTGCATGTTTCACCCCGTCGGGCATCCGCTCGAGCGCGGCTGGGTCGGCCGCATCGACGGCGACCGTGTCGTCCAGCTCGCGGCGCAGACGCTGCAGTCCTTCTTCACCGGCGGCGGCTCGGCACGCGAGCATGCCGAGTATCGGCTCGACGACGTCGTGCTCCTCGCGCCGGTGCGGCACCCGCCGTCGATCCGCCTGTTCGACGATGGCCGGTCGTTCGTCTTCGCGAACCCGGCGGCCATCGTTGGCCCGGACGCGTCGATTCAGGCGCCAAGTGCGACAGTGTCACAAGGCGGGCTCACGGCCTTCTCGAGGGTGGCGGCGGTGATCGGCGCCGACGGAGCGATCGGCGGGTTCACGGCGCTCGCGGAGTGGCGCGCTCCGTGGCTGCGACCTCCGAAGGATCGCGACTTCGGGCTCGGGCTCGGGCCTGTGGTCGTGACGACCGACGAGTGCGCTGCCGACTCGCGCGGGTTCGATTGGAGCGCGGCTCTCGCGCTCGCGGAATCCGGCACCGTCCTCTATCCGGGCGACATTCTCGGTGGGCCCGCCCTCGAGCGGCGGGAGGTCGCCGCGGGCGAGAGCGTCTCGCTGAGAATCGACGGGATCGGCACGCTCGAGCAGCGCGTGGCCGGCTGACGTGCAGCTCGTCCTCGACTGGGACGGAACCGTGACCGAGATCGACGGGCTCCACCTCGTGCTGCTCGAGTTCGGAGACGAGAAGGCCTACGAGGCGCACGAGGCGCGGCTCGGGCGCAATTTGACGTTGCACGAGGTCATCGCCGGCGAGTTTCGAACCGTCCGCGCGCCGCTTCCGCAGGTCGTCGCGTGGATGCGCGAGCACGCGCAGTTGAGAGCCGGGTTCGCCGAGCTCGCGCGGAAGCACGACCCGCTGATCGTCTCCAGCGGGTTCCACGAGCTGATAGAGCCGGTGCTCGAGCGCGAGGGGCTCGAGCTCGAGGTCCGCGCGAACCGGCTCGATCCGCGTCCTGACGGATGGCGCGTCCTCTTCCGCTCGGACGAGCCGTGCCCGGTGTGCGGCGAGCCCTGCAAGCGCGCCGACCTCGCCGGGCTCGGTGACGTCACGTATGTCGGCGACGGCTTCTCGGATCGCTGCGTCGCCGAGGCGGCCGCGCGCGTCTTCGCCCGCGACGGGCTCGCGACCTATCTCGACGGGAAGGGCCTGCCCTTCGAGCCGTTCGACGACTTCTACGACGTCGCGGAGGCGCTCGCCGGTGGAGCGGTCGTTCCGCCGAGGCGGAGCCGCGGACGGAAGACGTAGCTCGGCTGCCGCTCGAGCGGGCGTTCGACCTGGCTCCGGAGTGCCTCGACCGCGGTGCGCGCGATCTCGTCGATCGGCTGCTCGACCGTCGTC
>DASUCI010000309.1:0-2212 GCA_035762825.1 Gaiellaceae bacterium | reverse complement strand
GAGGAAGCCGCCGACGGCCTGCTCGGCGATGTCGATGACGTCGTCGCCGAGGCGCCGGCCGTTGGGCCAGCCCTGGTTGTCGCCCGCGAGCACCGCCATCCGGTTCGGGTTCCTCGTGACCGGAATGGTGAGGTTCAGGCGGAGCACCTCGGCGAGCCGCGGGCTCGTGAAGTTGAGCTGCGGAACGCCGGTGAGCAGCACCGCGACGAGGTCGTCACGATCGGTGGTCGGAGCGCCCAGCTTGTACAGCTGGTTGATGACCGCCGCGAGGATCGGCTCGTCGTAGTACTTGCGGAAGCGACCCTCCTGCCAGGGCTGGAGGCCGTTCCACTGGTCCTTGAGAGCCGTCGGGATGACGACCTCGTTGACGAGCGGGTTGGCGAGGCGGTTGACCTGGATCCAGGCGCCCGAGCTCCGTGCGCCCGAGGTCGAACGCGTCGTGACCTTGCGCCGGTCGACGGACGACCAGACGCCGATGATGCCGTTCTTCGCGTTCAGGCCCGCGATCGGGATCTGGACACCGAACGTGTGGACGCCGTAGCCGGCGAAGAAGTCCTTCCCGCCGCCCATGTTGCCGGTGCCCTTGCGAATCGCGACGAGATCGAAGATCGCGCCGATGTCGCCGAAGAACGGGTCGTCACGCTGGCCCGCGAACGCGCTCCCGCCGCCGGCGACCTTGACGACGCCTTTCGCGGCGAGCGAGCGGTAGTTCGGGGTCGAGCGCGGACCGATGTTGTTCGGCGGCGTCGTCCCGCGAGCGACGACCTGCGACCGGTTGCCCGTGATCCGCGTGACCGTGAACGGCTGCGCGGTGTCACCGAGGAAGAACGGTCCGGTCTTCGTGCGGAACTGGAACCGGTACGTGACGTTCGGGCGCGCGTCCCCGTTCGTGTCGATCTTGAGGTTGTAGCGCGCGTTCGGCGAGAACGTGTACCAGTTCGGCCCTGCCGCTGGATCCTCGCCGGGGATGACGTTGGCGAGAATCGTGACGGTGTTCGGCCTGTCGGAGCTCCGGAACGCATAGAGGTCCGTCAGGTCCGCAGACGGGTCCTCCGCGATCAGCGGCGCCTCGCGGTGGCTCGAAGCCGTGCCGCTTCCGGGGCCGAGTGTCGTCGCGCCGACGACGGCGGCTGCACTGAGCAAGCCGACGACGCCGAGCGCGATGATGCTTCTTCGCATCACTGCTCCTCTCGTGGGGGGTCGTGACCGGCACTTGTTCGTGCACTCGCCGACGGCGGTTCGGTGACTGAACCGGATTGCAACCTCCGACGAAAAAGGAGCATGGGAGCACTGGCTCTTCACGTCCCCGTGTTAGCTTTGGCCGACCCGCAGGCCCGCTCCGCTATGGCAAAGCAGCACGCCCATCTCTCGGACGAAGCTTTGGTCGCGCTCGTCGCGCGGGGAGACGAGACCGCACTCGCGGAGCTCTACGACCGGGTGAGCGGCATCGCCTACGGGCTGGCGCTGCGCGTCCTGCGGGACGAGCGGCTCGCGGAGGACGCCGTGCAGGAGGGCTTCCTCGGCGTCTGGCGGACGGCCGCGGCGTTCCGGGCCGAGCGCGCCAAGGCGAGCACGTGGATCCTCACGCTCGTGCACCGGCGCGCGGTCGATCTCGTGCGGCGAGAGGAACGGCGCCGAGCGGAGCCGCTGACGGACGAGCTCGGGGTCCAGGGCACGGCCGAGGGCACGGAGGAGGCCGCCTGGCTTCGCTTCGAGCGCGAGCGCGTGCAGGCGGCGCTCAGGCAGCTCCCGGACGTCCAGCGCGAGGCGCTCGAGCTCGCGTACTACGGTGGGTTCTCCCAGTCCGAGCTCGCCGACCGACTCGGCGTGCCGCTCGGGACGATCAAGAGCAGGATGTTCGCCGGGCTTGCGCGACTGCGCGAGCTCCTCGACGATTCGACCCACGAGGGATCATGGAAGCCGGAATTCACGAGCTAACGGCCGGATACGCGCTGGACGCCCTCGATCCGGAGGAGCGGGCGGTCTACGAGCGGCACCTCGCGGAGTGCGAGCACTGCAGGGAGGAGCTCGCGTCCTTCTGGGAGACGACTGCCGCGCTCGCGGTCGCCGCTTCCGGGCCCGAGCCCAGCGCTGCTCTGCGCGACCGCGTCCTCGAGGCGGTTCGTGCCGAGCCCCCGCAGAACGTCGTGCCGTTCGAATCCCGACGGAGGCGGCTTGCGCCGGCGCTCGGCGCCGTTGCCGCGGTGGCCGC
>DASUCI010000308.1:0-7147 GCA_035762825.1 Gaiellaceae bacterium | reverse complement strand
CCGGCGCTCGTCTCCTTCTACGAGCAGCACGGGTTCTCCGTCCTCGAAAACGGCGACGAGCACAGCCTGACCATGCGTCGGGCCCTGGCATCAACCATCTAGGATCGGTCCCATGGAATTCGACGTTGCCGTCCTCGGCGGCGGCCCTGCGGGGTACACGGCGGCGATTCGGGCGGCGCAGCTCGGTGCGCGCGTGGCCTGTGTCGAGCGCGAGGCGGAGCTCGGCGGAACGTGCCTCCGTGTCGGCTGCATCCCGACGAAGGCGTGGGTCTCGACGGCGCACGCGCTCCACGCTGCGCGCGAGATCAATCCCAAGCTCGGCGTCGTCACGGCCGAGCCGCAACTCGACTTCGCCACGGCGAACGAGTGGAAGGCGGCCGTCGTCAAGCAGATGACCGGCGGCGTCGCGTCGCTCTTCAAGGCGAACAACGTCACGTGGTTCCAGGGCAACGCCCGCTTCGAGGACGCGCGCTCGCTGACCTTCGACAAGGGCGATCTCGGCCTCAGCTTCTCGAACGCGATCGTCGCCACCGGCTCGCAGCCGATCGCGCCCCCGATCCCCGGGCTCGACTCGCCACGTTGCGTCGACTCCACCGGCCTGCTCGCGCAGACCGAAGTGCCGAAGCGGCTCGTCGTCCTCGGTGGCGGGATCATCGGGTGCGAGTTCGCCTCGATCTTCGAGCGCTTCGGAACCGAAGTGACGATGATCGAGATGCTCGACACGCTCATCCCGCAGGAGGACTCCGACGCAACGAGCGAGTTGCGCAAGTCGTTCGCGCGGCGCGGGATCGTCGTGCACCTCGGCAAGCAGTGCACGAAGGTCGAGGACACAGGCTCGGCGCTGACCGTCCACTTCGGCGAGGGAGAGACCGTCGAGTGCGACCTCATGCTGGTGTCCGTCGGTCGCGCGCCGGTCGTCGAGGGTCTCGGGCTCGATGCGGTCGGCGTCACGTTCGACCCGCGAGCGGGCATCGGAACCGACGACCACCGCCGCACGTCCGTTCCGCACATCTACGCGGCGGGTGACGTCGCCGGCTACTGGCAGCTCGCCCACACGGCATTCCGGGAGGGCGAGATCGCCGCCGAGAACGCGACGGGGCACGACGCGGCGATGCCGGAGGCTGCCGCCGTGCCGCGACCGATCTACACGGATCCCGAGATCGCCGGCGTCGGCTCGACCGAGGCGCAGGCGGTCGAGACCTACGGCGCCGAGAACATCGCCGTCGGCCGCTTCCCGTGGGTCGCGAATGCGCGCGCGGTGATGACGGGCGAGACGGCAGGCTGGGTGAAGTCGATCCACGAGACGACGTACGGTGAGCTCGTAGGCGTCGTGATCGTGGGCCAGCACGCGACCGACCTGATCGAGGCCGCCGTCGTGGCGCTCGACGCGGAGGCGACGATCGAGACAGTTGCCGACGGAATGGCGCCGCATCCAACCCTCTCGGAGGCGATCAAGGAAGCCGGGCTCGTCGCGCTCGGCCGCGCGATCCACCTCCCGCCGAGGCGCAAGTAGCGAGACGCCGAGGTTTGCGCGTTCCGGTCTTGCGTTACTCTCAGCACATGAGCTTCTACAACAGGAGAAACGCGGCCGTCGGCTACCTCACGCTGAAGGCGCTGCAGCGCTCGATCGACAAGCGGCGCAAGCGTCGGAGCGGGATGAAGGTCGCCGCGTACGTCGGGCTCGGACTCGTCTCGGCAGGCATCCTCGCCGCCGCCCTCGCCATCGTCCTCAAGCGACGGCACGGCGACGCGGAGGAAGCCACCAGCTTCGAGAGCGACTCCGAGATCGTCGGCGAGTACGTCACCGCACCGGAGCCAGTCCCGGCCACGTGAGGGAGCCGCAGGACGGCGGCGACGCGTCGCTGATCCGTCCCGCGCTCGCGGGGCTCGTCCCGTACGAGCCCGGGAAGCCGGTCGAGGAGGTCCAGCGTGAGCTCGGCCTCGAGCGCGTCGTCAAGCTCGCCTCGAACGAGGGGCCGTACGGGCCGTTCCCCGAGGCGCAGGAGGCCATCGCCCGCGCCGCGCTGGAGCTGAATCGCTACCCCGACGGCGGTGCGTGGCGGCTTCGCGACGCGCTCGCCGGACGTCACGGCGTCCGCTTCGAGCAGGTCACCGTCTGCGCGGGCGCCGATGCGGTCGTCGGCTACGTCTGCCAGGCGACCCTGGATCCCGGGGACGAGGTCGTCACGGGGTGGCCGTCGTTCCCGAGCTACGTCCTCGACCCGCTCAAGCTCGGCGCGACCCCGGTGCGCGTCCCGCTGCGCGACGACCGGATCGACCTCGACGCGCTCCTCGCCGCGATCACGCCGCGGGCCAAGCTCGTCTTCGTGGCGGCGCCGAACAATCCGACCGGGACGACGAACGGCCGGGCCGAGCTCGACGCATACTTCGAGCGCGTCCCGCCGCATGTCCTCACCGTCCTCGACCAGGCGTACTTCGAGTACATCGACGATTCCGAGTACCCGGACGCCGTCGCGGAGTATCTCGAGGCAGGTCATCGGGTCCTCGTCCTGCGGACCTTCTCCAAGATCTACGGCCTCGCAGGGCTGCGCGTCGGCTACGGAGTCGGCCCCGAAGACGTGGTCACGGCGATCGGGAAGGTGCGCCGCGCGTTCGACGTCACGTCGGCCGGCCAGGAAGCGGCGCTGGCGAGCCTCGATGGCGCCGCGGAGCTCGAACGGCGTCGAACCTCGAATCGGTACGCGATGACCCTGCTCGAGGACGTGCTCCGCGAGCACCGGCTCGAGCCTGCCGGTCCCGCGGTGGCGAACTTCGTCTGCGTCCGCGTCGACGACGCGCTCGCGATGAACGACGCGCTGCTTCGCCGTGGGGTCATCGTTCGCCCTCTCGCCGCATTCGGAGCGTCGGATGCCCTGCGGATCACCGCCGGGACGCCCGACGAGATGACGGTGCTCGGCGCCGCGCTGGCCGACCTCTCGGCCGTCTCGGCCGGTTAAGAGTTCGCGGCGGCGCGTAGGGATTCGGGGCTGCACGCCGGAATCACGGCCTGTCGCTGAGCTATCCTCCGCCGTCGTGCGCCTGGCGGGCGCTCATGGCTCCTTTGAGATGAAGGAGTCACTGCTGACCGGACTCCTTCATTGCGAACCACTCTGAAACGAGGCTTGGGGCGCGGAGCCGCGCCGAACGGAAACGGGAAGGCGGTTCTGCCGCCCGGCGTCTCCTCCCCCGTGAGCTTCTACCGCCAGCCGGACGGGTCGTCGCGGTCTCGTCTCGGCCTCGTCTGGCGCTTCGCGATGTGGCTCGGGATCGCGTGCCTCGTGGTCGCGACCGGAACCGCAGGGGGCGCGTATCTCTACTTCCACGAGTCCGTTGCCGCGGTCGCCGCGAAGACGCCCGAGGTGCGCAAGGCCGCTCGGCAGCTCGACGTCGCACTCCCGGGTCAGCCGGCTGTCGCGCTCGTCATCGGGTACGACGCCCGCAAGGGCGAAGGCACGGCCGGGCGGTCGGACACGCTCATGCTCGTCCGTGCGGATCCCTCCACGGACTCGATCTCGCTCCTCTCGTTCCCGCGCGACATGACCGTCGAGATCCGCTGCCCCGGGCGTACGCCGTTCTTCGACAAGATCAACGCCGCCTACGCGACGTGCGGGCCGCAGGGCTCGCTGCAGACGGTCCGCCTGCTCACCGGGCTGCAGATCAACTACCTCATCACGGTCAACTTCCGCGGCTTCCGCCAGATCGTCGACCGGCTCGACGGCGCGTGGATCGACGTCGACCGGCGGTACTTCAACGACCGCGGCGGGCCGTCCGGGTACGCGAAGATCAACCTCTTCCCGGGCTACCAGCAGCTCAGCGGCCGGCAGACGCTCGACTACGTGCGCTACCGGCACTCGGACTCGGACCTGTACCGCGTCGCACGACAGCAGCAGTTCGTCAAGGCGTTCAAGGGCCAGATCCAGGAAAGCTTCGCGCCGGTGGCGCTGCCGAAGGTCGTCAACGCGATCACGAACAACGTCGAGGTCGCGCAGGGTGGCGGCGTCGACGTCGACGGGCGCGCGGTCCTCTCGTACGCGCTTTTCGCCTACGGCCTTCCACGTGGGCGTGTGTTCCAGACGCGAATCGAGGGGCTCGAGGGCTTCACCGACCTCACGACCGACTCCGAGAACGTCACGAGGGCGATCGAGACGTTCACGCATCCCGACGTGGAGTCGTCCCAGAAGGCGACGGCCGTTGCGCTCGGCGAGAAGCGGAAGACGCGAGCACCTGCGCCGGGCGCGACGACGATCACCGTCCTGAACGGCAACGGTGTCACCGGCTCCGCGTCGACCGCCGGCTACCTCCTCGGCCGCCGCTCGTACGACGTGGTGACGCCGCCGAACGGGCTCCCCGCCAATGCTCCCAGCTTCGACTACTTCCGGACCCAGATCTACTTCGACCGCTCGCGCCGCGGCGCACAGGAGGCCGGACAGAAGGTCGCGAACCTGTTTGCCTCGGCCGAGCTGAAGCCCCTCCCGCGGGAGATCTCCCAGCTCGCGAACGGCGCGATGCTCACGGTCGTCGTGGGGCAGACGTTCCACGGGAGCCTCGCGCCGGCACCGATCGACCAGACCCCGAAGCGGGAGCGGCCGAACGTCGTCTACGGGCCGAACGCCGCGATCGACGAGCTCCGCGAGCGCCGCAACCGCGTCGGGTTCCCGCTGATGGTCCCGACCGTGATCGAGCGCAGCTCGTGGACGGACTCGACGATGCCCGCACGGCTGTACTGGATCGACGAGGGCGAGGAGCACAAGGCCGTGCGGCTCGTCTATCGCATGGGCTCCAACGAGTACTGGGGCGTGCAGATGACCGACTGGGACGACGCGCCCGTGCTCGCGGACAAGAGCCTCACCCGCCGGATCGGCGGGCGTGTGTACGACCTCTACTACAACGGCCCGAAGCTCCACATGGTCGTGCTCAACACGCCGAAGGCCGACTACTGGGTCGTCAACACCGTGCTCGACCGAATCTCGAACGAGACCATGCTCGCGATCGCCAAGGGCTTGAGGCCGCTCGGCTCCGTGAAGAGGAAGTAGCCACATGAAGGTCGCGGTCTTCGGCGCGGGGTACGTCGGCCTCGTCACCGGCGCCTGCTTCGCCGAGTTGGGTCACGACGTCGTCGTGCGCGACGTGGTCGAGGCGAAGGTCGACGCGCTGCGCGCCGGCGTCGTCCCGATCCACGAGCCGGGGCTCGACGAGATCCTCGCGCGAAACGCCGAGCGGCTGACCTTCACCATGAACGTGGCCGAGGCGGTCGACGGCGCGGACGTCGTGTACATCGCGGTCGGCACGCCGCCGACCTACTCGGGGGACGCCGACCTCTCGGCCGTCTGGACCGTCGTCGACGAGCTGCCCGAGGTCGACCATCGCATCGTGGTGGCGATGAAGAGCACCGTGCCCGTCGGCACGGGCACTGCTGTCCGGCATCGGCTGGACGATCGCGGCCTCGCGAACGTCGGCTACGTCTCCAACCCGGAGTTCACGGCGGAGGGGACGGCGGTCCAGGACTTCATGCATCCCGACCGGATCGTCATCGGCGCCTTCGACGAGTCAGACGGTGACGTGGTCGAACGCCTGCACGACGGGATCGACGCGCCGATCGTGCGCTGTGACGTGCCGTCGGCGGAGATGGTGAAGCTGGCCGCGAATGCCGCCCTCGTCACTCGCATCTCCTTCATCAACGAGATCGCGAACGTCTGCGAGGCAACGGGCGCGGACGTGACGACCGTTGCCGAGGGCATCGGCCTGGATCGCCGGATCGGACCTTCGTTTCTCCGTGCGGGCATCGGGTTCGGCGGTTCGTGCTTCCCCAAGGACTCCCTCGCGCTCAAGCAGCTCGCGGCGAACTCGGGCTACAACTTCCAACTCCTCAACGCCGTCATCGAGGTCAACGAGCTGCAGAAGCGGCGCGTCATCGGGAAGCTCGAGCGGCGTCTCGGTCCGCTCCGCGGCAAGCGCATCGCGCTCCTCGGGCTCGCGTTCAAGCCGGGGACGGACGACATGCGTGAGGCTCCGAGCCTCGTGCTCGCCGGTCGCCTCCTCTCCGAGGGCGCCGACGTGACGGCGTGGGACCCCGTCGCGAACGGTGCGGCCCACCTCCACGGCGTCGAGATCGCCGAGACGGCGCTCGCTGCGCTCGACGGCGCCGACGGCGCAGTGGTCGTCACGGAGTGGCCCGAGCTTCACGAGCTCGACTGGGCGGCCGCGCGAGAGCGGATGCGCGGCAACGTCATCGTGGACGGTCGCAACCACCTCGATCCCGAGGCTCTCCGTGCGTTCGGATTCGTCTACGAAGGCATCGGCCGCCCCCTCGTATGACGCTCCCTGCGGTCATCCTCGTGGGCGGGCAGGGCACGAGGCTCCGACCGCTCACCGACCGGACGCGGAAGGACATGCTTCCCCTGGTCGATCGGCCGCTCCTCGCGTACACGTTCGAGCATCTCGCGCGAAACGGCGTGAACCGGGCGATCGTGTCGTGCGGCTACCTCCCGGATCAGATCCAGGCCGCGTTCGGTCGGGAGCACGACGGCATGGCGCTCGAGTATGCGATCGAGGACGAGCCGCTCGGCACGGGCGGAGCAATCGGCTTCGCGGGCCGCGAGCTCGAGGGCAGCTTCCTCGCGCTCAACGGAGACTCGCTGCGCGAAGCCGACCTGGGCGAGATGGTCACCTTCCACCGCTCGACGGGCGCGAAGGCCACGATCCTCCTGACGCCGGTCGCCGATCCGAGCCGGTACGGGCTCGTCCGCACGGCGGCCGACGGCCGGGTCGAGACGTTCCTCGAGAAGCCGCGGCCGGAGGAGATCGACACCGACCTCATCAACGCAGGCCTCTACGTCCTCGAGCCGGAGGTGCTCGACCTCGTACCCGAGGAACGGGCCGTGTCGATCGAACGCGAGGTCTTCCCGACGCTCGCAGCCGAGGGCTCCGTCTACGGCATCGCCCTCCCGGGCTACTGGCTCGACGTCGGCACCCCCGAGTCGTACCTGCAGGCGCATCGCGACGTCCTCGAGCGGATCTTCTCGACTCAGGTCGGCGACGCGCTCGGCGCCGACTTCACGCTGGTCGACGACACCGCCGACGTGCATCCCGGGGCCAAGCTCGTGCCTCCCGTCTACGTCGGCCCCGGCGCGGTCGTGGAGGACGGCGC
>DASUCI010000307.1:0-6729 GCA_035762825.1 Gaiellaceae bacterium | reverse complement strand
GAAACCTCTGCCACGGTCAGCGTCACCTTCGCCCTCCGCTGAGTGACGCACGGGGCGCCGCCGTTCTGGCCGGCGGCGCCCCGTCCAGCGGCTCGGCGATGATCTCGCCGTGTCGGAGACGATCGACCGGAGCGCTCGCGTATCGACGCTCGAGCTCTTCTTCGACCTCGTCTTCGTCTTCACGATCACGCAGTTGACGGGCGTCCTCGTCGCGGGCGGCGACGCGACGGCCGCGCTGCACGTCGTGGTGATGCTCGCGGTCATCTGGTGGATGTACGACGGCTACGCGTGGCTGACGAACGCGATCGCGACCGACCTGCTGCGCTTCCGGCTGCTGCTTCTCGGTGGAATGGGTGCGTTCCTCGTCATCGCGCTCGGGATCCCCGACGCGTACGAGTCGACGGGTCTCGCGTTCGGGCTCGGCTATGCCGTCGTCGTCGTCCTGCACGCGGGGATGTACGCGAAGGGCACGTCCGTTTCGGAGGTTGCCGCGATCCTTCGTCTCGTCCCGTTCAACCTGACGGCCGCCGCCCTCGTCCTCCTGGGCGGCGCGCTCGGCGGCGGTGCGCAGGAGCTCCTGTGGGCCGGCGCAGCACTGCTGCTCTGGTTCACGCCGTGGTTCACGAGCACCGAAGGATTCGTCATCGCGGCCGAGCACTTCTGCGAGCGGCACGGGCTCGTCATCATCGTCGCGCTCGGCGAATCGATCGTCGTCGTCGGCGCCGGGGCGGCGGGCGTCCCGCTGGACCTTCGTCTCGCCGTCGTCGCGCTCCTCGCGCTGGCGTTGAGCGCGGCTCTGTGGTGGCTCTACTTCCGCGACGAGGCAGCCGTCGAGCAGGCGATGAAGAACGCGTCGGAGTCGCGACGGGCACGCCTCGCGCTGATCGGCTTCGGCTACTGGCACTTCGGGCTCCTCCTCGGCGTCGTGGCGGTCGCCGCAGGGCTCAAGAAGGCGATAGGAGATCCCTACGAGCCACTCGCAGGCTGGATCGGAACCGAGCTCGGCCTGGGCGTCGCGCTGTTCGCGGCCTGCACGGTCGGCTTCCGCACGACGCTCGGCATCGGCGTCAGCCGCTCGCGGCTCGTGGCCGCGGCGGCCGCGCTCGCGACGATTCCCGTCGGAACGGAGTGGTCGGCGGCGGGCGAGCTCGCCGTGCTCACGGCGATCGTGGTTGCCGCTCTGGTCGTCGAGGCGAGGCACGCCGTCGAGCTTCCGGTCGGCGGCGCATAGCCGATTCCCCGCGGGCCAGGCAGGCCCGCGGGGATCAGGCTGACGAGGAGTGCCCGCTAGGTGCGGAAGCACTCGTAGTAGCCGATGCGAGGGTTGAACAGATACGGACCACCGGCTTGTGCGCACGGCTGTCCCGCGTAGAGGTCCTCGCGGATCAGGTGCACCTTGCCGAGGGGGTTCCCGTCGAGATCGAACCGGAGGAGCGTGTACGCGGGCGACGGATCCGGGTTCCCAGGGAACGGCCGGCCGAGGCCGGGGTTGGCACAGACGATCGTGGGCGGAGCTATCGGAGGTTGGAAGCAGGTCCAGCCGGCCGCGGAGAGCTGTTCTGGCGTGGGGCCCATCGCCTGGGCGGGCACTGCGAGCATGGCCACGAGGGCGACCGCTCCGAGAGCGATGGTCAGGACCGTTTGCGACGACTTTCGTGTGATCTTCATGATTCAGCGTCCTTTCTTGACAATGACCGTGAACGGCGCACGTGCGGTCAGCGGGGTTGCAAGACGCATCGCCCTACCTCGCTTTCCTCACCGTGACGGTGAATGCGGCAGTCGCCGTGTTGGCACTCGTGTCGGTCGCCGAGCACGAGACGCGCGTTCGACCGAGCTTGAACTTGCTTCCACTGCGCGGCAGGCAGCTCGTCGCCAACGCGCCGTCTCGATCGTCCCGCGCCGTAACCCGAAAGACGACCCGCGCTGTCTTCGCCCCGCGCTTCGCCCTCACGACCTTGTTCGCCGACCCGGCGATCGTCGGTCGTGTGACATCGAACTCGAGGCCGGGGACCGTGAGCGTCCCGATCCACCTCTCCGTCCCGAAGCCCGCACTCACCGCACGCTCGACCGTGCCGCTGCCGGATGCCCCGGCGTAGGTACCCGTGCCGCCCGTGATCCTGAAGTCCTGCGGCTCGTTGCGTAGAGGCTCTTGCTCGATGCACCGCGCTCCGTCCGTTAGCGCGAAGTGGATCTCGCCCTTCTCCGCGACAACGAGCCGACCGGTCGTTGCGAGCGGCTTCCCAAGGCCTGCGGGGCACGTAGGCGGCCCCATCCGGAATGACCAGGTGTACGTCTCGGAAACGCGACCCAGACCCGAGACGGATCCGTTGCCGGTGCGCGGTGCACAGGCATCTGCGGCCACGCCCGGCGGGCAGGCGCCGAGGTCCGAGACCAACCGCAGTGACGCGCGGAGCTCGAGCGACGCCATCGTGCCGCCCAATGAGGCGGGCGAGTTGGCATCGTCCTCGGTGGCCGCCCAGGCGGGCACTGCCGCCGCCACGAGCATCGCGGCCACCAGGAGAACAAGTGTGTGGATCGTGGTTCGGTTCATCGCCGCTCCCTTCATCAGTTGATCTCGCGAATGACTCCGGCGAGCAGGGTCGGCGACGTCGTTTGAACCGTGATCGAAGCGCGGTGGAGAATCGGTTGAGGGCGGTGGTACGGTCGCGTGAATCGTCGTGGAGAGGACGCTTGAGTTCCGGATCCTCGGGCCGCTGGAGGTGCTCAGCGACGCCGGGCCGATGCGCGTCGGATCGTCCAAGCAGCGGGCGCTGCTGGGCGCCCTGCTCCTGCGCCCCAACGAGACGCTCTCGACGCAGCGTCTCGTCGACGCGATCTGGGGCGAGCGGCCGCCCGCGACCGCCGAGAAGCTCGTTCAGGGATACGTGCACGCTCTCCGCAAGCAGCTCGGCAACGGTGTTCTCCAGACGAGTGCGCCCGGCTACCGGCTGAACGTCGACCGTCGGTCGCTCGACCTCACGGAGTTCGAGCGCCTGAGGGAGGACGCCCGCAGCGCGGCGTTGCCGCAGGCAGTCGAGCTGCGAGGACGGGCGCTAGCACTCTGGAGGGGGCCGGCCCTCGCTGACGTCGTCCTCGAGGGCTCGGATCGTCACGCGGTCGCCCGGCTGAACGACCTCCGCCTGTCGACCCAGATCGAGCAGATCGACGCGGAGCTCGCCCTGGGCGGTCATGCGAAGGTGATCGGGGAGCTCGAGTCGCTCGTCGCCGCGCATCCGTATCAGGAGCGACTGGCCGCGCAGCTGATGCTGGCTCTGTACCGATCCGGACGCCAGGCCGACGCCCTCGACGTCTATCGCGCGCTGCGCCGACTGCTGGACGAGGAGCTGGGGCTGCAGCCGAGCCAGGAGCTCCGTGAGCTCGAGGCGGCGATCCTGCGACAGGACGAGGAGCTCGCCGCGCCGGCGCTGCCCGCCGCCATTCAGACGGATGCGGTGGTTGCCGTCGATGCAGTGGAGGACCCGGGGACCGAGAGCCGTCGCCGTCCTGCGCGGAGGCTGCTCGTCGCCGCAGGAGCCGTCGCCGTCGTCGCCCTCGTGATCGCGATAGGAGTCCTGCTCGCCCGACGTGAACCGGCGTCCGTGGTCGCTCCGCCGAACTCGGTGGCGGTGATCGATGCCGGCTCCAATCGCGTCGTGGGCACGGTTCCGGTGGGGATCCGCCCTGGCCCGGTCGCCTACGGAGAGGGAGCCGTCTGGGTCGGGAACCTCGAGGATCCGACGTTGAGCCGGATCGACCCGGTCGCGCGAAGGGTCGTCCGTAACATCCCGCTCCCCGCGGCGCCTGACGCACTCGCCGTCGGAGTCGGCGCCGTCTGGGTCGTGAACGCGCGTCTCGGGACGCTCTACCGGGTCGACCCGGCGTTCGATCGCGTCACCGATGCGGTACGCCTGGGAGACCGCGCGATCACGTACACGGGCGCCGGTGTCGATGTCGGCCTGGGGTCGGTGTGGGCGGCCTTCGGAGACTCGACCCTGGCGCGTGCAGATCCTGCGCCGCCACATGCTGCGGGCGTGGGCTCGGCGGGAACGGGGCCTGCCGCGGTGGTGGTCGCGTTCGGATCCATCTGGGTCGCCAACTCCGGTGACGCAACCGTGCAGCGCTTCAGCCCGCTCACGTTCGAGAACGGCCCGATCCGCCCGCTCACCGTGGGATCGAAGCCCACGGGGCTCGCAGCAGGCGAGGGCGCCATCTGGGTGGCGAACAGCGGAGACGACTACATCACCCGCATCGATGCAGGGGATTTTGGCTTCAATGCGGCTCGATCCATACCTGTCGGTGACGGACCGACGGACGTGGCGATCGGCCACGGGGCCGTGTGGGTCGCGGCGTCTGCTGCGGGGTCGATCTCTCGCCTCGATCCCGAGACGAACGAGGTCACTGCGACGATTTCGGTCGGCAATCCCCTGGGCGGCATGGCCGTCGCGGACGGGCTGGTCTGGACGTCGGTACAGGCTCCTTAGCGGTGCCTCAGTCTTCGAGGCAGGCGACCGCGAGATCGAGAACGGGCCGCAGGACGATGCAGCCGACGCGGCTCGAGACAAAGGTTGCTTCGTTGACGACGTTCAGCGCCGCGAGTGGGGCGTGGTCGCGCGCGAGCAGGGCGTCGAGCCTGGCGTACGCGCGGTCTCGAGCGCGTGTCTGGAGTGTCCGAGCCGCTTCGCGGAGCTCGCGCTGAGCTGCGTTCGAACGGAAGTGCGTCAAGGTCCGATCGTCGATGAGCTGCGCCTCGAGCAGCTGGTTGAGGTACGCGTGCGGGTTGGGGATGTTCGGGGTCCAGAGGACGAGTGCGATGTCCCACTCTTCTCCGCGGTTCGCGAGCTTCTCGAGGTACGCCGCCGAGGCGATGTGGAGCGGGATCCTCTTCACCTCGACCTCCAGGCCGATCGGTGCGAGCTGCTCCCTCACGAGCTGGGCCGTCGCGATGGCCGGAAGGACGTCCGTCGTGTACATGACCGCCTTGCCGGACCGGACGTTGCCCTCAGCGAGGCTCTTCGCGCGCTCGAGGTCCGGGGCGGCGAGCGGATAGATGTCGGACTCGCGAAATCCGGGGATCCCAAAGGGCAGGTACTGGTCGGTCGCGCGGCTCGCGACAGGACCGCCGGAGGCCGCCAGTAGCGTCTTCCGGTCGAGGGCGAAGTTGACGGCCCGGCGCAGCTTCGGATTGGCCCGGAAGAGCGGTCTCGAGGCGTTGAAGGCGAGCATCCGGAGCGTGAGCCCTGGCTTCATCCAGAGCCTCGACTTGTTGAGGTCGTGCTTGGCGACGAGCCCGAGGGTCGGATCCACGACGGGTGGCGAGAGGGCGTGCCCCCAGTCGGCCTCGTCGCGGTCGATGCGCCGCAGCATGTCCTGGGGAGTTCCGCCCTGGAGGTCGACGTCGAAGCCGTCGAGATGCACCTTCCGCGAGCCTCCGTAGTACCGGTTCTTGCGAATGACGACGCGCTGGCCCGGGCGGTACTCCTGCACGAAGTACGGACCCGCCGACGCAAACGCCCCGGCTCCCTCGGCGGTCGACGGGAGGTTCGGCGGGACGGCGCAGAAGAACGGCATGGCCGTCCTCGCCAGGAAGTCGGGGGCAGGTCGAGTGAAGCGCACGACGAGGGTGTTCCCGCGGGCCGTGACGCCGCTGGCCGTGCGTCTCCGTCCGGACAGAACGTCGGAGGCGCCCAGGATGTCTCGCATGTGGATCGCGCCCGCTGCGTTGACGAACGGCTGCAGCGCCCGGTTGATCGCGTGCGCGAATGCGCTTGCTCGAACCGGCTTACCGTCGCTGAAGCGAAAGCCGCGGCGAAGCGTGAACGTGTAGGTCTTGAAGTCCTGCGAGACGCGGTAGTCGGCGGCCACCTCACGCTCGAGCCGGTACGCGGCAGGTGCGGGCTTGTCGGGATAGGTCATGAGCCGCGCGCACGTGGCGTCGAGCAGCGTCCAACCCGGCTGCGTGAAGGAGAGGGCGGGGTCGATGAAGTCGAGGCCCGCCGCCGGCGAGAGGCTGATCCGGAAGATGCCACCCTCCTTGCCGCGCGTGCTCGACGCCGGCGGGGCGACGAGGAGGAGCGCGCAGAGGACCACGACCAGTGCGAGCAGCGGATGACGGGGGACGCGTCTCACCGTCGCCGGCAGCCTAGAGCGTTCGAAGCAGGATGACCAGAGCTCACGCGTCGAGCCTGCGCGACGCTGGTTGAGCACGGGTTGAATCGCGATTGAGCGCTGTCCCGAGCGTGGGCGGCATTGACCTCGTCCAGCCCGGTCGCTAAGGTGGCCGGGCTGTGAAGCTCCTCGCGCGTATCTGAGACACCGGTTGCCGGGGCCCACCGACAGGGCTCAGCACTGGCTTGCACGTTTCTCGCTACGCAGTTTCACGAAGGAGCCACCGATGATCGACACACAGGAAGCAGTCATGGAGGCCGTACCCCGTCGAGGAGACGCGGCCGTCGAGGTGCACGACCTTCGCAAGGAGTTCGTGTCGCGCGATCGCAAGAAGGGCCGCTTCGGCAAGCGGACCCGGGTCGCCCTCGACGGTGTCACGTTCTCGCTCGAGCGCGGTGAGACCGTCGCGATCCTCGGCCAGAACGGCTCGGGGAAGTCGACGCTCGTCCGCCTGCTCTCGACGCTCCTGCTGCCGGACGGAGGATCCGCGACGGTGCTGGGCCACGACGTGGTCGCGGAGCACCGTGCCGTGCGTCGGGTCGTGAACCGCGTCTCGGTCGAGGC
>DASUCI010000306.1:0-7281 GCA_035762825.1 Gaiellaceae bacterium | reverse complement strand
GGGAGTCGGCGTTAGCCGAGTCCCACCTCTGCGGGGCAAGCCAGTCGACGGCGACAATGCCTCTATGCGCGCCGAACAGGTCATTGCGACGCACGGGAACACGGATTTCGACGCCTTCGGCGCGATGCTGGCAGCGCGCCTTCTCTACCCCGAGGCTGTCGTCGCAGTTGGCACGCTGAACCGCAACGTCCGTGACTTCTACCGCCTGCATGCGGAGGAGCTCGGCGCGATTGCCGAGGTGAGCCGGCTCGAGCTCGACGCGATCCGGCGCCTCGTCGTCGTGGAGGTGACGAGCGCGTCGCGACTCGGAGACCTCGAGACGGTCGCGCTCGATCCCGACGTCGAGACGATCCTCTTCGACCATCACGCCGAGCACGATCTCCCGGAGTGGGTGTCCGAGGAGGCCGCGGTCCTGTCGAGCGACGGTGCGCTGACGACGACGCTCGTCGGAATCGTCGCGGAGCGCGAGCTCACGCCGACTCCGCTCGAGGCAACTGCCTTCGCTCTCGGGATCCACGAGGACACGGGCTCGCTGACGTACGGGACGACGACGCAGCGTGACGTCGACGCGCTGTCGTGGTGCATGCGCCACGGTGCGCGCCAGGATCTCGTCAACGACTACCTCCACGCGCCGCTCTCCCCGGCGGAGCGAGGGCTGCTCCAGGCGCTGCTCGAGGCGCTCGAGCCCATCGAGCCGGGCGACGACGTGCTGCTCGCCGGCATCTCGTGGCCGGAGTACGTCGAGGGCATTTCGAACCTCGCACACAAGATCGTCGATCTCACGGACGCGCGAGCCCTCGCCGTCCTCGTGGAGATGGACGAGCGCGTGTTCGCGGTCGTGCGCAGCCGGCTCGAGCGAATCGACGCGGCAGCCGTCGCGGAGATACTGGGCGGTGGTGGCCACGCGCAGGCGGCGTCTGCGATCTCGCGCGAGAGCCTCGCAACGGCACGCGAACGTGTCGTTGCGGCGTTGCGGACGGCGCGCGAGGCCGAGCCCGTCGCACGCGACGTCATGTCGGTGCCGGCCCGCGCAGTCGCGCCCGACTCGAGCGTGCGCGACGCGATGACGCTCTGCCAGCGGCATGGGCAGAGTGGTGTCTTCGTTGCCGACGGCGAGTGTCTCGTGGGCGGCGTGAGCCGCGAGGACCTCGACAAGGCAATCGGGCACGACCTCGCACATGCGCCGGTTCGCGGGATCATGAGCAGCCGGGTCGTGACCGTCGGGGAGGACGCGTCGCTCGCCGAGCTGCGCGCGCTCGTCACCTCGGCCGAGGACGGTCGTGTCGCGGTCGTCCGCGACGACCGGCTCGTCGGCGTCGTCAGCCGCGCCGACCTCCTGCGGACGCTCGAGGGCGTGACACCGACGACGGCCGAGCCGACTGAGCGCATCGCCGACGAGCTTCGCGCGAGCCCGCGACTACAGCGCGTCGCGGACGCTGTCGCGCGCCTCGGCGACCGGCCGGACGGCGTCTATCTCGTCGGCGGCACGGTCCGCGACATTCTTCTCGGCGAGGACAGCTTCGACATCGACATCGCGGTCGAGGGCGACGCCATCGCCTTCGCCTACGCGCTTGCGAAGGCCCTCGACGGGCGCGCCACGCCGCATCGGCGATTCGGGACCGCGGTCGTGTCGTACGGCGACGGCGAACGCGTCGACGTCGTGACGACGAGGACCGAGTTCTATGACGCGCCGGGAGCGCTGCCGACCGTGGAGCGGGCCGGCCTGCGCGAGGACCTGTATCGGCGCGACTTCACGATCAACGCCATGGCAGCGTCGCTCCTGCCGGAAGACCTCGGACGTCTCGTCGACCCGTACGGAGGCCGAGGCGATCTCGACGCCCGCGTCCTGCGCGTCCTGCACAACCTCTCGTTCATCGACGACCCGACCAGGATCTTCCGCGGCATCCGCTACGAGGCGCGGCACGGCTTCCGGTTCGAGGATCACACGGCGCGGCTCCTCAGGGGATGCATCGAGATGGGTCTCGTCGGCGATCTTTCCTCCTCGCGGCTTCGCGACGAGCTGACCGCGCTCCTCGAGGACACCGGCGCCGCGGAGGGCATCCGCCGGCTCGGCGAGCTCGGGGCCGATCGCGCGATCCACCCGCACCTCCGGGGAGACGACTCCGCGGCCGAGCTCTTCTCGCAGGCGGCAGCTCTTCGCGACGAGCTCGACGTCGACGTCCCGACGTGGCGGATCGGAATCGCCGCGCTCGCGCGTGAGCTGACCTCCGAAGAGGCCTACGACTGGCTCGAACGCCTCGCAGTGCGCCGGCGTGACGCCGACCGCATCGTCGGGGCGATCACCGTCGCGCCACGGATCGTCGAGCGCCTGCGCTCGGAGCTGCTCGAACCGGCGCAGGTCGTCGCTCTTGCGGATCCATTCGCGCCGGACGCTCCGCTCTTCGCGCTCACGCTCGAGGACCGCCCCGAGCTCCGGGACTACTTCGATCGCCTCCGCGCCGTGCGCCTGGAGATCGGCGGCGCGGACCTGATCGCGCTCGGCCTGCCGGAGTCCCCGCGGATCGGCGAGATCCTCGGCGAGATCCGGAAGCGGAAGCTCAACGGCGAGCTCGACGGGCGCGAGGCGGAGCTGGCCGCGGCACGTGAGCTCGTGGCCGAGAGCGTGCCGGCGTGAGCATCGCGACCGCGAATGAGATCGCCGATCGTTATGCGCACGTGTGCGGCGAGGTCGGACCGGGGGTCACGGTCGTCGTCGCGACGAAGTACGTGTCGGCCAGTGAGTTGGGAGTGCTCGCCGAGGCGGGCGTCGAGGTCGTGGGCGAGAACCGCGCGCAGGACCTCGAACGCAAGCACAGCCTCCATGGCGAGGCGTTCCGCTGGCACTTCATCGGCCACCTGCAGTCGAACAAGGCCAAGGTCGTGAACCAGTTGTGTGAGCTCGTGCACTCGATCGGCTCCGACTCTGCCGCGCGCCGCATCACGATTCCGGCGCTCCTCGAGGTCAACCTCTCCGGCGAGGAGTCGAAGTCCGGCGTCGAGCCCGACGAGATCGCGGCCTTCGTCGCGCGGTACCCGTCGATCACGGGGCTGATGACCATGCCCCCGCTCACGGAGCAGCCCGAGGCGTCACGACCGTACTTCCGCCGCCTCCGGAAGCTGGCGGGCGAGCACGGTCTCGGCGAGCTGAGCATGGGGACGTCGCAGGACTACCGCGTCGCAGTCGAAGAGGGCGCGACCCTCGTCCGCGTCGGCTCGACGATCTTCGCTTCCGATCGGGGCTAACATCCCGCGGTCATGGGGTTCAGCGACCTCTGGAGCCGCACGCTCGTCTACTTCGGGATCGCCGAGGACGAGGAGTGGGACGACGACGCGCTGGAGACGAACGAGCGCCAGGTCGAGGAGAGGTCTCGTCGACGTGATCGCCAGAACGTCCGCCGGCTGCCGAGCACGGTCGAGGACGACATGGACTGGCCGTCCGAGGAATCCGCGGCCCAGCCTCGGCGCGAGCGCCAGTCGCGGCTGCGGAGCGTCTCGGCGCCTGCGCCCGCGAAGGTCCACCTCGTCGCACCGCGTGCCTTCAACGACGCGAAGCAGATCGCCGATCGCTTCAAGGCGCAGATTCCCGTGATCATCAACCTCCAGAGCGCCGACACCGAGCTCTCGAAGCGCCTGATCGACTTCGCGAGCGGGCTCACCTACGCGCTCGACGGCAGCATGCAGCGCGTCGCCGACAAGGTGTTCCTCCTGACGCCGCGCGACGTCGAGCTCTCCGCCGAGGAACGCGCCCGCGCGATCGAGCGCGGCGGCTTCTACAACCAGGCGTAGGTAGGAAGCGCCGCTACGGTGGCGAATTCGCGTCCGATGGGCGCGTACGCCTCGTTCGGCCTCCTCGCAGACGCGGAATCGTCGCTGCAGAACTTCGTGACGGTCTTCGTCTCGATCTACATCCTCTTCATCTTCGCGTACGTGCTCCTGTCGTGGATCCGGCTGCCCTATTCCAGCGTGGCCGCAACTCTGCAACGATTCCTGGACGAAGTCGTCAGCCCCTACCTCCGGCTCTTCCGAGGCCGGATACCCACGCTCGGGCCACTCGATCTCTCGCCGATCGTGGCCGTCATCGTCCTGCTCGTTGCGGCACGAGTCGTCAACGCCCTGATCGGGGCACTCCTGTAAGGAGGTCAGATGCCGCTCACTCCCGTCGAAATCAGACATGTCGACATGAAGCGGTCCTGGTTCCGCGGCTATCGCCGCAAGCCGGTCGATCACTTGCTCGACGAGATCGCCGACAGCTTCGAGGGCGTCTGGCGCGAGCGCGCCGACCTCTCCGACCGACTCGAGGAGGTCGAGGTCGAGGCGGCGAAGCACCGCGAGCTCGAGGCGCTTCTCCGCTCGACGCTCGTGTCGGCGGAGCGCGCAGCGCAGGACATGAAGGAGCAGGCCCGTCGCGAGTCCGATCTCATCGTCCAGGAGGCGCATGCCGAGTCGCGGCGCGTGAGGCGCGAAGCGGCGGCCGAGAAGCGGCGCCTCGAGGAGGACATCGTGAAGATCCGCGCCCAGCTTCGAGCCGCCTTCGAGTCGCTCGGCGAGAGCCGGCAGCCCCCCCGCGACACGCCGGCCGAGGGGGACGCCCAGACCGGGGTCACGCGCCCGACTCCCGTCGACGAGATCACGGACGGCGGCATCCGAAAAGTCGCGGGCTGACGCGTCGTTATCCTTGGGCCGTGATGGCCCAGCGCACGAGCTTGCGGCTGCGGGTCGTGCCCGGCACGACACATCCCGGAGTGGTGGGGCGTCTCGGCGACGCGTGGAAGGTGCGCGTGGCGGCTCCGCCCGAAGCCGGAAAGGCGAACGAGGCGGTGCTGACGATGCTGGCCGACGTGCTCGGCATCGAGCGCCGTGATCTGGCTCTCACGTCGGGACGCGGGTCACGCGACAAGGTCGTCGTCCTCACGGGGCTGACCCATGAGGACGCCGATGCCAGGCTCGCGGAAGCCGCGAAAGGCGCGGCGGCATGACCCTGGACACCGAGCACTTCCGCGCGGTCCTCGAGACGGAGCGGAGCCGCCTCGAGCAAGCCCGCGCTGCCGTCCACCACGACGGCTCGCTGCTCGAGGAGACGGGCGATCTCGCGATCGGCTCCGGCGACCACATCGCCGACAGCGCGTCCGAGACGTACTTCCGCGAGCTCGACGGAGGGCTCGAAGAGAACGCCGAGCACCTCCTGACGGAGATTCAGGCAGCCCTCGAGCGCATCGAGGAGGGCACGTACGGTCTCTGTGTGACGTGCGGCAAGCCGATCGCGCCGGAACGCCTGGAGGCCGTGCCGTACGCGGCGCGCTGCATCGACGACACGCGAGCGCTCGAAAGCCGCGTTTGAGCGAGCCCGCCACGACCGAGCCAACTGCCGTCGACGTTCGCATCGGCTCGACGGCGAACGCGCTCCAGCCGGTGTCCTCGGCGGAGCGGTCGCTGGCTGCCGGGAGATCCCAGTGGCTGATCCTTGGGCTGGTGGCGGGGGCGGCTGTCCTCGCCGACCAGCTGACCAAGCAGGTCGTGGGACGCACGCTGGCGCTCGGGGACAGCGTGGACATCGCCGGGCCCTTCTCGATCCACCACGTCGAGAACTCGGGGATCGCATTCGGCCTGTTCGGGAGCAGGACCTCGCTCGTGATCGCGGTCACGGCGGTCGCCGTCGGCGCCATGCTGCTGTTCTTCGCACGCTCCGGCCGGCGCCATCCCGTGTTGCCGGTTGCGCTCGGTCTCGTCCTCGGCGGCAGCATCGCCAACCTGATCGACCGGATCCGGCTGGGGCACGTGACCGACTTCCTCGACCTCGTCGCCTGGCCCGCGTTCAACCTCGCCGACTCGTTCATCGTCGTCGGCGTCGCGATCCTCTTCGGCGCGCTGGTTCTCGGCGACCGCTCGCAGCGGATGCACGGGGCACGCGGTGGCGGCGCTTCGCTTCGTCGTCGCTGACGAGGACGCGGGCTCGCGCCTCGACCGCGCGCTCGCGGCGCGCGCCGAGATCGGAGCGCGGTCGGTCGCCGAGCAGCTCGTCGGCGCCGGTGCGGTGACCGTCGACGGGTCGGTCCGGGCGAAGAGCCACCGCCTCGAGCACGGTTCGGTCGTCGTCGTCGAGCTCCCTGCTCGGAGCGCAGGTCTCGTCTCGGAGCCGGTCACGGTCGAGCTCGCATACGAGGACGAGCACCTCGTCGTCGTCGACAAGCCCGCGGGCATCGCGATGCATCCCGGTGCGGGTACGACAGCGGGGACCCTCGCGGCGCAGCTCGTGACGGTCGGCGCCGTGGGCGGCGACGACCCGGATCGACCCGGAATCGTCCATCGCCTCGACCGTGATACGTCCGGTCTGCTCGTCGTGGCGCGCTCCGAGGAGGCGTTCTCCGCACTTCAGGAGGCAATCCGCCGCCGCGAGCTCGAGCGCCGCTACCTCGGGCTCGTGAAAGGACGCCCGCGGTCGCGAACGGGACGGATCGACGCTGCAATGGGGCGGGACCGGCGCGACCCGACCAAGCGCTCGCTCGACACGGAGGACCCGCGGGAGGCGGTCACGTGGTTCGAGGTCGTCGAGACGCTCCCGGAGCACACGCTGCTCGACGTGAGGCTCGAGACGGGGAGGACTCACCAGATACGCGTCCACCTCGCCGCCATCGACCTCCCGGTGTCGGGCGACCCCTCGTACGGCGTGAAGGACGATCTCGGCCTCGCGCGCCAGTTCCTGCACGCGCATCGTCTGCGGTTCGTGCATCCGGTCACGCGCGCCGGAATGGATCTCGAGTCTCCGCTCCCACCGGACCTCGTCGCGGCACTCGATCGAGCCAGAGAGCCTTTGTGACACTGTGTCACAAGGATCTCGGAGCGGCAGGTAGACTTCGCGACCGTTCCTCGTCCCGTCTACCCGGCGATCAGCCGTGGTGGGGGTGCCGTCGCCATGAGCGCGGTTCCGCCCGGCCCGTCGGCGCAACGCACTCAAACCAACCGGAAAGGGGCTGATCGCGTGTCAGTCGTCACGATGCGAGAGCTGCTGGAGGCCGGCGTCCACTTCGGCCACCAGACGCGTCGCTGGAACCCCAAGATGCGCCGCTACATCTTCGGCGAGCGCGGCGGCATCTACCTCATCGATCTCACGAAGACGCAGGAGCTGCTCGAGGAGGCCCACGAGTTCGCCCGGAACATCGCGGAGCGGAACGGCACGATTCTCTTCGTCGGCACGAAGAAGCAGGCGCAGAACGCCGTCCAGGAGAACGCGACCCGGGTCGGGATGCCCTACGTCTCGAACCGCTGGCTCGGCGGCCTGCTCAC
>DASUCI010000305.1:0-12734 GCA_035762825.1 Gaiellaceae bacterium | reverse complement strand
CTCCGGCACGCCGAGATCGTAGTCTGCTCGCGCTCTCAGCTCCCGCCGACGCGCTCGGTCCGTCGAGCGACGTTTTCACGTGAAAACGCTCTGGCGCCGTCCGGAACGGGCTCCGCCGGAAGGTCGACCACGAACACCGTCGGCTGGCGCACCGACTCGAGCGTCACGTTTCCGCCCATGAGCCGTGCGAGCTCGCGCGCGATGGCCAGCCCGAGGCCGCTCCCCGATGCCATGCCTCCCTCGACCCGGTAGAACCGGCTGAACACGGCGTGGCGCTGACTCGGCGGAATCCCAGGCCCGTCGTCCTCGACGACGAGCTGTGCACGATCTCCGCGCCGTCGCGCACGGAGTGTCACCGTCGTCCCGGTCGGCGTGTGCGTGATGGCATTGGTTGCGAGCGCGCGGCCGAGCTGCAGGATTCGCGCGTCGTCGCCGAGGCACCACACGTCGTCGTCGACCTCCACGCGCAGCTCGTGCCCGCTCGAGGTCGCAAGGTGGTCGATCTCGCCGGCGAGCATGTGCACGACCGAGCCGAGGTCGACCGGCTCGCTGACGACGCTGAGCTGGCCCGCGTCGACCCGCGAGAGGTCGAGCAGGTCCGTCGAGAGCTTGGCCAGGCGCTGGACCTGTCCCTGCATCGTCTCGATGAACCCGCGGCGCGTGGCCTCGTCGAGCTCCTCGTCGGCGAGCAGCTCGAGGAAGCCGCCGATGGAGAAGAGCGGCGTCCGCAGCTCGTGCGACGCGTTCGCGACGAACTCCTTGCGAGCGTTGTCGAGCTGCGCGAGCTGGACGCGCATCGCGTCGAACGTCCGCGCGAGCTCGCCGATCTCGTCGTTGCCGTGGTCGACGATCGGCGCGCTGAAGTCCCCGCCCGCGATTCGCTCGGCTGCCGTCTCGAGCCGGAGAAGGCGGTGCGAGAGCATTCCCGCGGCCGTCAGTCCGAGGACCAGCGCCAGCACGAGCGCGAACGCGGTCGCGAGCAGCAGCCGCTCCCGAACGAGCCGTACGGTGGCGAGCGAGTCCGTCAGCGGCGCGAGGAACAGCACGACCGCGTCGTCGCCACGCGGTACGGCCACGTTGGCGTAGTGCACCGTCCCGTAGAGCGCTCGTCCGCGCTCGACGCGGCCGCTCGCGAGCGCGGCGAGCGCGACCGGATCGCCGGCGACGTCCCACGAGTCCCGGAGTTGCGAATCCGCCTGTGACACGAGAGCCGGTCGGTTCTGGGAGAGCACGTCGAGCGCGACGACCCGGGCGTTCGTCGACACCGCGAACCCTTCGACCCGTTCCTGCCAGAGCAGCCGGTCGTCGGAAAGCGAGCGCGCGAGCGGGCCGGCGAGCTTCTCGAGCTCGTCGAGTCGTGCGTCGACGAGACGCCTCTCCAACGAGGGTACGACGATCATGTACGCGGTTCCGAGCGCGCCGGCGACGATCCCGACGAGGACGAGCACGATGCGGATCCGGATTCCGCCGGGCAGCGACACTAGTGGTTGCTCCGAGGGGTACGGTCCTGACTCGCCGGCGAAGACCGAGCAGGCCTAGGACGCAGGGAGGCCGCATACACGGTATGCGGCCGACCGAGGACGACGGCATGCGAAGTGTCTGCAGCCGCGCGAGGCAGGGGCGTACTCCTCGGAGCGACCACTCACTCCGGCCTGAAGCGATATCCGGCGCCGCGCATCGTCAGGATCAGCTCCGGATTGCTCGGGTCGTGCTCGATCTTCTCGCGCAGGTGGCGCACGTGGACGTCGATCGTGCGCGGCTCACGATAGTCCGCGCCACCGCGGAGACGCTCGAGCAACTCGCGGCGCGAGAACACCACGCCAGGGCTCTGCGCGAGCACGACGAGCATCTCGAACTCGATGAAGGTGAGTTGCACCGGCTCTCCTCGGACGTCGACGGTTCGCCGCGGAACGTCGATGCGGAGCTCGCCGCGCTCGATGACCTCCTCGCGCTCGCCCGCGAGATGCGGTGACGCGGCCCGGCGCAGGAGCGCCCGTACGCGGCTGCGAAACTCGCGGATCGAAAACGGCTTCGTGATGTAGTCGTCGGCGCCGAGCTCCAGCCCGAGCACCTTGTCGAGCTCCTCGCCGCGCGCCGTGAGCATGATGATGGGGACGTTGCTCTGGCCGCGGAGCCGCTTGCAGACCTCGAGACCGTCGAGGCGCGGGAGCATGACGTCGAGGACGACGAGGTCGAACGAATTCTCGCCGAAGCGCCGCAGCGCCTCTTCGCCGTCGCGCGCCTGGACGACCGTATACCCGTCCCGCTCGAGCGGGTAGGTGAGCAGGGTCTGGATGGATTCCTCGTCATCGACGAGGAGGATGGTCGAAGAGTTGGGCATCGGAGCGTTCGCGCGGGCTCGCGGTCGCCGGCGCGCCTACTATAGCCCGGCGATGGATGCGGCCCGCCCCCGGACGCGAGGTCGCCGGCTGCGTCACGGCACCGTTGAACGGCCTCTTAACGGACGGCTCGTGCGGGTCGGATTCCTCGTCGTGATCCCCGCATTCCTCGCGTTGTTGTTCTCCATATCGACAACAGGAGCGCTACCAAGGCCTCAGCTCGACCCGCTCTTCGACGGCGCGTCGGCCGGGACGTTCGCGGACACGCTGACGGCGCAGTATCCGTCCCGCGTTCCGGGCTCGGAGGGGGCCGTGGAGTCGGCGGTCTGGTACCGGGAGACGATCGCATCGCTCGGGCTCCAGACCGAGGAGGACGTCTGGACCGCCGACCTCGCCGATCTCGGCGACGTGGAGCTCCGCAACATCGTCTCGGTCGTTCCCGGCCGCTCCGACGAGACGATCGTCGTGGTTGCTCATCGAGACAACGCAGGGACGGAGGAGTCGCTCGGTGAGAATGCCACCGGCACGGCGTTGCTCATCGAGCTGGCCCGGGGCTTCGCCGCACAGGAGGTCGGCCCCGACCCTCTGCCGGAGCACACCCTGGTCCTCGTCTCCACCGACGCCGGCGCGTTCGGCGGCGCCGGCGCTGCGCGCTTCGTCGCCGAGTCGCCATTCGCGGCCAGTGCCCTCGCAGTCGTCGTCCTCGACGTTGGCCGCGGCCGTCCGAGTCTCGCCATCGCAGGGGACGAGCCTGTCTCGCCAGCGCGGACGCTCGTTCGAACGGCCTCCGCACGCTTCACCGAAGAGGTCGGCGTCGCACCTGCGCTGCCGTCGATACCCGAACAGCTCGTGAACCTCGGCGTGCCCTTCGCGCTGGACGAGCAGGGCCGCTTCCTCGCAGCTGGCCTGTCGGCCGTCACCGTGACCACGGACCGAGGCGGCGGCGGAGAGGCGACACCGGAGGACGAGCGGCTCGGGCAGCTCGGGCGCGCCACCGAGGCTCTCGTGAGCTCGCTCGACTCGAGCGTCGGCGGAGCGTTTCGGACTCCGGACAGCCTCTTCTTCTCCGATCGAGCAGCGAGCGGCTGGACGGCACGGCTGACGCTGATTCTCGCAGTGGTCCCGTTCGCACTTGGCGTCGTGGATCTGATCGTCCGCGGTCGACGCCGCGTTCTCCCCTTCGCCCCGGCACTTCGCGCGCAGGGCGCACGCATTGGCATCTGGACGTTCGGTGCCGTCCTCGTATGGATCGGCGCGCTCGCGCGGATCCTCCCGACCGGAGACCCATTGCCGCTGGCGCCGTATACGGAATTCCTCGAGACCCTCCCGGTCTTCGGCCTCTTCGTGCTGACCGCAGCTTTCGTGCTGGGATGGCTCGTCCTCAGAAGGCCGATCGTTCCCGTCACGGCTGCCGCGCCCGACGAGCGGCTGGCGGGGTTCGTCGTCGCGCTCGCCCTGCTCGGCCTCGTCGCGATCGGCCTCGCCATCTTCCAGCCCTATGCCCTCGTCTTCGTGCTCCCGTCGCTCTATGCGTGGCTCTGGCTCCCGCTGGAAGCGCGGCTCGGTGTGCGAATCGGCCTCCTCGTTGCCGGGCTCGCCGGCCCCGTAGTCGGACTGGTCCTGCTCGGTCGCGAGCTCGGGTTGTCGGTGCTCGACGCAGCGCTGTACGTGCTCGGGCTCTTCAGCGTCGGCTACCTCCCCCTCGGCGCCGCCGTTCTCGGAGTCGCATGGATTGCAGCCGCGACGCAGATCGTCGCGCTCGCGCTGGGCCGCTACGCACCCTATACCCGTAGCGTGGAACGGCCCCCCACGGGCCGGGTGCGTCGATCCATCGCGCGCCCGCGCTAGTCGAGCGCGAGGAAGCGAACGAGACTGCCGGCGGGGATCTCGCCGTCTCCGCGAGGCACGTGGACGAGCGAATCGGCGACGGCCGCCCGAACGATCATGTGTGACTCCTGCCCCGAGATCGCCCTGAGTACCATGCCGTCACCGTCGTCGACTCGTACCGCGCGCACGAACTCGTCTCGGTGGACATTGCGCCGGAGCGCTGCATCCGCGAGACCCTGTGCGTAGCGGGGACGCGCATCCGTGGCGCCCTGCAGCGCGCGGAGGCCGGTCGCGACGAAGACGAGGGCCCCGACGAGCGACGACACCGGGTTCCCCGGCAGGCCGAAGACGAGCGTTCCGTCGCGCGCTCCGAAGGACAGCGGCTTTCCGGGCTTCACGGCGACGCCCCAGAAGATCTCGTGTACTCCCAGCTCGGCCTCGACGCGTCGGACGAGGTCGTGCTCGCCCATCGAGACACCTCCGGAGGTCACGAGCACGTCCGCCTCGAGACCCCGAGCGATCGCGGCTCGATGGTGCGCCTCGTCGTCCTCTACGACCGGCAGCACCTCGACGTCGGCGCCGATGCGCGCCAGGGTGGCCGCGAGCATCGCGCGATTCGACTCGTAGATCTGGCCGGCTGCAAGCGGCTCGCCGGCGGGGCGGAGCTCGCTTCCCGTCGCCAGCACGGCAACGCGGGGCAGCACTGAGCACGTCACCTCGGCGACTCCGGACGCCGCGAGCGCACCGATCTGCGCCGGGCCGAGACGTGTGCCGGCCGCGACCACGACCTCCCCCTCGCGTATGTCCCCTCCGCGCGGTCGAACGTGCTGTCCGTCCGTCGCCTGGCCGGCGATCGACACGCGCGTCCCGTGGTCCTCGACGAGCTCGACCGGAACGACGGCATCGGCTCCGTCCGGGACCGTTCCGCCCGTCGAGATGGCCGCAGCAGCGCCCTGGGCGAGCGGGCCAGGTGGTGGAGATCCCGCAGCAACCCTGAACGCGACGGGCAGGTCGCCGGGAACGTCTGCGGCCCGGACGGCGAACCCGTCCATGGCGGAGCTCGGGAACGGGGGCAGGTCGACCAGCGCCTGCGCCGGCTCGCGCAGAGTACGCCCGCCGGCCGCAGCCACGGCCACCCTCTCGGTCGCGAGCGGCCTGGCCGTCTCGACGATGCGTGCGAGCGCGTCATCGACCGTCAGGAGCTCGGCCACGGTCAGCGCTTGACGCCCGGAACGCGCTCGGCCGGTTCGACGGGAGTCGTCGGCGTCTCGGTCTCGGTGGTCTCGGTGGTCTCGGTGGTCTCGGGCACCGCGCTCGGGTCGTACGAGAGTGCGTACTCGCCCCGCGTGAACGACTTCCACTCGGGCCACGCCCTGGGCTCGGGGAACGACACCGGCTCTCTGCCCTCGAGCGCGGGCTCCATGAACAGGCGCCACATCTCGGCGGGGAAGCTTCCTCCCGTCACGGCGATCCCGTGCACGCTGTCGAGCGGGATCTCGGCGCGCGTGTATCCCATCCAGACCGCTGTCGCCAGCTCGGGCGTGTAGCCGGCGAACCAGGCGTCGACGTTGAGCTCGGCTGTACCCGTCTTGCCTGCGGCAGGACGGGCGAACGCCGCGCGCGTGCCCGTTCCCGACTGGATGTTCTGCTCGAGGATGCGCGTGACGATCGCCGCAGTTCCCTCCGAGATCGCGCGGCGGCGTTTCGGCTTGCCCCAGCCTGCCTGGGTATCGACCGTGCCGTCGTCGAGCACGACACGCCGGATTGCCATCGGCTCCGAGTACACCCCCTCCGCGGCGAGCGTCGCATACGACGATGCGATGTCGAGTGGCGATACTGCGATCGAGCCGAGCCCGATCGACGGCACGAATGCACCCTTGACGTCCAATTGCGAGCGCACGCCCATCCGTCGGGCGACGTCCGCGACCTTCTCCGGAGTGACGTCGAGAGTCAGCTGTGCGTAGACGGAGTTGTCCGACCGTAGGGTCGCACTCCGGATCGAGCTCCAACCGTAGTAGTCGTTCGCATAGGTCTTGACGCACCACCACGAACCGTCGTCGCAGTTCCCGGCCGGATGGATGCGGTACGTGAATGGCGCCGACACGTAGTACGTCGAGTCGGGATTGATGCCCTGCTCGACCGCCGCGGCGAGCACGAAGGTCTTGAACGTCGATCCCGGCTGACGCCGCGCCTGCGAGAGCAGGTTGAACTGGTTCTTGGGGCGGTTCGGGACGATCGCGGCCATGGCCCTGATCGCTCCTGTTCTGGGGCTGATCGAGATCAGTGCGGCGGCCGGGTCGTCGCGCTCGTCGAGCGTCTCCCGGATCGCCGTTTCCGCAAGGCGCTGGTACCGAGGGATGATCGTGGTGTAGACCTTGAGGCCGCCGGACCTGACCCGCTGCGGCCCGTACTCCTCGATCAGCCGGTCGCGGACGTAACCGAAGAAGTACGGCTCGCGGATCGCGTCATAGACCTTGCCGCGGCGGAGGTCGAGCTTCGCCGCAACGGCGAGCCCGTAGACGCGCGACGTGATGACGCCAGTGTCCAGCATCGCGCGCAGGACCTCGTTCCGACGCGCGAGCGCCCTCGCGGGAACGGTGAACGGGTCGTACACCGACGGCGCCTGCGTCAACCCGGCGAGCAGCGCCGCTTCCGACAGGAGCAGCCTCGACGCCGGCTTCGAGAAGTACGTTCGCGACGCCGCCTCGATCCCGTAGGCGCGGTTGCCGTAGAAGACCTGGTTCAGGTAGGTCGTCAGGATCCACTCTTTTGCCCGTGCCCGGTCGAGCTTCGTCGCGAGGCACGCCTCCTTCACCTTGCGCTGCACGGTCCGCTCGCGTGAGATGTAGAGGTTGCGGACGAGCTGCTGCGTGATGGTCGAGCCCCCCTCCACGATCCCGCCGGCCTTGATGTTCGCGACCGCGGCACGCGCCGTCCCCTCGATGTCGACACCGTTGTGCTCGAAGAAGCGACGGTCTTCGATCGCGATCGTCGCCTTGCGGATCCACAGCGACATGTCCTTCGCTGTCACGGGCTCGCGGTTGCGCTCGGCGGGGATCGAACCGAGCAGGCTGCCGTCGGCGGCATAGACGAAGGTGTTCGCGCCGATGTCAACCGACCGGAGCGAGTCGAGGTCGCACGAGGATCCGTACGCGATGACGGCGGCGCCGCCGCCGATCCCTGCTGCGACCGCGAGCAGGACGATCACGACGATCGCAGTGACGGCGCCGTGCTTTCGGCGGCGACGACGGAGAGCGCGTTGGTGACGACCGCGGGGACGCAGCGTCTCGGGATCGAGTGGAGTTCGCCTGCTCCGAGGCGGGCTCATGGCGAAATGCTAGCCACGCTCCCGAGAAGCTTCGCCGGCGGCGCTGGCGCTCCTCGTGCTGGAATCCCGACGTGTCCGAGCCCGCCACCACCTCACGCCACCCCGGTCGCCTCGTCGCGTGGCTCGTTTTCGTCCTCGCCCTGACCGCGCTCAACTACGCCGGACGGTTCGCGGCGGACGACGCGGCGGACGACGACATCGCCTACCAGTGGGTCTCGTCGATCGGCGTCGTCGTGCAGTTCGGCCTCATGCTCGGCGTGCTCCTCCTGATCGCAAAGGGGCTGCCCAAGCGAGAACTCTTCGCGCTTCGGCGGCCCCGCTCGTGGAAGCGGGCGCTCGGCCTCGCAGCAGCTTGCCTCGGCGCGATCTATCTCGCCTCGCTCGCGTACACCGGCCTGCTGTCGCTCCTCGGAGACTTCGATCCGACCGAAGAGCAGGGATTGGTCCCTGACGGCTGGGACTCGAGCCGTGCAGCGCCGTTCGTCGCCTTCTTCCTCGCGGTCACGCTCCTTGCTCCGATCGTCGAGGAGCTGACGTACCGCGGGCTCGGGTTCTCGCTGCTGGCGCCCTACGACGTCGTGCTCGCGATCGTCGCGACGGGGTTGCTGTTCGGGCTCACACACGGCCTCCTCATCGGGCTGCCGGTCCTCGCCTTCTTCGGAATCGTGGTCGGGTGGCTGCGGGCGAAGACGGACAGCGTCTACCCGGGGATGCTCCTCCACGCGACGTTCAACGCAGTCGCGCTGCTGGTCGCCGTGAGCGGCGCGGGCTAGGAGGGTTCAGCTCTCGCGATCGTCGTCCTCGAGCTCGTCGCTCTCGTCGTCGTCTGCCTCCTCCAGCTCCTCCTGGAGGCTGGTGGCGAACTCCTCGGGCGTGACGGTCTCGATGAAGCGGCGGAACTCGTCCGGATCGAGGTCGGCGAGGTTCGACGCCGTGACGAGGCTGACCTCGTCGTCCTCGCCGGCCTGGAACTCGATGCTCGACTCCTCGACCACCTGGTCGGCAGCGAAGATCTGGGCGTCGCAGCGAACCGCCAGTGCGATCGCGTCCGACGTGCGCGAGTCGACCTCGACCTCGCGACCGTCTTGGACGATCGTGAGCTGCGCGAAGTACGTGTTCTCGCGGAGCTCCGTGACCGTCACCTTGACGATCTCGCCCTTGAGCTCGGAGACGACCTCCATGAACAGGTCGTGGGTCATCGGACGCGGTGGGTCCGTGCCCTGCAGCTTCATGAGGATCGCCGCCGCTTCTGCGTGGCCGATCCAGATCGGGAGGAAGCGATCCTCGTCCACGGTCTTGAGCAGCACGATCGGCTGCTTGCCAATCGGCTCGAAGCTCACGCCGTAGAGAGTCATCTCTCGCATCCCTGGCCCGCGCCCATCTTAGTCAGGGCATCAAGCCCTCCCGTGGCCCGTAGACCCATGGCAAGAATGACGCGTAGATGCGGCGCGACGGCGACAGCCGGCGCCTTTAGGGATTCTCGCGGTCGAGTGTCCACGAGAGTGGATACTCGATCTGCGGACAAGCATGGGCGATCCTGGACTCGAACCAGGGGCCTCCGCCTTATCAGAGCGGCGCTCTAACCGACTGAGCTAATCGCCCGAAGCGGGGAAACTGTACCGGCCGTCTTTACGCGGCGCGATCCGCGACCATGCGGTCCGTCACCGCCTCGAGCGCCTCGACGAGCTCCTCGAGCCCCTTCTCGTCGTCGAAGCGGATCTGCAGCGCACCCGCCCCGATGCGCGTCGGCATGCCGGTGATCGCCTCTGCGGCCCGGCGCGCCCTGTCGACGAGCACCGGATCGACAGCCGCGACCCTGCGCGGGCGTCTCTTCGCTCCGCCCTCTCGGGCCGCGCGCTCCGCCGCCCGAACCGTCAGCCCCTCCTTGACGATACGGCGCCCTAGCCGGCGTCGGGCCTCGTCGTCGGGGAGTGAGAGGACTGCGCGGGCGTGACCTTCGGTCATGTCGCCGCGAGCGAGCATCCACAGCACCTCTTCGGGAAGCTCGAGCAGCCGGAGTCGGTTCGACACTGCGGACTTCGAGCGGCCGACGCGGTCGGCGACGTCTCCGAGCGAGAGCTCGAACTCGTCCACGAGGGACGCGTAGGCTCGCGCTTCCTCGACGGGGGAGAGCTGCTCGCGCGCGACGTTCTCGACGAGGCCGAGGAGAAGCGAGTCACGGTCGGCGACGTCCCGAACGACGGCGGGGAGGGTGGCGATCCCGGCCGAGCGGGCAGCGCGCCAGCGGCGCTCGCCGGCGATCAGCTCGAAGCCGCCCTCTGGGCGGCGACGCACGATGATCGGTTGCAAGACACCCTGGAGTCGAATGGAGCTCGCGAGGCCGGCGGCCGACTCCGGCTCGAAGCGGCGACGCGGCTGCCTCGGGTTGGGATGAATCGTCTCGACGGGGAGGTGCAGCAGCTCCGGCTGCCCCGCCTCACCGAGCAGCACTTCGAGGCCCCGGCCGAGGCCGCGCCGCTCCTTAGGAACGCTCGACAAGCTCCATCGCCACCTTCCAGTAGGCCTCCGCGCCGGCGGAGCGCCGGTCGTAGGCGATTGCAGGGACGCCGTGACTCGGCGCCTCGGCGAGACGCACCGAACGCGGGATCGTCGTCGTGAACACGAGGGCGCCGAAGTGCCGGCGCAGCTCGGCTTCCACCTCGGCCGCGAGCCGCGTCCGGCCGTCCGCCATCGTGAGGAGGATCCCGGCGACGGCGAGCTGCGGGTTCAGCTGCCCCTTGACCAGGTTGATCGTGCCGAGGAGCTGCGACAGCCCTTCGAGCGCGTAGTACTCGGCCTGCACGGGCACGATCGCGCGACTCGCAGCCGCGAGTGCGTTCACCGTGAGCGGGCCGAACGACGGCGGACAGTCGAGGAGCACGTACGAGTAGGGATCGAGCGCACCCGCGAGCGCGTCCGCAAGGTATCGCTCGCCGCCGTCGCGGCTCGACAGCTCGACGGAGGCTGCGGCGAGGTCGCTCTTCGCCATCACGACATCGAGGTTCGACACCGTCGACGGCTTGGCGAGCTTCGTCAGCGGAACGCCGTCGAGAAGGTCGTGCGTCGAGGCGCCGTTCGCGCGCATGCCGAGCCCGGAAGTCGCGTTCGCCTGCGGGTCGAGGTCGATGAGCAACACGCGCTCACCCGCTTCGGCGAGACAGGCGCTCAGGTTCACGGCGGTCGTCGTCTTCCCGACGCCGCCCTTCTGGTTCGCCACTGCGTAGACCCTTGGGGCGGGCATCAGGCCAGCCTAGAGAGAGCGGCGGCTAGAGTCGGCGCATGCGCGAACCGGCGCCGCCCTACGTCGGCGAAGGCCCGCACGCGCTCTGGCACGTCAGCGAAGACCCCTCCATCGAGCGCTTCGAGCCGCACCTCAGTGCGACCGCATCGAGCTCCGAGCCGCGGGTCTGGGCCGTCGACACGCGACACCTTCCTCTGTACTGGTTCCCGCGCGAGTGCCCACGCGGGACGGTCTGGGCGACGCCCGAGACGAGCGCGGCCGATTCGGCGTTTCTCGGAAGATCGAGCCGGGTCCATCTCGTCGAGAACGGGTGGCTCGATGCGTTGCGGACGACTCGCGTCTTCGCCTACAGGCTCGCAGAGGAGTCGTTCGCGCCCGATCCCGAGGTCGGGGGCTACTGGCTCAGCCGCGACCCGGTCGAGCCGCTCGACCTCGTCGAGCTCGGCGATCTCGTCGAGCGCCACGCCAGGGCCGGCATCGAGCTTCGCCCCGTCCCGAACCTCTGGCCGGACTGGAATCGCATCGTCGCCTCGACGCTCGAGTTCAGCGGCATCCGGCTCCATAACGCGCTGCCGCCGCCCCAGGTGGGCTAGGCGAGCGGCCGTTTCTTCGCGACTCCTGGGCGCCGCGGAAAGCCGGGCGGTGTCGGGCGGACCTTGCGCAGCACCACCAGGCCGCCGACATCTGCCTCGAGCCGCCCTCCGAGCAGGTCCGCGACTGCCGCGACGGCGGCGCGGTCGGCGGAGTCCGCGAGCCACAGAACGGCTGCACCGCCGGGCTCGACGAGTGGGAGGCAGAGCTCCGCTGCCACCGGCGGCTTGGCCAGAGCCTTCGCGAGCGCGACACCGAACGTGTCGGTCGGCTGCTCCTCGGCGCGTCCCCAGACGACGGTCACGTTGCCGAGCGGCCTCGTCACCTCTTCGAGGAACGCGCACTTCCGGCGTTCCGCCTCGAGGAGCGTGAACGACCGGTCCGGGAGGCTGGCTGCCAGCGGGACGCCTGGCGCTCCGCCACCCGAGCCCACGTCGACCACCTTTCCGGGAAGCTGCTCGAGCAGAGGGACGGCGCGGAGCGCATCGTCGAGAAGCACACGCCGCGCTTCGGCGGCGTCACTAAGCCCCGTCGCACCGGGAGCCACGAGCACCTCGGCGAGCCAGTGCTCGAGGTAGGCGTCAGCGCTAATCCGCGATGAGCCTGGGCAGGACGACGACGAATCGGTTCGGCTCGGAGCCCTCGCTCGCCGTCTCGACACCGGGATCGTCCTTGAGCGCTTCGTGGACGATCTTCCGCTCGACCGGCGTCATCGGCTCGAGCTCGGCCCGACGGCCGGTCGCCGCGACGCGCTGGGCCGTGCGGCGCGCGATGCCCTCCAGCGTCGCCGTGCGCCGGGCTCGGTATCCGGCTGCGTCCACGACCACCTCGTGCTCGCCGCCTTGGGCGCGCGTGATCGCGTTCGCGAGGTACTGGATGGCGTCGATCGTCTGGCCGTGCTTGCCGATGAAGAGCGCGACATCGGGGCCGGCGCCGCTCACGGTCACGACTCCGTCACGCTCGCTGGCGGAGATCGAGACGTCGGCGCCTATGGCGGCGGCAATTCTCTCGACGATCTCCCTCGGCGTCCTCTCGACGCCATCCGCTTCGCGCTCGTCCGCCTCGCTGCCCGCCTGCGCCGCGGTGACACTCGCGACCACCCGCGCCGGCGTGAACCCGACACCCAGCAGCCCTCGCTCTCCCTCCGAGACGACCTGAAACTCGACCTGCTCGCGATCGAGGCCGGGAACGCGCGACTCGAGCTCGCGCAGCGCAGCCCACTTCGCCTCACCGACGGTCTCCCCGGTGGTCTCGACGGTGACGACGCTCGCCTCACTCATCGGCGGGGCCGCCCTCCTCCGCGCTTCTTCTTCACGCGACGAGGAGCTCCACCCGAGGCCGCGCGCGCCTGGGTGTCCGGGGAGTCTGCCGGCTCGCCGTTCGACGAGACCGCGGCCGTCGCCTCTTT
>DASUCI010000304.1:0-3457 GCA_035762825.1 Gaiellaceae bacterium | reverse complement strand
GCATCGGCGCGATCCCGATGCCGCCGGCGACGAGGAGCGGCCGCTCGACGCTCAGATCGAAGCCGTTGCCGAGCGGCCCGAAGACGTGGATCCGAGCTCCGGGCTCGAGCGAGCAGAGCACGCGCGTCCCCGTCCCGATCGCCTCCATCAGGAACCCGAGCTCCCCTGCAGGCGCCCGACAGAGGCTCATCGGCCGCGGCAGCACGCGTCCGGGCACCTCGAGCATGAAGAACTGCCCCGGAACTCCCGGGTCGAGCCCGCCGCGCTCGAGCCGGAGCAGCGCATACGGGCCGATACGGTCGCACGCGAGCACGGCCAGGCGCTCACGTCGTGCGCCACCGGGGCCAAGTGACACAGTGTCACAAGGCATCAGGCCTCGATCCCGATGCGCTCCTGCAAGGACAGCGCGGACTCTGCGCGAGCGTTCGCAATCGCATGCACGGCCGCCGCGGCGCCCGAGATCGTCGTGACGCACGGCACCCGCGCGACGAGCGCGGCCTCGCGGATGAGATAGCCGTCTGCGCGTGCTCCGCTGCCCTGCGGCGTGTTGATCACGAGGTCGCAGCGCCCGCTCCGCACGAGGTCGACGACCGTCTCCTCCGCATCGTCGGCGTCGGCGACCTTCGCGATCTCGTCGAGGGCGAGTCCGGCGGCCCGAAGCGTTCGCGCCGTGCCCTCGGTCGCCACGAGCTCGAACCCGAGGCCCGCCAGCGCCGCAGCGACGGCCACCGCGGCCGGCTTGTCCTCGTCCCGGACGGAGAGAAACGCCGTCCCGGACGTGGGCAGCGGCCTGCCCGCTGCTCGCTCCGCCTTTGCGAGCGCGGTCGGAAGATCGGCGGCACTCGCCATCACCTCACCCGTCGATCGCATCTCCGGGCCGAGGACGGGGTCTGCGCCCGGGAAGCGGGAGAACGGGAGAACGGCGGCCTTGACGCTTACCTGCGTCGGACGCGGCACCGGCAAGTCGAGCTCGCGAAGCGTCGCGCCGGCGGCAAGGCGGCAAGCCGCGTCGACGAGGTTCACGCCGATCGCCTTGCTTGCGAACGGCACCGTGCGCGAAGCCCGCGGGTTGACCTCCAGGACGTAGACGTTCGAGTCGGCGATCGCGAGCTGCACGTTGAGGATTCCGACGACGCCGAGCGCCGGCCCGAGGCGCTTGACGACGTGCTCCACCTCCAGCGCCGCGGCGAGCGTGAGCGACGGCGCGGGCAGCACGCAGGCCGAGTCGCCCGAGTGCACGCCCGCCTCCTCCACGTGCTGCATCACTGCGCCGATGTACACGTCCTCCCCGTCGCAGAGCGCATCGACGTCGAGCTCGATCGCGTTCTCGACGAACCGGTCGAGGAGGACCGTGCCGTCGACGGCCGCCATCGCCGCCTCGAGCTGGTCCTCGTCGTAGCAGATGCGCATCGCCCGCCCGCCCAGCACGTACGAGGGGCGCACGAGCACGGGATAGCCGATCTCGTCGACGGCGGACAGCGCCTCGGAGACGTCCGAGACGATCGCCCACGGCGGGCACCGGATCCCGAGCTCGGCGGCGAGATTCCCGAAGCGCTCGCGATCCTCGGCGAGGTCGATCGCCTCGTGCGGGGTTCCGAGGATCGAGTAGCCGCCCTCCTCGATCGCCCGCGCGAGTCGGAGCGGCGTCTGCCCTCCGAACTGCGTGACCACCCCGACGGGCTGCTCACGGTCGCAGACGGCGAGCACCCCCTCGGGCGAGAGCGGCTCGAAGTAGAGGCGGTCCGAGGTGTCGTAGTCGGTCGAGACCGTCTCGGGGTTGCAGTTGATCATCACCGCCTCGTAGCCGAGCGTGCGAAAGGTCTGTGCGGCGTGCACGCAGCAGTAGTCGAACTCGATGCCCTGCCCGATACGGTTCGGGCCGGAGCCGAGAATGACGACGCGCGGCCTGTCACCCGACGGCGTGGCTTCGTCGTCCTCGCCCCAGGTCGAATAGAAGTAGTTCGAGGCCGCCTCGACCTCGCCCGCGCACGAGTCGACCCGCCGGAACACGGGCCGGATGCCTCGCTCGTGGCGGAGTCGCCGTACCTCGGCGCCGCCCAGCCCGAGGACTTCTCCGAGCGTGTCGTCCCCCCAGCCGGCCCGCTTCGCACGCGCCACGTCGCCGCTCGCGAGCTCGGCGCGCGCCTTCTCGATCTCGGCGCGGAACCAGGGATGCAGCCCTTCGGGCAGATCCTCGTCGGCGAGGCTCGGCCACGGCGTGGGCGCGCCGCGCTCGAGCTCGCGCGACCCGTGCGCCTTCAGCAACGCCTCCGAGAACGTGCGGCCGATGCCCATCGCCTCTCCCACCGACTTCATCTGGGTACCGAGCGACTGGTCGGCGCCGGGGAACTTCTCGAACGCGAAGCGCGGGAACTTGACGACGACGTAGTCGAGCGTCGGCTCGAAGCTCGCCGGCGTGGTCTTCGTGAGGTCGTTCGGGATCTCGTCGAGCGTGTACCCGACGGCGAGCTTGGCCGCGACCTTCGCGATCGGGTACCCCGTCGCCTTGGAGGCGAGGGCGGAGGAGCGCGAGACGCGCGGGTTCATCTCGATGACGCGGAGCTCGCCCGTCTCGCGACTGCGCGCGAACTGGATGTTGGAGCCACCCGTCTCGACGCCGACGGCGCGGACGATCGCAACCGCGGCGTCGCGAAGCTCCTGGTAGGCCTCGTCGGAGAGGGTCATCTGCGGCGCGACCGTCACCGAGTCGCCCGTGTGCACGCCCATCGGGTCTAGGTTCTCGATCGAGCAGACGATGACGACGTTGTCCGCGCGGTCGCGCATGACCTCGAGCTCGAACTCGTCCCAGCCGCGCACGGACTGCTCGACGAGCACCTGTCCTATCGGGGACTCCCAGAGCCCGCGCTCGACCTGGTACGCGAGCGTCGCGCGATCGTCGGCGAAGCCGCCGCCGTGCCCCCCGAGGGTGAAGGCGGGCCGGACGACGGCCGGGACGGGCACGCCGTCGAGCTGTGCGAGTGAGGTGACGATTCGCGATGCCGGCACCTCGAGGCCGCACGAGCGCACGGCATCGCGGAAGAGCTCCCGGTCCTCCGCCCGCCGGATGACGTCGACCGGAGCGCCGATGAGCTCGACGTCGAGGTCGTCGAGCACGCCGTCTTCGGCGAGCGCGACCGCGAGGTTCAGTGCCGTCTGCCCGCCGAGAGTCGGCAGGAGCGCGTCCGGGCGTTCGCGGCGAAGGACGGAGGTCACGCTCTCGAGGTCGAGCGGCTCGATGTACGTGCGGTCGGCGAACCCCGGGTCGGTCATGATCGTCGCCGGGTTCGAGTTGACGACCACCGTGCGGAAGCCCTCCTCGCGCAGCACCTTGAGCGCCTGGCAGCCTGCGTAGTCGAACTCGCAGGCCTGGCCGATCACGATGGGGCCGGAGCCGATCACGCAGATCGACTCGATGTCGGAGCGCCTCGGCACTAGCCGCGCAGCTCCTGGACGAAGC
>DASUCI010000303.1:0-2972 GCA_035762825.1 Gaiellaceae bacterium | reverse complement strand
GTGGAACGCGGCCAGACAGATGGCCGACGATGTGTAACTGTCCCCCATGGTCGCCACGTCCTCGTGGGCAGGCCACGAGGAGTGGGGGCGGCCGGAATGGAGGCCGCATGATCGCCCGCTTGGCGCGCTACACGTTCTCGGGCAACGCGCAGGAGCTTGCGCAGAAGGCAGAGGAGGGCATGCTGCCGACCTTCAAGTCGCTGCCCGGCTTCAAGGCGTACTCGGTCATCGAGAGCGAGGGCGAGATCTTCTCGTTCAGCGCCTGGGAGACCACGGAGCAGGCCGAGGCCGCGGACATCGCGGTCAAAGACTGGGTCGCCGAGAACCTGGTCGGCGAGATCCAGCTCACGGAGTCGCGCTTCGGCGAGATTCTCATCTCGACGACGCTCGGCGTCTCGACGACCGCAGGCGCGCGCGTCTGAGATACGGGTTCGGGGGTCAGGCGCGAGCCTGATCCCCGCGCTCGCACAGCGGCGGTTCGCGGCGCGCCGGTTCGCCGAGCTCGCGCGCTGGAATCCCCAAAAAGAGGCTACAGAGCAGGGGAAACCATGTCGATGAACGGCTCGTGTCCGGCGACACAAGGTCTGCGGCCGATCGCTGGAGCGCGCATCCCTGGCGTGCCCGCGCCGTTCGCCTGACGGTCTACGCGCTCCCGATAGCGCTCTCGCTGGTCTTCGTGCACATCGTGACGTCGGTCTTTGCTCCTCCGACGGCGTCCCTCTGGGTCTTCCTGGCCTGGTGGCTGGTCGTGAGTGCAGCTGCAACGGTCGTCGTGTCACTCGTCTATGCGCTCTCGCGAAAGCTGCTGCCGCTCGGTGCGCTGCTCGAGCTATCGCTCGTCTTCCCCGACCAGGCGCCTTCGCGCTTCGCGATCGCTCTTCAGACCGGCACGGTCGAGTCGCTCGAGGAGCGGATGCGCCTCGTCGGAACGGCGAAGCAAGCCACCACCGCGCAACAGTCGGCCGAGATCCTGCTCCGCCTCGTTGCGGAGCTGAGCGCGCATGACAGCATCACCCGTGGGCACGCCGAGCGAGTCCGCGCCTACAGCTCCCTGCTGGGCACACGGCTTGGGCTCACGCGCGACGAGCTCGACCGGCTGAACTGGGCTGCTCTGCTGCACGACATCGGGAAGCTCGAGATCAGCAGGGAGATCCTCAACAAGGAAGGCCGTCCGACGGACGCGGAGTGGGAGAGCCTCCGCCGGCATCCGCTCTGTGGCGAGACGCTCGTCGAGCCGATGCGCGAGTGGCTCGGGGAATGGGCGGATGCGGTCGGCCACCACCACGAGCGGTTCGACGGCGAGGGCTACCCGCGTGGGATCGCCGGCGAGGAGATCCCACGCGCCGGGCGTATCGTCGCGATCGCCGACACGTACGACGTCATCACGTCGTCGCGCTCCTACAAGGAGCCTTCGACGCCGGCCGAAGGCCGTGCCGAGCTCGTCCGGTGCGCCGGCACGCAGTTCGACCCCAGCTACGTACGCGCGTTCGTCGACGTCTCGCTGAGCAGGATGCGGCTCGTCGTCGGGCCCCTCTCGTGGCTCACGCACGCACCGCTGCTCGCCCGCATTCCATTCACCTCCTCGGTCGGCGCCGCGGCCGGCGGCGTCGCAGCGGTGGTGGCCACGACTGCGGCCGTGCTCGCCGGAGCACCGGATACGCCGCGCGCGGCCGTGCGCGCGAACATCGCCGTGCCGGAGGCACGGGCGGCGGCAACGGCGACCGTCGGACATACGGCCTCCAGGCTCCCGGAGCGGAAGCCGCCCAAGCGCCGGACGGACACGCGCGGAGAAGAGGATCACGCCGCACGCCCGATGCGGGATTCACCTCCCGACGCCGCCGACCTACCCACTGGGAAGCCCGACGATCCGAAGGCTCCCGCGACCGAGCCTGAGCCCGGGGCGCCCGAGTCGTCCGCTCCATCGCCAGAAGACCCAGGCCCGCCCGTCACGAAGGGGTCGCCGCCTCCTCCCTCGCCGGCGCCGCCTCCGTCTCCGCCTTCATCGCCGGCGCCAAGTCCGTCGCCACCTCCACCGCCACCTCCGCCACCTCCGCCACCTCCGCCACCTCCGCCACCTCCGCCACCTCCGCCACCTCCTCCTCCAAACCAGCCGCCGAGCTTCATGGCCGGAGGGGATCAGTCCGTGTTCGAGGATGCCGGCGCGCAGTCCGTCGCGTGGGCATCCGCGATCTCGGCTGGCCCAGGATCAGAGTCGTCGCAGAGCGTCAGCTTCGAGACGTCGTCGAGCAACCCCGGACTGTTCGCCTCCGGCCCGACGGTCGACGCTGCCGGCACCCTCACGTATACGCCGGCAGCCAACGCGATCGGCTCCACGACGGTCACGGTCACGGCGCGGGACAACGGTGGCACCGCGAACGGAGGCGACGACTCGACCTCCGCCTCGTTCACGCTGACGCTCCTGCCCGTGAACGACGCACCCGGCTTCTCCGCCGGAGGCAGTCAAGTGGTCGTCTCGCTGCTCGGAGCCCAGTCGATCTCCGGATGGGCCGCTGGGATCTCGCCTGGACCGGCGAACGAGTCGACTCAGACCGTCAGCTTCCTCGTCACGACCAACAGGCCGAATCTCTTCACGGTGCAACCGACTGTCTCGCCAGACGGGACGCTCGCCTTCACGCCGAAGCTCCTCGGTCTTGGCGTCGCGACCGTGACGGTGCGGGCGGTCGACAACGGCGGCACAGCGAACAGCGGCGTCGACACGAGCCCGCCGCAGACGTTCTCGATCACAGTCGTCTGAGGGGAACCAACTGCCGCTTCGTCGCAATGGCGGAGCGCGGGGGCCGCAGAATGTTTCGGTCGTCCACCGCGTTGATCGTCGAGGGCCATGAATCCGGAAGCACGCCGCATCCAGCGCACGTACCTGACGCTCATCCTCGGCAACACGATCGCAGCGTCGTTCATCTGGGGCATCAACACGCTCTTCCTGCTCGACGCCGGTCTGAGCAACCTCGAGG
>DASUCI010000302.1:0-5991 GCA_035762825.1 Gaiellaceae bacterium | reverse complement strand
CGCTCGCGCGAGCGGCCGCGATCGCGTCCACGGTCGCCGCGAGGACGATCCTCGCGGGGAGGCCGCGGAGGCGCGTCCTTCGCCCGCTCGATGAGCTCCTCGGGCGTGACGAGGCCGCCGTTCTCGTGCTTCGCGATGAGCTTGAGCCCGATGCGGCCACGGTCCTTGTCGACCTCCTGCACGAGGACGTCGACGACGTCGCCACGATCCATCACGTCCTGGATGTGCGCGACCCGACCCGGGCCGACGTTGGACACGTGGAGGAGCCCGTCCGTGCCCTTCTTCAGCTCCACGAACGCGCCGAAGTCGGTCGTCTTGACGACCTTGCCCGTGTACGTGTCGCCGACCTCCGGGGACTTCGTGAGGGCGTGGATCGCCGCGATCGCGGCATCGCCCTTCTCTCCCGCCGTCGCGTACACGAGGATGGTTCCGTCCTCCTCGATGTCGATCTGGACGTCGTAGTCGGCCTCGAGCGCGCGGATCGTCTCGCCACCCTTGCCGATGACCATCCCGATGAACTCGGGGTCGATCTTGATCGTGGAGATGCGCGGGGCGTGCCCGGCCATCTCCGAGCGAGGCTCGGGGAGCGCCTCGAGCATCGTCTCGAGGATCGAGACGCGCGCCCGCTTCGCCTGCTCGAGCGCGGAGCGCATGATCTCCTGCGTCACTCCGGTGATCTTGATGTCCATCTGCAGGGCGGTGATCCCGTCCCGCGTGCCGGCCACCTTGAAGTCCATGTCACCGAGGTGATCCTCGGCGCCCTGGATGTCCGTCAGGATGACGTAGTCGTCGCCCTCTTTCACGAGGCCCATCGCGATGCCCGAGACCGGGGCGATGATCGGCACGCCGGCGTCCATCAGCGCGAGCGTCGAACCGCACACCGAGCCCATCGACGACGAGCCGTTCGACTCGAGCGTCTCCGAGACCGCGCGGATCGTGTACGGGAAGTCCTCGACCGGCGGGATGACCGCCTCGAGGGCCCGCTGCGCGAGTGCACCGTGCCCGATGTCGCGCCGCTTCGGGCCGCGCATGAAACCGGTCTCCCCGACCGAGAAGGGCGGGAAGTTGTAGTGGTGCATGTACCGGCGGTTCTGCTCCAGGGAGAGGTCGTCGATCCGCTGCCCCTCCTTCATCGTCCCGAGCGTGAGCAGCGTCATGATCTGCGTCTGGCCGCGCGTGAAGAGCGCCGAGCCGTGCGTGCGCGGGCTGACCAGCACCTCGGCAGACACGGGCCGGATCTCCTCCTCCGAGCGACCGTCCGGGCGGCGCTTGTCGACCGCGATCTTCTTCCGCACGAGATCCTTGTAGACGGCGTCGAAGGCCCGCTTGACGTACTGCTTCGTCTGCGAGTCCTTGACGGCGGGCTCGCCCTCGGCGGGCTCGGGGCCGACCGGGAACGGCAGCTCCAGCTCCTCCAGGATGCGGTTGAGGAGCAGGTCGCGCTTGGCGGAGCGCAGCTCCTTCGAGTCCTGCTCGGCGTCGGTCAGCTCGCGGAGACCTGCGAGGAACTGCTCGCGGAGCGGCACTTCGACCGCAGCGAGCCGCGCCTTCTCGAAGATGGCGGCAAAGCTCGCCCTGATCTGGGCGCGCTTCGTCATGTCCTCCTCGGTCGAGCTCATCGAGACCGGCGGGGAGAGCTCCTCCATCAGCGCGTCCACGACAACGCCGGCCTCCTTGAGGCCGTGGGTCGCGATCGCGCCGCGGACGGCCTCGCCGTGCGCCGCCTCGAGCTCGGCGGTGAGCTCGACGTCGACCCACTTCGCCTTGCCGACCTGCTCGCGGAGCCCTTCGAGGGCCTCGCAGATCCTGCGGATCTCGGCATGTGCCAGCTCGAGCGCCTCGAGGATCGTGTCCTCCGGGACCTGGTCGCCGCCTGCCTCGACCATCGTGAGCCCTTCGCTCGTGCCGACGACGATGAGGTCGAGCGTCGACTCCTCGAGCTGCTCGAGCGTCGGGTTGAGGACGAACTCGTCGTCGACGCGCCCGACGCGGACGGCACCGATCGGGCCGAGGAACGGCAGCGGCGAGATCATGAGCGCCGCCGACGCGCCGTTAATGCAGAGGATGTCGTGGGGCGTCACGAGATCCGCCGAGAGGACGGTGCAGATGACCTGCACCTCGTTGCGGAAGCCCTTCGGCCAGAGCGGCCGGATCGGGCGGTCGGTCATCCGCGCGGTGAGCGTCGCCCGCTCGGTTGCACGGCCTTCCCGCTTGAAGAAGCCGCCCGGAATCTTCCCGGCGGCGTACATCTTCTCCTCGACGTCGATCGTGAGCGGGAAGAAGTCGGCGTCCGGCCGCGCGTCGGGGCGTCCGACCGCGGTCGCGAGGATCATGGTCTCGCCGGAGCGGACGACGACGGCGCCGTCGGCCTGCTTGGCGAGCTTGCCCGTCTCGAAGACGATCTCGTGACCGCCCACGTCGACGGAAACCGAGGCAATCTGCCCGGCTGTCTGAGTACTCATGTGAGGTATCCCTTCACCTTTCGTTGTGTCCGGAAGGTGGAGGTTTGAGTCAGCCCTCTCACGGGGCTCGCTCAAACTTCCACCTTCACTATGGAAGAGCGTTATCGGCGGAGGCCGAGCTCCTTGATGAGGGCGCGGTAGCCCTCGATGTCCTTTCGTTGGAGGTAGTTGAGGAATCGCCGTCGCTGGCCGACGAGCTTCAGGAGGCCGCGGCGCGAGTAGTGATCCTTCGGATGCGTCCGCAGGTGTTCCGTGAGATCGTTGATGCGCCGAGTGAGAAGGGCTACCTGCACTTCTGCCGAACCAGTGTCGGCAGGTCCCCGACCGTGCTTCTCGACGATCTCCAGCTTGACTTCCTTGGTGAGGCTCATGCATCTCCTCCTGGTTGACGACTCCGCAATCCCCGCCCCGCGTGAAGGAAGAAGCACGCCGGGGCCGCGACTGCGGCTCGGGGAAGGGTAGCAGCCGTGATTCGCTGGATCACCCGGGCCCTGGCCATCCTCGTGTTCGCCGTGGCCGCGCTCGTCGTGCTCGACTTCGCGGAGTTGCTCGTCCCGGTCGAGCCCGACGACACCTCGTGGATGGCGAACACGGTCCCCGGATGCGAGGGCCGCGTGCTCGCGCAGGGAATCACGTACCGGCTCTGGGCCGATCCCGAGCCCGGCCACGTCGTCGCAGTGCACGCCGCCGAGAGCGCCGACGGGAGCATCGTCCCGGACCGCGACGCAGACGACCGCGTCCTCGTGCTGCGAGTCGCGGCCGAGCCTGGTCAGGTCATCGAAGGACGAGACGGGACCGTCTTCGTCGACGACGTCAAGTTCGACGACATCACCACCAGGCCGTTCGCCCCGGTGACCGTCCCGAACGAGCAGTACTTCCTGCTCGGCGACAACCGCTCGGCCGCCATCGACAGCCGGACCTTCGGGCCGGTGCTCGAGAACACGATCTTCGCGCGCGTGTTCGCTGTCTTCTGGCCGCTCCGGGACGCCTCGTTCCGGCTCGGCCGGGAGTCGGGGCCGCCGCCCGGGCCGATCGACTGCACCTAGTAGCTTGACCTCATGAGACCGGGTGTCGCCGCGGGCCATCCGGCTACGGCCGCCGCCGGAGCGGAGATCCTGGCCGACGGCGGGACGGCGGCGGACGCGGTCGTCGCGATGAGCCTCGCGTCGTGCGTCGCCGAGACCGTGATGAGCGGCCTGCTGTCCGGATGCCACGCGATCGTGTTCGACGGCTCCCGCGTGATGGGACTGGACGGCTTCGCCGCCGTGCCGTCCGCAGCCGGGGAGATGGAGGAGCTTCCGATCCCGTTCGGCGACGAGCTGGTCGTCTACGCCATCGGCCCTGCGTCGTGTGCCGTTCCCGGGCTGCCTGGTGCGCTCGGGGAGCTGTGGGAGCGGCTCGGTCGGCTGCCCTGGAAGAGGCTCTGCGCGCCGGCACTCGAGCTCGCGCGCGCGGGCGTGCCGTTCCCCGAGATGCACGCGCGCACCCTGGAGATGCTCGGCGAGCTCTTCTCGCTCGAGCGCGGAGGCGAGCTCTTCGCAGCCGACGGTGGCCTACTCGGGGCGGGCGACCTCCTGCGCCAGCCCGGTCTCGTCGACACGCTCGAAGCGCTCGCCGAGGAGGGCGCCTCGAGCGTGTACCGCGGCTCGCTCGCGGAGGCGCTCCTCGGCGTAGACGGCATCGTGCTCACGGCGGCCGACCTGGCGGGCTACCGCCCGTTCTGGCGTGACCCCGTGCTTGCCGAGTACGCGGGTCGGCGGGTCGCGACCCGCGCCGGCCTCAGCGGCGTCCCCGAATTGCTGCCGCGGCTCCCGCGCCTCGCCGGGCTCTCGGCGACGGATCGCGCGCTCACGCTCGTCGACGCGTTCGAGCCGGTCCCTGCGGCCGACGAGCACACCACGAACCTCGTCGCGGTCGACGCACACGGGCGGGCCTGCGTGCTCACGCACTCGCTCGGTGTCGGCGCAGGCACCTGGCTGCCCGGCTTCGACGTCCAGCTCAACAACCTCCTGGGCGAGTCGGACATCGCACACGGGGAGCCGCAGGCCGGTGACCATCTCGAGAGCCGCATGGCGCCGACTCTCGCGTTCGACGCCGAGGGCCTCGAGCTCGCGATCGGCGCGGCCGGCGCGACGCGGCTGAGGACGGCACTTGCGACCGTCCTGGCGGCGATCCTCGACGAAGGGCACGACGCCGAGACGGCCGTCTCGCTGCCGCGCCTCCACCCCACGCTCGAGCTGGTCGACGCGGAGCCGGGAGTCGACGAGAGTGCGCTCGCGCTGCTCGAGGAGTCCGACAGGACGGTGAGACGCTGGGAGCGGATTCACCACTACTTCGGCGGCGTGAGCTGCGTCGGCCGCGCGGGTGCAGCGGGCGACCCTCGCCGAAGTGGCGCTGCGCTACTTCAGTAGGAGCTTGTCGATCCGGCGGGACGAGATCCACAGCCCGATCAGCCCCATGGCGACCAGGTAGCCGACGTTGACGAGCTGGAAGGCTCCGACCGTCCCGGTGGTGAGCGACCGCACGAGCTCGATCCCGTGGTACAGCGGGAGGCAGCGCACGACCCACTCGAGCACCTCCGGATACACGGAGATGGGATAGAAGGTCGCGGAGAACATGAACATCGGGAGCATGATCAGCTGAATGAGGTCGAAGTCCTTCCACGTCCGCATCCAGGTGACGGCAGCGATGCCGGCCCCCGCGAAGCCGAACCCGATGACGAAGCAGGCGGGCAGCGTGAGGAGAGCCCACGGGGAGTCGACGAGGCCGAGCAGGACGATCACCACGAGGAACGCGGCCGAGTAGATCATCGCGCGCACGACCGCCCAGATCGTCTCGCCCACGGCCACGTCCTTCGGCCCCACGGGCGTCGCGAGGATCGATTCGTACACCTTTCCGTAGCGCAGCTTCCAGAAGACGTTCGTCGCGTCGTAGAAGGCGCCGTTCATCGCCGATGACGCCAGGAGCGCGGGCGCGACGAACGCCGCGTACTCGAGCGTTTCCCCCTCCCACGCGACGTCGCCGATGAAGCGCTCGAGCGGGTAGACGAAGAAGAAGAGATAGAACAGCGGCTCGAAGAAGCCGGAGAAGAGGATCATCCACGTCCGGCGGTACACCATGACGTTCCGCTCGATGATCAGCAGGCCGCCCACAGCCGGGCGCGCCGGTGCCGTCAGGCCGGTCCGAGCGACGAGCTCCGTCATACGACCAGCCTCTTCCGATACGTCATGCGCGCGAGGGCGAGGCCGATGGTCACGAAGCCGACGAGGTACGCGAGGTGGCCCAGATCGCCCCAGGAGACGGTCCCGAGCGTCAGGTCACGGCACAGCGTCACCCCGTGCCAGAGGGGCGTGAACCACGCGAGGACCTCGAGGGGCGTGGGCAGGCTGGAGATCGGGAAGAACGTCCCCGAGAAGAGGAACATCGGGAGGATCACGAAGCGGAAGATCGCCACGAACGAGACCTCGTTCTGCGCGTGTGCCGCCCACGCGGCGATCGGCGCCGAGAACGACAGGCCGACGAGGACCGT
>DASUCI010000301.1:0-4749 GCA_035762825.1 Gaiellaceae bacterium | reverse complement strand
GCGACGGGCCGCCCTGGACCGGCGGCCCGTCGCTCGTCGTAAGGAGGGCTTACGACCTCGGCGAATGCTCGCCGAGCTTGTACCGCTGGTTGAGCGCCTCGCTCCGGAGCCGTAGCGCGCGGAGCCAGGTGGGCTCGTCCCCGAGCGGCGCCGGGCTCGTCCGGAAGTCCCTCTCGCCGAGGCCGTGCTGCCTATTGAGAGCTTCGCTGCGCAACCGCAGCGCGCGCACCCAGGCCGGCTCGGAAGTCGCCATGGGTCCCCCGGTCACCGGCGCATACGCGCCGAGCTCGTACTGCTCGTTGAGCACCTCGCTGCGCGCTTCGAGTGCCTTCCTCCACTGCTCGTCGCCGCCGCCGCCTCCACTCACCGCCGCGCCCGAGCCGATCAGGGCGACGATCGCAGACGCTACGAGGATCGAGCCTTTCGTGCGAGCCTCCATCGTGGACTCCTTCTGCCGGTGAGCCGCTACCTGCGGCTCGTTGGGTGCAGAGTCCTACGCGCCTCTCACGGGGCGCCCATTCTCGGTAACGCGGCGGTAATGGAGAATGCTCCGGCTCCTTGCCAACCGATCGGAGGCGCATGCAGGTTCGGGTTCTCGGCCCGCTCGAGGTGTCGGACGACGGTCGCGTCGTCGAGCTCGGCGCAGGGCGACAGCGCGCGTTGCTCGCGCTTCTCGCATTGCACGCGCCGGAGATCGTCGCCACGGATCGTCTGATCGAGAAGCTCTGGGGCGGCTCGCCCCCGCCGACCGCTGCGAAGGCGCTCCAGAACCTCGTCTCGCAGCTTCGACGCTCACTCGGCGCGGATTCGATCGCAACGAGAGCGCCCGGCTACAGCCTTCGGCTCGAAGCCGAGGACCTCGACGCGAGGCGGTTCGAGCGTCTCGCGGCAGAAGGCCATCGTCTGCTCGAGGAGGATCCCGGCCGAGCCGGGCGGACGCTCGTAGAGGCGCTGGGATTGTGGCGAGGACGCGCGCTCGCCGACTTTGCCTACGAGGACTTCGCACAGAGCGAGATCACGCGACTCAACGAGCTCCGGCTTGGGGCGATCGAGGACCGGATCGACGCGGACCTGGCAATGGGTCGAGCGACGGAGCTCATTCCCGAGCTCGAGCCGCTCGTGTCAGCGCATCCCCTGCGCGAGCGGCTGCGAGGCCAGCTCATGCTCGCGCTGTACCGGAGCGGCCGCCAGGCAGACGCTCTGGAGGCCTACCGCGCGGGCCGGCGGTTGCTGGACGAGGAGCTCGGGCTCGAGCCGGACGACGAGCTCCAGCGCCTCGAGAAAGCCATCCTCAATCACGATCCTTCGCTCGAGTCGCCGATAACCGCGGGAGCCGAACGACCCTCTCGCGCACCGCGTCGCCGAGCGTCGTGTACTAACGCACCGCCTCCCGACTCGGTCGCTGTTATCGACCAACAGCGCTCCCGGGTCGTGGGCCACGTGCTCGTGGGCCGAAGGCCTGTCGCGCTGGCGATCGGGCACGGCTCGGTCTGGGTCGCCAACACAGACGATGGAACGGTATCCCGCATTGATCCGGATCGCCGCGAAGTCATCAGGACGATCGGAATCGGGGCACCGACGATAGACCTCGCCGTCGGCACCGATGCGGTCTGGGTGGCGAACGGGAGCGACGGCACGGTCTCGCGCATCGATCCGAGCGTCGACGTCGTCGTCGAGACGATCGACCTAAGGGGCTCGAGCGAACTCGTCTGGAACCCGACCTACGCGGTCGTCGCCGGTGACGATTCCGTCTGGATCGCCGCTGGTCCCCGCCATGTGCTCCGCATCGATCCGACGACGAACGAGTCTTCGGCGAACATCGACGTCGGCCATGTGCCGGTAGGCCTGGCACTCGGCAACGAGGCACTCTGGGTGGTGACGACCGCCGAGCGGGCGCTGCGCATCGAGCCGCACACGAACACAGCCACGGCCGAGGTACCTATCGAGTACCCAATCGCGTTGACGGCCGGGACGCAGGCGGTCTGGGTCTCTGACTCGCACGGCCAGGTGTGGCGCATCAACCCGGACACGGGGACGGTGACTCAGACGACCTCGGTTGGCGGAGGGCTCGTGGGCCTGTGCGCGACGGATGGAGCGGTGTTCGCGGCCAACAACGCCGACGGCACCGTCGTCCAGATCGATCCGCAGGACGGTCGGGTCGTGGGCCTCATTGCGGTTGGCCACGCGCCGACCGACGTGGCCTCTTGGGACGGGACCGTCTGGGTTTCGATACAGAGCGAGAGCGCTATCGGCCTGCTTGGTGGGTGACCGAGCTCGCGACCGGGATCTTCCCGGCGACGATCTCGGCCCTGACGTTCTCGATCTCCTCCGTCAGCGAGCGAGGCAACCCCGCGCTGATCGTGCCGAGGCCGACACCGTGGTTCTCAAGAGAGAAGCGGGACGTGCGACCGGTCTCGAGCGTCCCGCGCACGAGCTCCTCGATCGTGTCGAACACCGCGACGTCCAGCCTCTTCACGGCGCTCGTCAGGATGTGCCGGCCCAGATGGGATTGGTCGACATCGACTCCAATCCCCCAGATTCCACGCTCGCTTGCCGCCTCCAGCGCCCCGAGGCCGCAGGCGCTGGCGACCTGGAAGACGACTCGCGATCCCTTCGCGATCTGGCTCAGGGCGACCGACCTGCCTTTCGCCGGGTCGTGGAAGCTGTCGGTATAGCTGTTCAACGTCGTGACGCGAGGATTGGCTCCTCTCGCGCCTGCCTGGTAGCCGGCGATGAACCGCTCGACAGCCGGCACCCGCTGGCCGCCGACCGAGCTGATCACCTCCTCCCCGGGAGAGAGAGTCAGCACGAGCGCAGCCAGGTGGCCGGCCAGATAACCGGCTTGCTCTTCCCGGAACACGAGGCCCAGGACGTTCTTCGGGCGATGCGCCAGCTCGTCGTGGCCGATATCGATGCTCGCGAACCTCGTTTCGGGAAACTCGGTGGCGACTCTGTCGATCGCGGCGGCGGCAAAGAAGCCGAATCCGATGACGAGGTCGTACTTCTGTCGTGCGAGAAGTGAGAGGCTCGGGACGTGGCCTTCCTTCGGGGCTGGTGTCAACACTCGCCCTCTGATCCCCAACTCTCGGACGGCTCGCTCGAGCCCGAGGTAGGCCCCATGGATATACGGGTTCTCGATGCCCGTCGGCTCCGTGACGAGTCCGACTCTGAGGCGCCTTTCGCTCACCAAACCATTCTCGCGCGAGGTGTCACCTGAATGAATGTCTCTTGAAGAGAGTCCTAGGACGTCGCTAGCGATCGCGCTTGCTCGATCGCCTCCTCGGCGCTCATCCCAGCGCCGTCAGCTCTCTGTGCGGCGTACTTGCCTTCGCCCAGCCCATCAATGAGCAGCTGCTCGAAGCGACGCTTGAGCTCGTCGTCCGAGCTCCACAAGAAACCCTCGACCTCCGCGTCTTCGGTAAGCGTCGCCACCGCTCCGAGAAGGCGCGCCGCGCGCGCGAAGTCACTGGGGTCGGCAGCTAGAGCTATCGCGGTCATCGCGCCAAGAAGATCGGGATGCAACTTGTGATTGGTGCTGGTTACCAGCTCAAGCAGCTCGGAGAAGCTGCGTCGCGCTTCGTCGCGTTGTCCCAGACCCAGCCGCGACCACCCCAGGCCCGTCAGAACCTCAACCTCATATGGGTAGTGCGCTACCCCGAGCTCTCGAAGCCGCGCGAGCCCGGATGCAAGAGTCCGTTGCGCTGACTCGTAGGCACCGTTGCGCAGGTCGAGCATGCCAAGATCCGCTTCGCCGAAGATCACGAACATTGGGAATCCGTGTCGCCTGGCTTCCTCGACGGCGCGCTCCATCGCAGGCCGTGCCTCCTCCAGGCGACCAACGCGTCCAAGGACCTGGCCGAGGTCGCCGAGCGCGTTCACTCGCGTGACAGCGTCGACAGACTCGGCCTCGGACACTGCTTGACGGCTCAGCCGAACGCCCTCGTCTGCGTCGCCGTCGTTGATCGCCGTCCATGCTGCGAGCTGAAGGGCGACTACCCGCGACGCGCTCCCCTTCGCGGTAAGTACCAGCGCCTCGTCGAGCGCCGCCTTTCCCGCGGCAAGGTTCCCGAGACGGTTCTCGGTCTCGCTCAACAGCAGGAGCAAGTCGCCTCGCGACTCATCCGGAAGATGGTCACGGGCAAAGATCGTCTGTACGCGCTCGCGTTCTTCCCCGTACGCGCCATTGGCGGTCCAATATCGGTGGAGGAGATACGCCGCGCGCGCGGCATCGACCGGCGACACCTGCGTGACCCGATCAAGCATCGCTCGCACGTTGTCCGCCTCCTGTCGGTACCACGCGAGGATCTCGCCTCGTCGAGGCCCCATCCGCTCAGGATGCGCGTCTTCGAGCCGGGCCAAATAGAAGCGGGCGTGGCGTTCCGCGAGGCGATCGGCCTCCGCCGTCTCGGCCAGTCGCTCGCGCGCGAACTCCCGGATCGTCTCGAGCATCCAATAACGCTCTCGCGTGAACCGCAGGAGGCTCTTCTCGACGAGTGACTGCAGCGTGTCGAGGTCGGCACCACACGCGGCCTCCGCGGCCTCCAAGGTGCAGCCGCCGCGAAAGACGGAGAGCGCGCGGAAGAGCCGCTGCTCCTGGTCGGAGAGAAGGTTGTAGCTCCACTCGATCGTCGCGCGCAGGGTCTGCTGGCGCGGATCGGCGTCGCGGCCGCCGCGCAGCAGGTCGAGGCTTTCCGACAGGCGGTCGAGGATCTGCTCCGGAGAGAGCGCCTTGCACCGGGCCGCCGCGAG
>DASUCI010000300.1:0-11631 GCA_035762825.1 Gaiellaceae bacterium | reverse complement strand
CCGAGCTCGAGCTGTGCGTGGCGCGCTGCGATGGCGGCGTTCCCGAAGATGCAGAACCCCATCGCCGCGCTCTCGAGCGCGTGATGGCCGGGTGGACGGACGAGCGCGAGCCCGCCGACCTCCACGGCGCGAAGCGCGCAGCCCACGGCGAGACAGGCCGCGTCCCAGGTACTCGGCGTTGCGTACGTATCCACATCCAGCCAGCCGTCGGCGTCGATGCCCTGGATCGCGTCGACGTACCCGGACGAGTGGACGAGCTCGATCCGATCGCGGCCGGCCGGCTCGGCGACGACGTGATCGGGGAACCGCTCGAGCAGCACGCGCAGGCGACCCGCATGCTCGGGGCTACTCGCCGCCGGCGAGTCGTGCAGCTCCACGAAGCGCGAGTCGCTGATCACGTCCAGGTGAGGGCCTCCTCGAAGCGTCCGGCGACGCGCTCGAGGCCGATCTCCCGCGCGTGCGCAGCCCCTGCGTTCCAGTCGGGCACCATGTCGGGAAGCTCCGGCAGCGGAGCCGCGGCGTCCATCGTCGCGATGCTCCGGTACAGACGCAGCGCCTCCGCTTCGGTGGCCAGGCGACCCTCCTCGAGCATCGCGTCGAGCGACCCGTACTGCTGGAGCAGGTCGGCCGCTCGCTTGGTGCCGATTCCGCGCGCGCCGGGGATCTTGTCTGACGGGTCGCCACGAAGTGCGATGAAGTCGGGCACCTGGGCCGGGTCGACACCGTAGCGCTCGCGAACCTCGTCCGGCCCGATCCTTTTCGGCGGAGCGCCCGGCGCAGGCTGCAGGACCGTGACGCGGTCCGTGACGAGCTGAAAGGCGTCCCGGTCCGAGGTTGCGACGAGCGCGGTCCCACCGGCATCAGCCTCGTGCGCGGCCGCGGCGGCGAGGAAGTCGTCGGCCTCGTAGCCGGGCTCCTTGGCGGCTGCGAATCCGGCGGAGCGAACAAGGACCGGAAGCATGTCGAGCTGCTCGAGGAGCTCCCGATCGAACACCCTGCCGCTCTGGTACGCAGGCAACGCGGTGTGGCGGTACGTCGGAGTGTCGAGCGTGTCCCACGCGACCAGCACTGCGCGCGGCCGCTCGTCCTGCCACAGCCGCAAGAGCATGTTCGTGAAGCCGACGAGCGCGTTGCCCGGGCCGCCGTCACTGCGGCGCATCGACTTCGGAAGCGCGTGGTAGGCGCGATGTGCGAACGAATCTCCGTCGACGACGAGGAGCGGTCGGCTCATGCGACCCGACGCTCAAGGCGCAGCGCGTCGCCCAGCCGCCTCGTGCCCTCCGGGAACATGACGACAGCATGTCCGTTCCCCGCAAGGGAGACGGCGCCGACCGCCAGATAGAGCCGGCTCGGGCGAGGCGTCCCGGACACGCGCCGCAGTATCGCGCTCCGGCGACCGTGGGTAGCGGCGCTAACCTCTGCCGCCACATGGGCAAGAGCCTCGTCATCGTCGAGTCGCCTGCGAAGGCGCGAACCATCGAGGGCTACCTCGGCGGCGATTACGCCGTCGGGTCGAGCGTCGGTCACATTCGCGACCTCCCGGACCGCGCCAAGGACGTCCCCGAGGCGCAGCGGAAGCGGTTCGGCGCGCTCGGCGTCGACGTGGACGACGGGTTCGAGCCGTACTACGTCGTCGATCCCGACAAGAAGAAGATTATCGCCGACCTCAAGAAGCGTCTCGCGGACGCGGACGAGCTGCTCCTGGCGACGGACGAGGATCGCGAGGGCGAGGCGATCGCGTGGCATCTCGTGCAGGTGCTGAAGCCCAAGGTGCCCGTCCGCCGCATGGTCTTCCACGAGATCACGAAGGACGCCATCGTCCGCGCGCTCGAGGAGACGCGCTCGATCGACGACCGGCTCGTCGACGCCCAGGAGACGCGGCGGATCCTGGATCGCCTGTACGGGTACGAGGTGTCGCCCGTCCTCTGGAAGAAGGTCATGCCACGGCTCTCGGCGGGACGCGTCCAGTCGGTCGCGACGCGACTCGTCGTCGATCGCGAGCGCGAGCGCATGCGGTTCGTCGCCGCGTCCTACTGGGACGTCCTCGGCATCTTCGAGCCCGGATCGTTCGAGGCGCGACTCTTCGCGCTCGAGGGGAAACGCATCGCGCAGGGCCGGGACTTCGCCGAGGACGGATCCGCCTCGTCTGCTGTTCGTGTCGTCACCGAGGACGAGGCGCGCGCGCTCGCTGCGGAGCTCGAAGGGCAAGCGTTCACCGTCGAGAAGGTGGACGAGAAGCCGTATACGCGCCGGCCCGCAGCGCCGTTCCGCACGTCGACGCTGCAGCAGGAAGCCAGTCGCAAGCTGCGCTTCTCGTCCCAGACGACGATGCGCGTCGCGCAGAAGCTCTACGAGAACGGTCACATCACGTACATGCGCACGGACTCGGTCACGCTCTCCGATGCCGCATTGAAAGCCGCGCGTGCACACGCGGCTCGCGCGTACGGCGAGGAGACCGTCCCCGCGGAACCGCGACTCTACGAGCGCGCGGTGGCCAACGCGCAGGAGGCGCACGAGGCAATTCGGCCTGCAGGAGACGTCTTCCGTACGCCCGAAGAGCTGCGCCGAGAGCTGTCGCGCGACGAGCAGGCGCTGTACGACCTCATCTTCAAGCGCACGGTCGCGTCGCAGATGAAGGACGCGAGTGGTCAGACGGTCTCGATCGAGCTCGGGGCGGCGACGACGGACGATCGGGTCGCGACCTTCCGGGCGAGCGGCACCGTCATCACGTTTCCGGGCTTCCTGAAGGCGTACGAGTCCGGCCGAGACGAGCCGAGCGAGGAGGACGAGGAGCGGCGGCTGCCCGCGCTGACCGTCGGCCAGTCTCTGGAAGCATCGACCCTCGAGCCGCAGGGGCACCAAACGAGCCCGCCGGCACGGTACACCGAGGCGAGCCTCGTCAAGGCGCTCGAGGATCGCGGAATCGGCCGACCGTCGACGTACGCGTCGATCATGGGGACGATTCTCGACCGCGGCTACGTCTACAAGAAGGGCACGGCGCTCGTACCGACCTTCGTCGCCTTCTCGGTCACGCAGCTCCTCGAACGGCACTTCGACCGGCTCGTCGACTACGACTTCACGGCGCGGCTCGAGGGCGATCTCGACCGGATCGCTGCCGGAGTCGAGGAGCGCGTCGCATGGCTCGGACGCTTCTACTTCGGCGACGGCGACCCCGGCCTGCACGCGCTCGTGACCGACCACCTCGAGGGCATCGACGCTCGCGAGGTCAACTCCATCGCGATCCCGGGCTCGGACATCGTCGTGCGCGTCGGTCGCTACGGTCCGTACCTCGAGCGAGGCGAGCAGCGCGCGAGCGTTCCCGAGGACCTTCCCCCCGACGAGCTCACCGCAGCGGTCGCGGAGGAGCTGCTCGCACGGCCGGCCGGCGCCGAGCGGGAGCTCGGGACGCATCCGGAGACCGGTCGGACCATCGTGGCCAAGGACGGCCGCTACGGCCCCTACGTGACGGAGCTGCTCCCGGAGGGGGAGGAGGGCAAGCCTCGGACGGCGTCGCTCTTCTCGTCGATGTCGCTCGACACGCTCACTCTCGACGACGCGGTACGCCTGCTGACGCTGCCGCGAACGCTGCAGGACCCGAACGGCGAGGAGATCGTGGTCGCGAACGGGCGCTACGGCCCGTTCGTCAAGCGTGGCTCGGAGACGCGCTCCCTCGCCTCCGAGGAGCAGCTGCTCACGCTCACGGTGGAGCAGGCGGAGGAGCTCCTCGCCCAGCCGAAGCAACGTCGCGGCCGCGGAGCGCCGAAGCCTCCGCTCAAGGAGCTCGGGCCGGATCCGCAGAGCGGGAAGCCGCTCGTGGTCAAGGACGGCCGCTTCGGGCCGTACGTCACGGACGGCGAGACGAACGCGAGCCTCCGCCGCGGAGACACGCCGGAGAGCATCACGCTGGAACGCGCCGTCGAGCTCCTCGCCGAAAGACGCGCTAAGAGCGCGTAAAGCCTTTTGCAGCAGGGTTCTCGCCGTCCTCCCGACCGGTCATGATCTAACTTGCCCTGGGCGGCACCGTCTCAGGGTGGAGGAGAGCCCGATCAGGCTCTACGACGTTCGCCCGTGAACCGCTGAAGCGTCAGCGCCGGAATAGGAGAATGGGGCGCGAACGTTACGAGCTTGTGACACTGACCCCTCCGAGGTAACCCCTGGAAACAGGCCCAAATCAGTCATAGACTCCGTTAGTTTGTTGCACAGACTGGGAAAAGACGAAAGGACTGAAACAGAACGTTGACGCAGAACCAGCTCATCGATCTCTTCGAATCCGAGCACGTGAAGGCGCTCATGGAGCGTGCCGAGGAGCACGGAGGCCAGCTCGAGGCCCCCGAGCTCGAGGCGTTCGTGCTCGAGCACGACCTCGGCGAGGAGGATGCCGAGCTGCTCCAGCGCGAGCTCGAGGCCCACAACATCGAGATCACCCAGCCCGACGCCGACTCGGACAAGGACGAGGCGGCCGCGAAGCAGTACGAGGCCGGCCCCGTCTCCGGCGCCGCGGACAGCCTGCAGCTGTTCCTCGCCGACGTCGGCCGTCACAAGCTGCTCACCGCCGCGGAGGAGGTCGCCCTCGCCAAGCGCATCGAGCGGGGTGACCCCGTCGCGAAGCGCGTCATGATCGAGTCGAACCTTCGCCTCGTGGTCTCCATCGCCAAGGGCTACCGCGGGCTCGGCGTCCCTTTCCTCGACCTGATCCAGGAAGGCACGCTCGGCCTCAACCGCGCAGTCGAGAAGTTCGACTGGCGCCGTGGCTTCAAGTTCTCGACGTACGCCACGTGGTGGATCCGCCAGTCGGTGCAGCGCGCCGTGGCAAATCACGCGCGCACGATCCGCGTGCCCGTCCACGTCGTCGAGCGTCAGCAGAAGCTCTCCCGGGCCGCCCGCCGGCTCGAGGTGGAGCTCGGGCGCGAGGCGACCAAGGAGGAGCTCGCGGAGGCAACCGGACTCCCGCTCCAACACGTGGACGAGGCGCTCGGCGCGGCACACGCATCGGTCTCGCTCAACCAGACGGTCGGCGCCGACGACGAGGGCGAGCTCGGTGACCTCTTCGCCGACCGCGAGGCCGCCGATCCGTTCGAGGAGGCCGAGGAGTCGCTCCGGCGCCAGAGCATCCGCCGGGCGCTCGACGCGCTTCCCGAGCGCGAGCGGCGCATCCTCGAGCTGCGTTTCGGCTTCGAGGGCGAGCCGTGGACGCTCGAGGCGATCGGCCACGAGCTCGACCTGACGCGCGAGCGCGTCCGGCAGCTCGAAGGCCAGGCGCTCAAGCGCCTCGAGGCCCTGCGGGACCTCGCCGGTCTCGCCGCCTGACGCCCGACATCGACGCTCCTTCCTGAGCGAGAGGCCCCGACTTATCGGGGCCTCTCGTCGTCTGAGAGCTTGACGGGGTGGTAGTAAGCTGTCCCGTTCGCTCGTACCGGGCAGAAGAAAGGAAGGGAAGGAATGCACAGGGTTTTCAAAGCAGGATTCGCAGCGGGCGTGCTTGCGCTCGTGGTGGCGGCAGTCGCAGCGGGGTCGGCTGACCGCCAGGCGCAGACTCCGACTCTCGTGTTCGGCGCGTCAGCCGAGCCCACGTCGCTCGACTCGCCCTTCATCTCGGACGGAGAGTCGCTCCGCGCCGCGTACCAGATCTACGAGGGGCTGATCAAGCAGGTCCCAGGGACCACGACGCTGGCACCAGGGCTCGCGACCTCATGGAAGGCCTCGCGCAACGGAAGGGTCTACACCTTCACGCTGCGCCGGGGAGTGAGATTCCACGACGGTACGTCGTTCAACGCAGCGGCCGTGTGTGCGAACTTCAACCGTTGGTACAACTTCAGGGGCGCCCAGGCCAACCCGTCGGCGTCGTACTACTACAACGCCATCTTCAAGGGCTTCAGGACGAAGGACCGGGGCAAGGCGCTCTACCGGAGTTGCTCCGCCAGCGGCCAGAACGTCGCCGTCGTCCGCCTCACGCGGACGTACGGGCCGTTCCTGAACGTTCTGACCAACGGTGCGTTCATGATGCAGAGCCCCGCCGCGATGGCGAAGTACGGGGCGAACAAGGGTCGAGTCACGTCCGACGGCGTCTACGTTCCGACTGGGCAGTGGGGTGTGCCCGGCGGATTCGCCATCGGTACCGGTCCGTTCAGGCTCGTGTCGTGGAAGATCGGCGACAAGCTCGAGCTCGCCCGAAACGACTCGTACTGGGGCAGGAAGGCCGGCCTCAGCCGACTCATCATTCGCGCGATCGCCGACAACACCGCGCGTCTGCAGGCGCTCCAGACCGGCGAGATCCAGGGCTACGACAACGTTGCTCCGACCGACATCCGGACGGTCACCCAGAACAGCAAGCTGAAGATCGAGAACCGTCCGCCGTTCAACGTCGGCTATGTCGGGATCAACCAGGCCGAGGAGCCGTTCAACCGGCTCGCGGTGCGCAAGGCACTCGCCTACGCGCTCGACAGGGCCGCCGTGGTGCGGTCGCTCTATGCAGGGCGCGGCGCGGTGGCCCATGAGTTCCAGCCGCCCACGCTTCGGTTCGGCTACTCGACGAGTGTTCCGAGGTACGGGTACAGCCCCGCGAAAGCTCGCGCGGCTCTCACCGCGGCAGGGCTGACGCTGCCGGTCGAGGTCGAGTTCATCTACCCGACCGACGTCACGCGTCCGTACATGCCGGACCCGAGGCGGAACTTCCAGGCGTTCTCCGCGAGCCTCGAGAACTCGGGATTCAAGGTGACCGCCAAGAGCGCGCCATGGAGCCCCGACTACCTGGGGCAAGTCCAGGCCGGACAGGGCGGAGCGCTCTTCCTGCTCGGGTGGACGGGTGACTACGGCGATCCGACGACGTTCCTCGACGGCATCTTCGCGGCCAAGCAGTTCGGTCTCGAGAACGCGCTCGGGAACAGGTTCTACGCCATGATCACCAAGGCTGCCGCCCAGCCGAATCCGGTGAAGCGCAGCAACCAGTACAAGGCGATCCAGAACTTCATCATGAGCAACGTGCTGGCCGTGCCGTACGTGCACACCCGACCTGCGCTCGGGTTCGCCCGGAACGTGCAGGGCTTCGTTGCAAGCCCGGTGTTGAACGACTCGTTCGCGAGCGTTCGGATCAGCGGGTAGACGACACGCCGAGGAGTCGGCGGACGGAAACCTAGGTTGCTCCGGTTCACCGTCCGTCGGCTCCTCCTGCTCGTCCCGATCCTCCTCGGGCTCTCGATTCTCGTCTTCTTCTGGATCCGTGCGCTCCCGGGGTCACCCGCGGAAGCGATTCTGGGGGAGCGCGCAACGGAGGAGGCCGTTGCGGAAGCTCGAGAGCAGTACGGCCTGGACGATCCCGTGTACGTCCAGTACGTCCGATACCTGCAGAGCCTCGCCCAGGGCGACCTCGGAGCGAGTGCGTACTCCCACAGACTCGTCACCGACGAGATCAGGGAGCGCTTCCCGGCGACCATCGAGCTTGCACTCACGGCGATGCTGTTCGCGATGGCGCTGGGAGTGCCGCTCGGCTTCTACGCCGCGAAGCGACACGGAGGGTTCTTCGACCACTTCAGCCTCTTCGCATCGCTGATCGGCGTTTCGATCCCGATCTTCTTCCTAGCCATCCTGCTCAAGTACGCCTTCGCCGTGAAGCTTGCGTGGCTCCCGAGCGTCGGCCGGCAGGACGTGCTCATCACCGCAGAGCACCCGACGGGCTTCTATGTCCTCGACGGGATCATCACCGGGAACTGGAACGCCGCGTGGGATGCGTTCAAGCACCTCATCCTCCCGGCGATCGCCCTCGGCTCCATCCCGCTCGCGATCATCGCTCGGATCACGCGCGCATCGGTCCTCGACGTTCAGAACGAGGACTACGTGCGGACCGCCCGCGCCAAGGGCCTGACCCCTCGAACCGTCGACCGCGGGCACGTCTTCCGCAACGCGATGCTGCCGGTCGTTACCGTGATCGGGCTCCAGGCCGGTCTCCTGTTATCCGGGGCGATTCTCACGGAGACCGTCTTCGCATTCCCGGGCATGGGGACATGGGTGCAGGAGGCGATCAAGCATCGCGACTACCCCGTCCTGCAGGGCGGGATCCTGTTCATCGCGATCGTCGTCGTGCTCATCAACCTCGCCGTGGACATCGCCTACGGCTTTCTCGATCCGCGGATCAGGCTGTCGGGGAGATAGAGATGTCGGTCGCCGAGATCACGGAGGTCACGCTCGAGCAGAACCCGCCGACCGGGCTCATCCGCGACGCGTTTCGCAGGATGCTGCGGAATCCCGGCGCGGTCTTCGGCCTCTTCGTGATCGGCTTCTTCATCTTCGTCGCTGTCTTTGCACCACTGCTGGCCCCGTATGACCCGCAGGAGCAGAACCTCGCCGCGATCGAGCAGGGTTGCTGTCCGGGCCCCTCGAGAGATCACTTGCTCGGCGTCGACGACCTCGGCCGTGACGAGCTCTCACGGCTCATCTACGGTGCGCGCTATTCACTCCTCATCGGGATCGTCGCGGTGAGCGTCGGCCTCACCTTGGGAATGATCCTCGGCTCGGCCGCCGGCTACTTCCGCCGACTCGACACCCCGATCATGCGGTGCATGGACGTCATGCTCGCAATCCCCGGGTTTCTCATGGCGATCGGGATCGTCGCGCTGTTCGGAGGCGGCGGGCTCCTCCAGGTCATGCTCGCGATAGGAATCGTCAACGTGCCGATCTTCGCGCGCTTGATGAGAGGCTCGATCCTCGGACAGCGAGAAACCGACTACGTCCTGGCAGCTCGAGCCGTTGGTGTCCCGAGCCGGCGAATCCTTGGATCGCACATCATGCCCAATGCGATCTCACCGGTCATCGTCGCGGGCACGCTCGCGCTCGCGACGTCGATCATCGACGCGGCCGGCCTCGGGTTCCTCGGCCTCGGACCGCAGGATCCGGCGACTCCCGAGTGGGGAACGATGCTGACCGACACCGTGAAGTACCTCGAGTCGCAGCCCTTGCTGGCCATCCTGCCGGGACTTGCGATCGTCATCGTCGTGATGGGCTTCAACCTCGTCGGCGACGGACTGCGCGAGGCGCTCGACCCGAAGTTGCGTGGGCGTGTCTGAGCCGCTCCTGTCGGTCGACGGCTTGCGCGTCGAGTTCGAGACGGAGCGCGGGACGATCTACGCGGTAAACGACATCTCATTCTCCATCCGGGAGGGCGAGACACTCGGAATCGTTGGCGAGTCGGGCTGTGGGAAGAGCGTCACGTCGCTCGCGCTCCTCGGCATTCTCGCTCGCGCCGGCCGCGTCGCGGCTGGGACCGCGGTGTTCGCCGGTAGGGATCTCCTGACGATGTCTGGCAGGGAGCTCCGCAATGTGCGAGGCAAGGAGATCGGGATGATCTTCCAGGATCCGATGACGAGCCTGAACCCGGTCCACACGATCGGGGGTCAGATTCGCGAGGCACTCACGACCCACTTCGACTTGTCGACGCGACAAGCCAACGCCCGAGTCGTCGAGCTTCTCGACCAGGTCGGCATACCCAACGCGCGAGCGCGAGCCAAGGACTACCCCCATCAGTTCTCGGGCGGGATGCGACAGCGCGTGATGATTGCAATGGCGCTCGCGTGCGAGCCGAAACTCCTGATCGCCGACGAGCCGACGACTGCGCTCGATGTGACGATCCAGGCACAGATCCTCGACGTCTTGCGCGCGCTGGTCACGGACCGCGGAACCGCGCTCATGCTGATCACGCACGATCTGGGGGTTGTCGCCGGTATGTGCGAACGCGTGAACGTCATGTACGCGGGCACATTCGTCGAGACGGGAACGGCAGACCAGGTGTTCGCCCAGCCGCGCCACCCGTACACGCTCGGCCTCCTCCAGAGCGTGCCGCGCCTTGATGTCGGGAGGCAGCTCGCGCTACAACCCATTCCCGGCCAGCCTCGTAACATGCTCAACCGACCCGCTGCATGTCCGTTCGCTCCCCGCTGCCGATTCCGGATCGAGGTCTGCACCCAGGAGCTGCCGGCTCTTACGTCACACGGGCATGACCACAAGGCTGCGTGCTTCAACCCCGTGGCGGCCGACGAGTGGAAGCGAGTACGCGCGGGCGGGCACGCGGCGTGACGAACGCAGACGGCGAGCGCACGCTCGTCGAGATCGACGACGTCCGCGTGTGGTTCCCGATTCGCAGCGGAATCCTGCTCGACCGGCACGTCGGCGACGTCAAGGCGGTCGACGGCGTCACGCTGACGATCAATCGCGGGGAGACGCTGGGCCTCGTCGGCGAGTCCGGTTGCGGCAAGTCGACGCTCGGGAAGACACTCATACGCCTCATCGAGCCGACGTCCGGGCGCATCGTGTTCGACGAAGTGGACATCACGGTCGCCTCCGACCGCGACATGCGAGCGATTCGGCGTCGGATGCAGATGGTGTTCCAGGATCCATATGCCTCACTGAACCCGCGCCACTCGGTCGGGCGGATGGTCGGAGAGCCGCTTCGTGTCCACGGCGTCGCATCCGGTCGGGAAGTCGGAACACGCGTCCACGAGCTGCTCGAGCTCGTCGGCCTGCCTGCCGATGCCGCCGACCGCTATCCGCACGAGTTCTCGGGCGGTCAGCGGCAGCGGATTGGGGTTGCGCGCGCGCTCGCACTCAACCCTGAGTTCGTCGTGTGCGACGAGCCGGTATCCGCGCTCGACGTCTCGATTCAGGCGCAGATCATCAACCTGCTCGAGAACCTTCAGCAGCAGCTGGGCCTCACATACCTGTTCATCGCCCACGATCTCGCGGTGGTGCGCCACATCTCGACGCGCATCGCGGTCATGTACCTCGGGAAGATCGTAGAGGTCGCTCCAGCCGACGATCTCTACGAGAACCCGCTTCACCCGTACACGATCACGCTCCTGTCCGCGATCCCGATCCCGGATCCGGCGATCGAGCGCCGCCGTAGCGCGATCCTCGTCAGTGGCGACCTGCCGAGCCCGGCAGACCCGCCGAAGGCCTGTCGATTCCACACGCGTTGTCCGTTCGTGCAGCCCACGCGGTGCGCAGAGGAGGAGCCGCTGCTCCGCGAGCTCGAAGGTCACGTGGTGGCGTGTCACTTCGCCGAGCAGATCAAGGCCGGAGAGATCCAGCCCGCGGCGCGCTCGGTCGCGTTGAGCCGACTGTGACACGACTCCCCCTTTCGAGCGAACGGGTGCGCGCGGTGATCTAAAGGGGTAGCGGCGCCGCGCCGATACGGAACTCGTGGACGCCGCTGAGCGCAAGGAGATCCTCGACCGATATCGGGACCACAGCCGCCGGTTCGAGGCGGCCGCCGCGCGTCGCAGCTCGAGCCGCCGCGGCGCGGTCATTCCGTTCACGCCTCCCACGACTCGCGAAGTCGGACAGGATCCGACTGCCCGCGAGATCGAGGTGCTTCAGCTCGTCGCAGACGGTCTCGTCAATCGAGAGATCGGCGAGCGGCTCTTCCTCTCCGAGGAGACGGTGAAGTCGCACGTCCGCCATCTCCTGGCGAAGCTTCAGTCAAGAAGCAGAGCCCACGCCGTAGCTGTCGGCTTCCGGCGTGGGCTCATTGAATAGCTACGTCCGTCAGCATCCCAAATCTCCAAGACCGGGCCATTCCCTCGGGTCACACCCGAAAGAGGGATGCCCACCCCCGGCGGAGAACCGAGGATGCGACGGAACTACCAG
>DASUCI010000299.1:0-5777 GCA_035762825.1 Gaiellaceae bacterium | reverse complement strand
GAGTCGCGCAGGCCGCGTTCGAGCTCGCGGTCGAGTACGCGAAGCAGCGCGTCACCTTCGACGTTCCGATCGCGATGCATCAGGGGGTCAACTTCCTCATCGCCGACATGGCGACGGAGATCGAGGCGGCACGGCTTCTCGTCTGGCAGTCGGCGTGGCTCCACGATCAGGGAACGCGCGCCACGCTGCAGTCGTCCTTCGCGAAGCGGTTCGCCGCGGACACGGCCATGAAGGTGACGACCGACGCCGTCCAGGTGTTCGGTGGCTACGGCTACATCAAGGAGTATCCGGTCGAGAAGCTGATGCGCGACGCGAAGCTCTTCCAGATCTACGAGGGGACGTCGCAGATCCAGCGCCTGGTGATCGCCAAGGAGATCTTCCTCCCCCGAGGCGAGTAGGGTCACGCCGTGGCTCTCGAGATCGACCTCTCCGGGCGCGTCGCGCTCGTCACCGGCGGCTCGCGCGGGCTCGGTCGTGCGGATGCCCTGACGCTCGCGCGCGCCGGAGCGGACGTCGCGATCGCGGACATTCTCGTCGAGTCCGAGCTTTCGGAGGAGACCGACAGCTGGGGAGCGCTCGCGACGGCCGCGAGAGCCCAGGGCCTCGTGCACACCGAGGAGACGGTCGAGGAGATCCGCTCGCTGGGTCGGCGCTCGCTCGCCGTCCGGTGCGACGTGACCGACCGCGAGCAGGTCGCCGCTGCGGTGGCGCGCACGGTCGAGGAGCTCGGATCGGTCGACATCCTCGTCAACAACGCGGGGACGCTCGACCATGTCGGTCAGTTCCACGACCAGTCGCCGGAGCTGTGGGAGCGCGATCTTCGGGTCAACCTGAGCGGCGGGTTCAACTGCGCCCAGGCGGTCTGGCCGCACATGAAGGAGCGCGGGTGGGGCCGCATCGTGAACATGGCGTCCGTTGCCGGCACGCTCGGGGGCTTCGGCCAGGCGAGTTACTCGACGACGAAGTCGGGGATTCTCGGCCTGACCAAGACGCTCGCAATGGAGGGCGGCCGCCACGGGATCACGAGCAACGCGATCGTGCCGGGGATCATCGGCACCGAGGCCTTCCACATGGCGAATGCCGCCATGAACGAGCGCATCGCCTCCCGCACCGTGTTCAAGCGACCCGGCGAGCCCCAGGACATCGCCAACGCCATCGCGTTCCTGTGCTCGGATCTCGCGGCGTACATCACCGGCGTCGAGCTCTACGTGTCGGGCGGGATCGAGCTCTTCGTGTTCTGAGCGCCTTTTCTCCGGGGCACCCCATCCCACCACCCACTGCCAATTTTAGTCGGCGGACGTTCGCGGGTGGCTCGCGGATCCGTCACGATTTGGCACCAGATCGTCACCAGAGAGCATGGCCGACGGAGGCCTGACGGCATCTACAATTCGCGCTTCGATGCGCGCTGAATCGCCTCTCTACAGCCCACGAAGCCGGACGCGACAGCGCGCGCGCCCGTTGCGCACCGTCGCCGTCGCGGCGGCGGCCGTTGCCGCGATCCTGGCGATCCTCGTCGGCTTCGCATTCGCCGGCTCGCGCAGCGAGCTCGCGTCGGGCACGCAGGTCGGGGGAGTCGACGTCGGCGGCCTGACGAAGCGCGAGGCGATCGCCAAGCTCGACGCGCTGTACGAGCGGCGCTCCGCTGTCTCCGTCGAGTTCTCGGCCGGACGGCAGACCTACTCGCTGGCGCCGAACCAGCTCGGCATTCAGCCCGACTGGAGTGCAGCGGTGGCCGCCGCCGCCCGGGCGGGGGACGGCTTCGGACCGCTGCGCGGCTTCCGCCGGATACGTGCGCGCGTGTTCGGCGCGGAAGTGTTGCCCGAGCTCGCGGTCTCGAACGCGGCACTCGAGTACGCGCTGGACCAGATCTCGAAGGACGTGGATCGTCGACCGCGGAGTGCCGCGGTCGTACGTCGCGGCCTGCACTTCCGCGTCGCGGCCGAGCAACCGGGAAGCCGACTCGACCGCGAGGCGGCAGCCGAGGTCCTCGTCCGCGCCCTCGGGCAGCTCGAGCGCACACCCGGCGCGACCGTCCTGCCCGTACGGGTCACTGCCCCGCCCGTGACGGCGGCGATGCTGGCCGGTGCGGCCGCGCGCGCGAGGACCGCCGTCTCCGCGCCCGTCACGCTGAAGATCGCGGAGCGACGCTTCCGGCTCCCCCGGTGGAGGATCGCCGAGCTGCTCCTCCTCCCGCGTGACGGGGCGACGAAGCTCGCCATCGGCGGAGCCGCGGCCGACGCATACTTCGGCAATCTCTCCGACAACGTCGGTCGCCCGCCGAGAGACGCGGAGTTCGCGGTGTACGGCGAGTCGGTTCAGGTCGTGCCGGCTCGCAACGGGCTGGAGCTGAACGTCCCCAGAGCAGCGCGCACGATCCTCCGCGCTGCGTCGCGCCCGACGAACCGCGTCGCGACGCTCACCGTCGTCCGGGCGGCCCCCGAGCGCACGACGGCAGAGGCGCTCGCGATGGGGATCGACACGCGCATGGCGTCGTACAAGACCTACTACTCGGGCACCACCGACCGCATCACCAACCTGCAGCTCGGCGTCCAGGAGCTCGACGGAACCCTCGTCGCACCGGGCGGCACGTTCTCGCTGAACGACGCGATCGGCGAGCGCACCGAGGAGCGCGGGTTCCGTCCCGCGCCGGTGATCATCGGCAACGAGTACGCGGAGGAGGTGGGCGGGGGCACCTCGCAGGTCGCCACGACAGCCTTCAACGCCGCGTGGGAAGCCGGGCTGCGGATCTCCGAGCGGCACGCGCACTCGCTCTACATCAGCCGCTACGAGCTGGGGCGCGACGCCACGGTGTACTGGCCGTCGCTCGATCTGAAGTTCGTGAACGACACCGACACCTGGGTGCTGGTGAAGGGGTTCGCGGAGGGCGACGGGATCAGCATCGCGATCTACGGCGGCGAGTCGCGGCGCGTCGAGAGCTCGGCGACGCCCCTCGTCGTGACCGGCTCCGTCACGGTCGAGCGGGTCGAGGATCCGACGCTTCCGAAGGGCAAGCAGGTGGTCGAGGAGGACGGCTCGGCACCGACGCGCACGTCCGCGACGCGCAAGGTCTACTCGGCCGACGGCGAGCTCATCCGCTCCGAGACCTGGACGACCTCGTACGAGGGCGAGGAGCGTGTGCTTCGCATCGGAACGAAGGCCCCGCCGAAGAAGAAGCCGGTCCCGAAGACGCCGGCCGACGACGCGGCTCCCCCGGTCGAGCCCCCCGTCAAGCCGACGCCTCTGCCGTAGCGATCGCCTCGGCGAGCCATTCGGGCACGCGTATCGGGCGATACGTCTCGCGGTCCACGGTTGCGTGCTTCGTGTAGCCCTCGGCCACAAGCTTGCCATCACGCTCGATTCGGTACTCGTAGGTGAAGCGCGCGCCGCGCACGTCCGTACAGCGCGCTGCGACCGTCAGCGTCTCGTCGAAGTACGCGGCACGGTGGTAGCGGAGATGCGCCTCCGTCGTCAGCGCCTCGATGCCGCGTGCCCGGATCGCCTGGTAGCCGCCTGCATGTCGTTCGAGGTAGGCGACGCGTGCGACCTCCAGCCACACGAGGAAGGACGCGTGGTGCGCGATGCCCTGGGCATCGGTCTCCGCGAAGCGGATGCGGACGTCGGTCGAGAACGAGAAGCCCTCCACGGCGCCAACCCTACGATTCGCCCGTGTCCGCCGCCGCGCTAGCCGAGCTGATCCGCGAGCGCCAACCGTGCGTCGTGCTCACCGGCGCCGGTGTGTCGACCGAGTCGGGGATCCCCGACTTTCGCTCCGAGACGGGGATCTGGGCTGAGGTCGATCCCTTCGAGGTCGCGTCGATCCAGGCGTTCAGGCGAGATCCTGAGCGCGTCTGGAGCTTCTACCGCGAGCGCATCCACATGCTCTTGCACGCGGAGCCGAACGCGGCGCACGAGGCGGTTGCCACGCTCGAGAGCCTCGGGCTCGTCCAGGCAGTCGTGACGCAGAACATCGACCTGCTGCACTCGCGGGCCGGTAGCCGGGACGTCGTCGAGGTGCACGGCTCGATCCGCTCGGCGCAGTGTCTCGGCTGCCTGTGGAGCGAGCCGGCGGACGCCGTGCTCGCGCAGCTCGAGGTGGCCTCGACGCCCTCGTGCCCGCACTGCGGCGAGGTGCTGAAGCCGGGCGTCGTTCTCTTCGGCGAGCTCCTTCCGGCCGCGTCGCTGGAGCGCGCCACGCACCTCGCCCGATCGGCGCGGCTCGTGCTCGTCGTCGGGTCGTCGCTCGAGGTCTGGCCTGTCGCCGGCTTACCGCTCGAGGCTCGCGGCTTCGCGATCGTGAACCGCGGCCCGACGGCGCTCGACGCGCACGCGCTGCTGAAGATCGACGCGGGGGCGGGTGAGACGCTCCGCGCGGTGCTCGACCATCTCTAGCGGAGCCTGGTGGCGAAGCGCCGAACGTACCGCTCGCCGCGCGCCGTGAACGAGACCGCCCCGCGAAGGGTGAGCCCCTTCGCCGCGATCGTCGTTCGGTACGTGCACGACGCCTGTCCTCGCGTGGCCCTCGGCACGCCGCGAACCCTCGTCCCGCCGATCGTGCCCGGGCAGGTGACGCGGATCGGGCGCACCAGCGTCCCGCCGAGGACGATGCGCACCGATGCAGTGACTACCGACCCCGCGTAGATCGGCTTCGGCTGCGCGAGAGCGGGGGTTGCGAGCACGGCGACGAGCACGACGCCACAAACAGACGCGCCCAGGAGCCGCCGCATCGCGACAGACGCTGCCACCTTGTGCGCTTCGCGTCAAGCACGAGGGGGACGCGAGTGGTATGACTGTCGGCATGACGACGACGGAGAAGACCAAGACCGAGAAGGACTTCGTGGCACGGCTCGCCGATGCCGGCGAGGAGGCGCTGCAGCGGATCGCCGACCTCCCGGGCGGGCAGAAGGCGCTCACGGCGTACAACGACCTGAAGACCCGCGTCGACGACCTCGGCAAGAAGGTGCGCGGGATCGACGCGCTCGAGGAGCGGATCGTCAAGCTCGAGAAGGACGTCGCGGCGCTGAAGAAGGCCAAGGCGCCCGCTCGCGGCCAGGCTCCGCGCAAGCCTGCTGCGTAGGCCAACGCTTGCCTCGCCCTAGTAGCTAGGACGGTTGGGCGCTGTCCTTCGCGTCCGTGCGGGCGCGGCGATAGACGAACACTGCGACAGCGAGAACCACGCCGAGCTGCACCAGCCCTGCAACAAGCGGGCCGAGGGACAGAACACGTCCGCCCACGTCCCACGTGAGGACGCCACCCCACCTCGTCAGCGCGTAAGGGGCGAAGAAGTTGGGACCGCCGTCGTTGCCGTCGATTTCGTAGAGCAAGCCCGCGAAGAGACCGGCGACTCCCTCTGCGACCTGGATCAGTGACCAGCCAAGTGCGATTGCGAGCGCAAGCGTGACGAGAGTGAGATCGCGGAGCAAGCGGTCGAAGGCATCTCGCATCGCGGCGAGTCTATGGCGTTTCGCAAACCCTCCTAGCGCGCAGCTGGAACGCGGAGCCGCAGCGCGCGCGGCACCACCTCGAAGCGGGCCGGTGTGGTCCCCGGCTGCTCGCCGTCGAGCTCGATCGGCAGCGGCTCGTCCGCGTCGACCGTGACGACGCTGCCGCGGAGCAGCTCGAGCCGCGGGTGGGGGAGGTGCTTCCCCTTGTACGTCTTCGGCAGCACGAACGCGAGGTCGCGCTTCGTGACGTCACCGATGAGGAGGACATCGAAGAGCCCGTCGTCCGGCTTCGCATCGGGGCACATCATCATCCCCCCGCCGAGGAAGCGACCGTTG
>DASUCI010000298.1:0-4633 GCA_035762825.1 Gaiellaceae bacterium | reverse complement strand
GGCGGCGTGGGTCGCGTCCGCCAGGTGCTCGAGGCAGTCGGTTCAGCGCTTCGGAACCCGGATGTGCGGCGCGCGGAGTTGGCATGGGGCGCGGCAATTGCGGCCGAGTGGGCGCACTTCGTCGCCTTCGGCGTCTACGCCTACGACATCGGAGGGCCGACGGCGGTCGGCATCGCCGGCCTCGTCCGTCTGCTGCCGGCCGCAATCGTTGCGCCGTTCGCAGCTTCGATGGGCGACCGCTTCCCTCGGGAGCGCTTCCTCCTCGCCCTTACGCTCGTCGCCGCTCTCGCGCTCGGCGCCTCGGCCGCGGCGTTCTATGCCGACGTCGAGTCGCTCGTGTTCGCATTCGCAGCGCTGCTCGGGTTCGCCGTCACGCTCATCCGGCCGGCGCTCCAGGCGTTGCTGCCGTCGCTCGCGCGTACTCCCGAGGAGCTCATCGCCGCGAATGGCGCTACCTCGACGGTCGAGAGCCTCGGCACGCTCGTCGGGCCGCTGCTCGCCGGGCTGCTCGTATCGCTGGCCGATGTCGGAGTGGTATTCGCCGGCGGTGCGGGTGCGCTTCTCGTGGCCGCGATCCTTGTCTCGGGCGTCAGGGTCGAGGGCCGGATCAGCCTCGTCACGCCCGGCGAGGGCGCCCGGAGACTGCTTGCGGCAGGGTTTGGCGCGATTGCGCGCGTGCCGCGCATTCGCCTCGTCGTGTCCCTGATCTTCGCGCAGTCATTCGTCCGCGGCTGCCTGAACGTCCTGATCGTGGTCGCCGCGTTTCAGGTGCTCGACGCGGACGGAGAGGCGGTCGGCTACATGACCGCGGCCCTCGGCGTCGGGGGACTGCTGGGTGCGATCGGGGCCATGGCGCTCGGAGGGCACCGCCTCGCGGTCCCCTTCGGCATCGCGCTCGTGTTCTGGGGGCTGCCGATCGCGTTGATGGGACCCTTGCCCGACCTTCCGTTCGCGCTCCTCATGCTGATGGTCGTCGGTGCCGCCAACAGCGTGGAGGATGTCGCCGCGTTCACGTTGCTCCAGCGACTGATCCCGGACCGGATGCTGACCCGGGTGTTCGGTGTCGTCTGGAGCTTGGCCATGGGCGGCGTGGCGCTCGGCTCGATCGCGGCTCCTGCTCTCGTGGACGCGGTCGGGCCGGGATCGGCGTTCGTCGCCGTCGGTGCGATCCTGCCGTTGCTCACGCTGGCGACCTATCGGAAGTTGGCGACGATCGACAGAGAGGCGGTCGTGGTCCCCGAGTTGGCGCTCGTCCAGCGAGTGCCAATGTTTCAGCCGCTCTCCGTTGCGGCGAAGGAACGAGTGGCCGCAAACCTCGCGTCGCAGTCGGTGTCCGCCGGGGAGGTCGTGATCCGCGCCGGAGAGACCGGGGACAGCTTCTACATCGTCGGCGACGGATCGCTCGAGATCACTGCGGAGGGCCTCCGGACAACCGCTGCCGAGGGCGACTACTTCGGCGAGATCGCTCTCCTGCGCGACGTGCCGCGAACGGCGACGGTGACGGCGCTCGTGGACAGCCGTCTGTACGTGCTTCAACGCGACGACTTCCTCGCGGCAGTCACGGGGCACGAAGCAGCGCACGCGGTTGGCCACTCGGTCGCCGAGGAGCGGCTGTCGCGTACAGCTCGGGGGTGAGCCGGCGGCTCCGCGCTGTCAGGAGCCCGTGTCTGCGCGGGCGCGGTCGAGCTCGAGTTCGCGGAGCTCGATCCGGCGGATCTTCCCGGTGAGTGTTTTCGGCAGCTCGGATACGAACTCGACACGGCGCGGGTACGCGTACGCGGAAAGACGCTCGCGGACGTGCCCCTTGATCTCGTCGGCGAGCGCCTCCGACGGCTCGTATCCGTCTGCCAGGACGATGAATGCCTTCACGACGTTGCCCCGGAGCTCGTCGGGCGACGCGACGACTGCCGCCTCGCGTACCGCGGCATGCTCGAGGCAGGCCGATTCGACCTCGAACGGGCCGATCCGGTAACCCGCTGCGATGATCACGTCGTCGGCGCGACCGACGTACCAGATGTAGCCGTCCTCGTCTCGGACGGCGGCGTCCTTCGTGTGGAACCACTCGCCGCCGAAGGTCTCCTCGCTCGCTTCGTCGTTCTGCCAGTAACCGAGCGGATAGTGCGGGTTGGAGCGGGCGCGCAGACAGATCTCGCCTCGCTCGCCCTGCCCCACGGGCTGCTCGTCCTCGTCGAGCAGGTCAACATCCCAACCGGGCATCGGCTTGCCCATCGAGCCCTCGCGCACGTCGAGAAACGGGTAGTTCGCGACGAGGGGATACGACTCGGTCAAGCCGTAGTAGTCGAGCACGGTGACGCCGTACTGCTCGCGAAACCACCGGATTGCCTCCGGATTCAGCGGCTCTCCCGCCGAGCACACGCGGCGGAACACCTGCGGATAGCGGGTCCCCGCATCCTCGACGGCCATCATCGAGCGCATCGCCGTCGGCGTCGTGAACACGTTCGTCACCGAGTGCCGGCTCAAGAAGTCGAGCTGCTTGTGTGGGTCGAAACCGCCCTCGCGCCGGTAGACGCACTGCAACGCGCCGAGCCGCCAAGGCCCGAGCAGCGGTGCGATACCGGCCGCCCAGGCCCACTCGCCCATCCCGTGGAAGCGCTCGCCGTTCTGGATCTCGTGGCAGTACTGGAACTCCTCGTGGCCGAGGATGTAGCGGTGCGCATGGACGATCCCCTTCGCGAGGCCCGTCGTCCCGGATGTGTAGTAGAGCTGCGCAGGGTCGTCGGCCGCGGTGTCGACGCAGACGAAATCCGTCGGGGCTGTCGCCAGCGTGTCGGGCTCGAGCACGAGGGTGTGCGGCTCCCACCGTCGGGCGAAGCGAGCCGCATTGCCGGTGTCGGTGACGAGCAGCTTCGCGCTCGAGTCCGAGAGCCGATGGTCGATCCCATCGTCGCCGTACAGCACGGACATCGAGAGCAGAATCGCGCCGAGCTTCCACACTCCGAAGAAGACGGCAGCGGTCTCCGGCGTCGGAGGTAGGACGACCGCAACTCGGTCTCCGTGCGTGACACCGCGTGCCGCGAGCGTGTGCGCCGCCTGGTTCGCCAGGTCCTGCAACTCGCCCCATTCGAGCTCACGCGTCGAGCCGTCGAAGCTCTCCCAGACCATCGCCGGCTTGTCCCGCGCGTGCTTGTCGCAGACGTCGGCGGCGATGTTGTACCGCGCCGGCACCTCCCAGCGATGATCGGCGCACACCTCGTCGTAGCTCATGGAGCCCATCGCTACATCTTCAGCCTAACGACCTCTTGGCGGCTCGTTTGGCTCCGGCCGAGGGACCGCGACACACGCCAGGCGTCGACCTTGCGCGTCGACATGCAACCACCGGACAGGTAGAACCCGCTGCGTGGCGCGGTCGGTCCGCCTCTCGAGCCCGGAACGCGTCCTGTTTCCCGACGAAGGGATCACGAAGCAGGACCTGTTCGAGTACTACCGCGCGATCTCGCCCGTCCTCGTCCCGCACCTGCACAACCGGCCGTTCACGATGAAGCGTTCGCCGTACGGAGTCGGCGGGGATGTCTACTTCCAGAAGCAGGCGCCGAAGGGGATGCCCTCCTGGATTCCGACGCGCACCTACCGCACCTACCCGCGCGGGGGCGGGTCGCGGCTCGTCGACTTCCCGCTCGTCAACTCGCCGGAGGCGGTGCTCTGGATGGTGCAGATGAACTGCATCGACATGAACGCCTGGTACTCGCGCGTCGACAAGCCGCACCGCCCGGACTTCGTGCTGTTCGACCTCGACCCGCCCGACGATGGTTTCGCCCTCGCGATCCGCGTCGCTCACCTGATCCGCGAGGAGCTCGAGCGGCTCGAGCTCGAGTCCTACGTCAAGACGAGCGGAGCCGACGGGATTCACGTGCTCGTCCCGATCGTGCGCCGAGCGACCTTCGAGCAGACCTACGCCTTCGCCGAGCGTGTTGCGCGCGCGCTCGAGGAGCGGCACCCGGGGCTGGTCACGACCGAATGGCTGAAGCGCAAGCGCGAGGGCGTGCTCGTCGACCACCGCCAGAACGCGCGCGGGAAGACGATCGCGTCGGTCTACTCGGTGCGGCCGAAGCCGGGCGCGCCGGTCTCGACGCCGCTTCGCTGGGACGAGCTGACAGAGGACGTGACGCCGCGCCGCTTCGGGATGCGCGAGGCGCTCGAGCGCGTCGAGCGGCACGGCGACCTGTTCGAGCGCGTGCTCGGGGGCGGCCAGGCACTCGGACGCGCGCTGAGGAAGGTGCGTTAGCGCGGGCGCCGATCGGCCACCGACGAGAGCAACGTCGAACACTGCCGAGGCGGCTCGACCGCCGCGCTTCAGAGTTGTCGCGATCGGGATTCGCGGGAGCGAAATCTCGATCTGCGGGCAATGGGCAGAGCCGAACGTTGCGCAAAGCACTCGCTGTTGGTGGCGCCGGCTCTCGAGTCGGCCTGACCCACGGTCGTACCGGAGGAGGGAGACGGGCAATCCAGTGCGGCGTACGCGATTCGTCTGATGGGTCGTGTCAGCCGCGTGCGACGACCATGCTCAGCGCAGCCGCAGTCTCAGGGCCGACGATCCCGTCTGGCGACAATCCGTTCGCTTGCTGGAAGGCGACGACTGCCTCCTCCGTGTTCTGACCGAAGGTCCCATCGGGAG